>JAKANP010000027.1 GCA_021812345.1 bacterium | reverse complement strand
ATAATAATTGCATCCCAAAAAATCACTCGAGTCCGATATTTTTTTATAAAAAATAATATTCCAAAAATAATCGGCTATCCGACACATTAATAGATTAATCGGATTATTATTTTTAGGGTCAAAATAAATAATGTTATTTGTCGCGCCAACCGTGGCAAATTTATCATTCTCGTGAATTGACGCGTATGCCGCCCTATGAGCCGAAATCAAATTACCGAATGCTTTTATTCCCAATAAAATATTTCTCTTTCCCGGAAACTGACGGCCAGTTATATAGCCAAGCGATGCATAAATATTTGGCTCATTAACGGTAATCCAAAACTTTATATCCTCTCCCAAAGATTGACTTACCTTTTTTACATAACGCGAAAAATAAAACGGAAATTTTTCTCCGGCTACTCCGCCCTTTTCGGCAAGCCACAAAGGATTGGTCCAGTGCCACAAAGTCACGAACGGCTCAATTCCGCGCTTTCGCAACGCCCTGATAACTTTTCTGTAGTGTTCAATTTCCGCTTCATTAAATTTCCCCTCTTCCGGCTCTATTCGGCTCCATTCAATTGAAAACCTGTGGGCATTATGGCCCAGTTTTTTTGCAATATCGAAATCTTTTTCAAAAAGGTTGTAGTGATTGCAGGCCTTTCCCGAAATATAGTTATCTGCATCAAACATTTCCGGAAACCTGTCTGCTTGCCTCGCTAAAGCTATGGCGGAGCGGGCCAGCCTGATAGAATTTTTTTCCTCCCAATCAGTCCAATCATTATAATTATCCCCCTCCACCTGATGAGCGGCCGTCGCCGCTCCCCAAAAAAATCCTTTTGGAAATTCCAGAAACATATTTTAAATAATTAAAACGATTAGAGGAATAGCGAAAAACGATAATATTGTTGAGACCAAAATTGCATTTCCAACAGCCATTTCGTCCAGCGAAAAGTTCTCCGCAATTATAAATGTTGTTACCGCCGAAGGCATAGCCGCAAGCAAGGCCAGTAATCCCAAATCCGGCCTGGCGATGCCCAAAAATTTTCCGGCAATCAATGCAAGAACCGGGAATGCCGCTATTTTGGCAAATGACGACCAAAAAACCAATCCGAAATTTTTTCTAAAAAATCTTTTGTATAAAAAACCTCCCAAAGCAAAGAGTGCTACCGGTGAAGCCGTTGCCCCAAGCATGGCCAGAGCTTTGTAAATCAAATCCACTCCGGCAATCTGTTTTGGCACGAAACTAGCTATTATGCCCAAAACGGAAGAAACTGTCAGCGGATTTTTTAAAAATTCAACAAATTGAGATGAAATTGATTTTTTGCTGTTAGCCCAAATTCTTATCATAAAAATAGACGCCAATATCGGCAGGACAAGATACAAAACGGCCACCAGCGAACCCATGGGAAGCGATCCGCTCCCGAATGTGTTGGATATTATCGGAAAACCCATATAAACAGTGTTGCCCGTACACACGATAAGAAATGCCGCTGCTTTCGTCTTGTGCGATAAATTTAAAAAAGAAATGACTATAGCCGACAGAATCATAAAACCCACTATAAAAGATGCGCTCCATGCGGCAGTCATTAGTGAAATTTTGTCGCTAAAACTAATATTCCAAAAACTGGCTATGATAAGAGCCGGAAGAGAAACACGATAAGCAAAACGATTCAAAATATGAATCCAGATTTCATCGACTATTTTGTATTTTTTAAACAGCCATCCGGATATAATTATCAAAAATACCGGAACTGATATGAAAAATGGATTCATTTTATATTTTTTTTAATCCAATCCAAACTTTTGAAGAATCGATTTTGGTTTCTATTTCGGAATCAAATCTGTCTGATTTTCCAAAAAGAATATTTTTTGCATTTATGTCCTGACAAAGAGCAGCCTGCCCATTTTTGACAATTGCTTCTATATCGGGTGCCCCTGAAATATGGATTTCAATTTTATCTTTGGGAACACACGCCGAACTTTGCCTTAATTCCTGAATAGTGCGCGCAAGTTCGCGCAAAATTCCTTCGGCTTTAAGTTCGGGCGTAATATTTATATCCAATTCAAATTCACTTTCAATTTTGGAATCAATTACAACCTCTTTAACATTCACCTCATCTCCTAAGATGTCTAATAATTTCTGGAGATCTTTTTCTTTTGACTTAAGGCCTTTTATCTTGAGTAAGCTCAACGGCTGTCTCACCTTGATTCCGATTTCCGATCTTTTAGCCAAAACCGTGCTGGCATAATCCCTTATTTGTTTCATAGCTTCGGAAATAATCACGTCGTCTTTAGATGTCTTGCCATCGGGCCACGACTCAAGATGCACCGATTCTTTGGCGCTAAACGAACAAAATCCCGCTATGGACTGATAAAGAGCTTCGGCAAAAAACGGAGTGAAAGGAGCTATTATTTTTGAAAATTCCAAAAGCACATATGCCAATACTGCAGTCGCTATTCCCCAATCTGTTTTATCCGAAACGCGTTGGAATCGCTTTCGCGACCGGCGGATATACCATCTTGAAAGATCGTCAATAAACGACTCAATTATCTGTCCAGTCGCCAAAAAATCATATTCATTCATTTTTTGACCAACTTCAATTCCTGTTTGATTCAATCTGGTTAAAATCCACTG
>JAKANP010000026.1 GCA_021812345.1 bacterium | reverse complement strand
ATAGAGAAAATACTCTCAAATGGTATTGGACAAAAAATAGTTTTTTTTGATAAATTTGATTTCAAAAAAATAAAAAAAATAATAAATGATTCCAATGACAAGATTTTTATGCTTGAAAATCTTCGCTTTGACGCAGGCGAAGAAAATAATTCAAAAATTTTTGCCAAACAACTTTCTTCCTTGGGAAATCTTTATATAAATGACGCCTTTGCCGTGTCTCATAGAAGTAACGCATCAACTTGCGCTATAACCGATTTTTTGCCGTCTTACGCCGGATTGGAACTGGAGATGGAAATAAAAGCGTTTGAAAAAATAATAAAAAATCCCATAAAACCGCTTGTAATTATTTTGGGCGGAGCAAAAATATCGGATAAAATCGGAGTAATTAAAAAATTCTATTCAAATATTTTTTGCGTTTTAACCGGCGGAGGAGTGGCCAATACTTTCTTTGCGGCAAAAAATATTCCAATAGGAAGATCACTTTATGATAAAGATTCTCTAGTGGTTGCGTCAGAATGGTTAAAATCAAAGAAAATTATTATTCCGCAAGATGTTAAAATTGGAAACGGAGAAATTCTCGATATAGGAGAAAAAACAGAAAAATATTATTCATCAATTATCAAAAAAGCAAAAACCATTATTTGGAACGGACCAATGGGATATATTGAAGACAAAAAATATCAAAGTGGCACAATATCTTTGGCAAAAGCCATCGGTAAATCAAAAGATTTTTCGGTTGTCGGCGGAGGAGAAACGACGTCTTTAATATTGAATAAACGATTGGAGAAAAATATCAAATTTCTTTCGGTGGGAGGCGGAGCGATGCTCTGGTATCTTTCCGGAAAAAAATTGCCCGGACTCGAAGCTCTGGACAAAAATAATTTTTAAATCTAGAATTCATTTTTTAATAAAAAGCTTAGTTTTATATGAAAAAAATCGTTGTTTTGTATCATAACCAATGCTGGGACGGTTTTGGAGGGGCTTGGGTGGCTTGGAAAAAATTTAAAGATTCAGCGGAGTATATCGGCGTCGAACATGACGCGCCCGTTCCAAAAGGATTAAAAAACAAAGAAATATATCTGATTGATTTTTGTTACTCCAGACAAGAGATGATTAAGCTTGAGAAAAATAATCTCAAAGTCGTCGTTTTGGATCATCACATAACAAAAAAGGCGGAGACGGAGATGATGAAAGATCATCTTTTTTCCAATAATCATTCCGGATCTTATCTGGCGTGGCAATATTTTTTTTCCGGTAAAAAAGTTCCCAACCTGATTCTTTATATTCAAGACAATGATTTATGGAAATTCAGAATAAAAGGTTCCAAAGAAATAATGTTATCGGTTAATCTTTCTCCTTATTCTTTTGATGTTTGGGATAAAATCTGCAATCAATTAAAAACTTCCAAAGGCAAAAGAGAATATTTTATTCAGGGTAGAGCCATTTACAATTATGTTCAAATGCTTTCCAAAGAAATAGGCAATTCGGCAAATAAAGTTGTATTATCTGGAATAAAAGCTTGGGCAGTTAATGCTCCAAGATTTATAAGAAGCGAACTTGGAAATTTGCTTACCAAAAAAACGAAAGGAATAAACGTCGGAATTGTTTGGTACATGGAAAATAATGGAGATGTTCAAGTATCTTTACGTTCAAATGGAAAAATTGATGTAAGCAAATTGGCTCAAAAATTTAAAGGCGGAGGGCACGAAAAAGCTTCCGGGTTTATTTTTAGGAGCAAGTTAAAAGATAAATTTCCTTGGAAAATAATAGAATAACATCAATATGAAAGATAAAAAAAATAATTTTCAAAAAATAGTTATTTATACCGATGGTGGCTCGCGCGGAAATCCGGGCCCGTCAGCTATCGGAATATATATTGAAACTCTCAATAAAAAATACGGAGAATTTTTAGGAGTAGCAACAAATAATATTGCCGAATACAAAGCGATGATTTTTGCTCTTAAAAAAACAAAACAACTTGTCGGTAAAGAAAATTCCATTAATACGGAAGTTGAAATCCGCTCGGATAGTCAGTTGGTAGTGAGCCAGCTTAAAGGCGAGTTTAAATTAAAAGAAAAATCGTTATTTGAGTATTTTATAGATATTTGGAACTTAAAACAGGAATATAAAAATGTTTCTTTTGTATATATTCCCAGAGAAAAAAATAAAATTGCCGATGCAATTTTAAATGAAACATTGGATGAGCATACAAAAAGGGGATTGTTTTAATTTTTTATAAAAATGAACATTGTATTTGACTGAATAAGATGTTTTGTGGTATAATTTTTTCGCAAGGTAAGTCAAGCGGCTTCTTCTATCTCTAGAGATAGGGGAGGAAAGTCCGGACACGCCTTCGCTAAAGCTTCGGCGTGCAAGCGCGCCATCGTTAAAACTTTGGTTGCAAGCGCGCCAACAAAACATTGGTATGTGAGCATACCGGTGACTTGATTAGCGAAGAGAATGGTAGTGGGTAATTCCCATCGGGAGAAATCCTCGAGGTGCGAACAGAGACGTCCCGATTCGAAAGAATCGAGGACGCCCTCCGAAACTTTATGTGAAGGAGGGCGAGACCAATCATAAATTTAATAAAATTGGTTTGAAACGGCTAAATCCTTACTTGCGTGCAAGGCCGTATCCCCACCATGCAAATGATAGGGAGGTGCTGCT
>JAKANP010000025.1 GCA_021812345.1 bacterium | reverse complement strand
AAAAATTTATTAAAGGCAAGAGGTCATAACGTTCTTTAGTTTTAAAATCCAAAAAATCGTCGTCGCTTATGCAATCAATCATAGACCAGCCGTCTCTTGGACCTGCACGCTGAATAAAACGCGCCTTCACAAAAGACATTGGCTGTAAATGCCCTGAAAGTTTTGATTTTATTTTTTTAATGCTTTTTGCCCAAGCGGATATTTTCCCAAAATCCTCGGTAAATAAATCAATTATTCCGTCAACTTCACCGGAATCTTTTCTGCCTAAAACAACAGCTTTGGAATAAAATTCTTTCATAAAATAAAATATAACAGCCGGCAAAAATTAAAACAATTGACATTAAAAATAAAAACGATTTAGAATATCAAAAGCTTTTTGAAAAAAGGGGGGAGAAAATGTCAGCTATGGTAAATATCAGAACCGACAAAATCCATCCCAGAGCTTTGGAATTAAAAAAGTTTCTGTCAGAACGATTGGTCGGCCAGCAACGCGCAATAGAAAGAATCACCTCATCTTTTAATTTGTCACTGTCTCCATTGAAGGATCCGCAAACTCCTATTTTCGTGGGATTGTTTTTGGGCGGAACAGGCACGGGAAAAACATACACCGCCGAATTGGTGGCAGAATTCTTCTCCGGTAAAAAAGAAGGTATGACAAAAATTATGGGGCCTGATTTTTCAGAAGATCATTTAATTACCAGCTTGACCGGCTCGTCTCATTCTTATGTAGGATATGATGATCCGCCGATTTTAACTCAAGACAATATCAATTCTTATGTGAAAAAGAACCGGATGATAGTTGCCTACAAGAAAAATTCCAGGATCAGAGAATTGATAAAAGAAACTTCAAAAGTAGCCAACACGCTAAGAACTAAAGATGAAAAACTTACCGAATGGGACGAGCTTCTGGAGCACTATAAAAATTTGAGTTCAAGTTTGGAAATCCAAATGAATTTAATGTTTGGCAATGAACCGATTTATTCAGTAATATTAATTGACGAATTTGAAAAATCGAGCCATGCGCTTTGGAATCTGCTTTTGGAGATATCAAGTAAAGGGCAGACAGCCATCAAAGGAAGGTATGCCGAAATCGTTTCTTTTAGAAATTCATTTATTTTCTTAACCAGTAATTTAGCGTCGGATAAATTGGCGTCGTTGGCCAAAAACGGACCCACATCAATCGGGTTTAGAACCAATCAGGCGGATAAAAATATCAATTGGCACGTTGCCGTCGATAAACTCAGAAAAGTAATTCCTCCAGAACTGTTTAATCGCATAGAAGAAAATACGATTGTCTTCAAACAACCGTCAGCCGACGAATTAAAAGCGATTTTGGATTTAGAATTCAAGGAAATCACAGATTTTCTTTGGAAAAAACAGAGGATTTTCCTGAAAGCTTCAAATGATCTGCTTGAATTTATTTTTAAGAAATCGTCGGACCATCCTGAATTTGGAGGCCGTCAAGCCAGAAAACGAATCAAAAAATATATCAGAGAAAAACTGGCGGGACCGCTTAACAATGGAGAAATCAATCGGGGAGACGTTGTGTTCGCCGATATAAACAAGAAAACAGGAGCGATTTTTTTCCAAAAAGACATCAGCAAATCTTCAATTAAAGAAGTGAGTAGTATTGAAATAGAAGAAGCATTTTCCGATTCGGAAGAAGACGAAGAAACAATCCCGGACATTTTTGGAGATGATTAGAAAATTATTTCCGGCTTAATTGCCGGATTTTTTATTGTTGACAAAAAAAATTATAATTTTAAGATTAGATTCAGATCTTGCGTAAGGAGGAACGCGATGCCAATGAATCGCAGATTTATGGCAAAATTAAGATTTATTACGTCTACTTGCGACAATTGTGGCGAATTGGTCGAGCTCAAACAGATATCCATAAAAATATTTTACTCGGTAACTTCCGATTCAACGACGATACCCGTTAATTTCTCAAGAAACAAAAGGACTCCCGGAAATTTTGTTTTTATGCTGGCGGGAAAATGCGACTGCGGGGCAACAATATATCTTGACATTGACCCCAAAAAAATAATTGAAATAGCAAGAGAAATCAAAATGTCGTCCGACGAAAAAGGCGTTGAAGAAGGAGATATTCAACTTTATTCCGAAGAAATTGTCGCCCAAAACAAAATTATGTAATAAACCGGCATTTGCCGGTTTTAATTTTTTGAATTTTTATAATTGATAGTCGCTCATATTTCCCCAACTTTTTCCGATCTTTACTTCAACTTTGAGCGGCACTTTTAATTCAAAAGCGTTTTCCATAATTGATTTTACATCTTTTATAAAATGAATTTTTGATTTTTCTTCAATCAAAGATTCATCAACTTCAAAAATCAATTCGTCGTGGATGGAGAGAATCATTTTCGCTTTTTTGTCTTTAATATATTCATCGGCGCCGATCATGGCTAATTTCAAAATATCCGCCGCCAAGCTTTGACTGGGCATATTTTTTGCCACCCTCTCGGCCTCGGACGAAAATCTTTGATTGACCGAGTTTATTTGTGAGACATCTCTAAATCTTCCGTTTATATTTTTTGAAATTCCTGTTTGGCGCGCCTCGTCCAATATCTTCTTTTCCCATTCTTTTATTGCCGGAAATTGTTCAAAATATTTTTTAATAAAATCTTGAGCTTCTTTTAACGAAATTTTGGCGCTTTGCGCAAATGCTCTTGGACCCATTCCATAAACCATTCCAAAATTCAAAGTTTTTGCCAACCGTCTCATTTGTTTTGTTACCTGTTCTTTTGAAGCTCCGAATATTTTTTCGGCTGTAGCCGTATGGATATCTCCGTTATTTTTAAAAGTTTCA
>JAKANP010000024.1 GCA_021812345.1 bacterium | reverse complement strand
AATAATGGCTTTCGGGGCCTTTTTATCGGATTTTTTTGGGCTTTTTCGGCGCAAGCGGTTTGTCCTATTTGCACAGTGGCAGTTGCCGGCGGAGTTGGACTGGCCCGATATTTTGGAGTTGATGATACCGTTACCGGAACTTGGATTGGCGGGCTGATAGTTTCTATGATTATGTGGACTTTGGATTGGTTTGATAAAAAAAATATAAAATTTTGGGGTGAAAAAACCTTGACTATCATTCTTTATTATTTACTTGTTGCGGCGCCGTTATTTTTCACAAATATAATCGGCCATCCGCTTAACAAAATGTGGGGGATGGACAAACTTCTTTTGGGAATTATGGCAGGAAGTTTGGTGTTTTTGTCGTCGGTTTATTTGTATGAATATTCAAAAAAGAAAAATGATAATCACGCTCATTTTCCTTACGAGAAAGTAGCCTTCCCGGTGCTTGCTTTGGTTATTGCAAGCGGTATATTCTATTTTATAACCAAATAATTTAGTTTTAGCGGCAAATTTAAAAAATATGGAAAAAGAAAATAATTTTCAAAAATTAAACGATTTTATCCAAAAAGTCGACGAGATGAAAAAGAAAGACAAAATGGATCTTTCTTCGGACCAGGATTTGAGCATCGCGATTATGAACCTCGTTTCTATTGAGGAACACTTTTTCTTTACCGGAGCTAAGCTTGGAAAGACCGAGTATTACGATATGATAAAAGATGTTCGCGAGATGAGAAAAGAGCTTCTTAAAAAAATAATCAAAGAATATGAGGGAGAGGTTTGGTGCATTTCAAAACATCTGCTCGCCGCTTCCATGCGTCTTATGGAAGTCGGGACAAAGCAACTTGGGATGGGCAAAAAAGAGGAGGCGTACGATCTTTTTGACAAGGCATATAATTTATATTCTCTTTTCTGGGGATTAAATATGAAGTTAATTGATGTTGGAGATATAAAAAAAATAGACGATGGCGCTTTAAATCGTCACGACACCGAAAAAAAAGGCTTGCCTGCCGGTAGTCGGGGTTTTATGGGAAAGTTGGGAGAATTGGTTAAAAAGGCGATTGACTGTTGCGTGGAATAGAAATTTTATTTAAAAACGGCGCTAATGCGCCGTTTTTAATTTATGCCTTTATTTTTCCGTTCTTAATCTGAAAATTTTATCGGCAATAAAGGCGCAAATAACCGCAATAATAAATCCGCCAATAATATCCAATGGGTGATGAATGCCGGCGGCAACTCTTGAAAGGCCGACCAATAAGGCGATTAACCAAAGAACTAAACTCAAGCGTTTATTTAAAAACATCCAAACTGCGGCAATGCTTCCAACCAAAAGCGCGTGGTCCGAAGGGAATCCGTTATCGGGAGAGTGGGGAATAAGCGGTGTGAAATTATTTTGAACAAAAGGTCTCGGGTCGTAATAAAAATGCCCCAGAATCTTTCCCAAAATGTAAGTGAGTGGCAAAGCGATAACGGCCAAAAAAATCGTTTCGATTCTTTTGTTTTTTGATTGTCTCAAAAAATCGGCCAAAGCAATAATCAAAACAAGAATGTAAAGATATTTTGCTCCGAAAATAATAATTGAATCCATATTTTTTGTATATTAAATATTTGAGTATTCATAATAGCATGTTTTTTGAGGAAATAAATCATATTTTAATTTTTTAAGACGAATAAATTGTAGTTGACTAAATATTTATTTTGTTTTATAAATATATCAGCATCTTCAAAAGAAAGGGGAAAGGATTAAAATGCCAAAGGAATCGGTGACAGCGGGAATTTGCTTGCTTTCTTTGAGTCCGCCGTCTATTTTGATGGTTTATGATGCCGGAGAAAGCATTCTCCAAAAGAACGGTGGTAAATATTTGAAGCCACCGGCGTGGAAGTTGCCAAGTGGCCGGGCAAAAGATTTTGATTCGAGTCCTGTGACGACTGCTTTGAGGGAATTGTTTGAAGAGACGGGAATTAAGATAGAAGAGAATCAGATAGACAGAAGTTTGATATTTGAAAGAGTAAAGAGATCATCTCGTCCCGATTTTGATTTTCACAGAGATGTGATTTTTATGGTGATTTTGGAAAAAAGAATTCAGATTGGCGTTCCTGTCGATCCCAAAATCAGGAGAGTGAAATTTATTCCGATAAATAAGATCCCTATTCCGGGAAGCGGAATGGGGGAGGCCGAAGTCCCGCCGAGTCATATCGAGGTTATCAACGCCTTGGTCGATAAGGCATCAGATCGTCTCGCGTCTTTTGGTAAGAGTCCTTTTAACTTTTATTTGCCAACAGAGGCAAGAGAGTAAAATTACCGGAAAATTGATTTGCATAGATTTCAAATCCGCCTACAAACGGCGGATTTTTGTTGCGGAAAGGGAGGCCTGCCGGTAGGCAGGGATTCCCCTTCGATTCTATATTCCCCGCCGCCGCGTAAAATAGGTCTAGGCACCAACTCGCGTCCCGATGTGCTCATCGGGACATGCTCCATCGTTCGAATCCTTCACATCCCGAAAGCAGTTTCGAGACTCTCTCAAAAAAATAAATATCGCCCTTGTGGACGATATTTTTTTGCGGAGGCGGAAGGATTCGAACCTTCGATGCCATTGCTGGCATAACGGTTTTCAAGACCGTCCGTTTCAACCGCTCGCGCACGCCTCCATTTTTTCAAAAATTCAAAACCATTTATTTGCTTTGAATTTGTGGACCGTAGCGGAATCTCACGTCGTCCCGATAAATCGGGACTCTCTAAAACCATTCGGTTTTAGTATTTCCTCCACGGGGCATTTACAAAATGCCCCGACCCCCAAAGATTCTAATCCGCAAATATCCCAAAATCCAAAACCAATAAATGGTTTTGAATTTTGTGGACCGTAGCGGAATCTC
>JAKANP010000005.1 GCA_021812345.1 bacterium | reverse complement strand
GCAACAATTTCACATCTTCCTCCGGTTTTACAAATAGTGACAATTTTACCTTCTTTGGGAAGTTCGTTTTTTTGAACTTTAACAAAAACTTTTCCCATCGGAATATTTTCAGCGCCCTCTATCTTCTCCCCCTGTTCAAATTCGTCTCCTTCTCTTACGTCAATCAAACGAATTTTTTCGCCCTTTGCCAACTTATCTTTTAATTCACTTGCTGTCATATTATTTTTCTTATTAATTATAATTATTTAAAAACATCAAGTAGTTCGTTAATACCGATAGTTGCCGCCGCCACCACACTATCCCCGCCTCCATAATAAATAAAAACTTTATTTTTTATAACCGCATATCCGCAAGGGAAAACAACATTTGAAACTTGTCCGTTTTTTTCATAAGGCATTTCCGGTTCAAGAATCGGTTTGTCTGTTCTGGAAATTATTTTAGTCGGGTCCTTTAAACTCATTAAAACGGCGCCGACTCTGTAAATTCCTTCATCGGAAACGCCGTGATACAAAAGAATCCATCCTTTTTTTGTTTTAATGGGCGGTCCGGCAACACCGACTTTCTTGCTGTCCCAAAATCCTCTTCGCGGTTTTAGCCAAATTTGCTCTTCAAGCCATTTATTTTTTTTAAAATCAAGATCAGGAATTAACGCGATATCAATATCCATACCCATTCTGTGAAAAATAAGATATTTTCCTCCGACTTTTCCCGGAAACAAACAGGCATCTTTATTATCAAAATCAGGCGGAGATATTAAAATCGGTTTTTTCCAATTCCATTTTTTATTTAAAAAATCTTTTAAAGTTATGGAAGTAAAAGCTATCCTTGGTAAATTTTTTCCATCATAAGCGGTGTAGAACATATAAAGATTTTTTCCGATAACCGTCACTCTTGGATCTTCACATCCGGAATTTCCGCCCGGATTTAATTTACTTTCAAATGATTCTCTTGGAACATAAATTGGCTCGGGACTTCTGTAATCAATATGAATTCCGTTACTGCTCGTGGCATAACCAAAAACCGAAGTATTGTCGGCAGACATAGCTCTATAAATTATGTGCATTTTACCTCCATAATAAAAAGCTCCCGGATTAAAAACTGCTTTCGACTCCCAAGGATGATATATATTAGGAACAATTATCGGATTTTCTTTGGCTCTTTTTAACTGCATCTGCTTTAATCCGGAATAAGACCAGATGTGATCTAATAATTCTTTGATTCCGACTTCCGCAAGACAACAAAAAGCATCCGATGCTCCGTAATAAATTCTTAATCTATTTTTTGTGGTTAATGCTCCGCTTGGAAAAATTATATCCGGTATTCTCCCATTTAATTCATACGGCTCTTCCGGAGTCATTATCGGCATTCCCGTTCGCGCCAATATTTTTCTTGGATCTTCTAAATCCAATATTGCCGCTTCAATTCCAAAAATTCTATCCGAAGAAGAAAAATAATTTCTTATGTAAGAATAAATTAAAAGCCATCCGTATTTTGTTTTTATCGGCGGAGCACCGACTTCAATCTGATCTTGAGGCCTTCTCTGAAGATTTATTGTCCAGTCGTCTATCTCCTGATGCCAATTATCCCAAAATTCAGGCGACCACATTTGACTGATTTTATCAAAATAAGCGATTGATATTTTTGCCGGCGGCATATCGGTATGGGCTGTTAAAATCACGCAATATTTTCCGTTAATTTTTTCAGGAAAAAGCGCCATCGCTTTGGCGTTAAACGGAGTAATCAAATGCTTTTCTTTTATCTTTTTCAAATCACTGCTAATTGCCAAACCAACTTTTATTCCATCCGGTACAAAAGGATATTTTGAAATAGCGGTGTAAAAAATATAATAATTTTTCCCGATTTTAGTAGCTCTTGGGTCTTCACATCCATACTTTTCCCATTCTTCTTCGGGAATAATAAATCTTTGACCACTGTTAAAATGAATTCCATCTCCGCTAATTGACTGCCCAATATCGGAAACTTCCATTTCAAATCCCGCTTCGGAATGAAAATGTTTTTCCGAGACGGCTCTAAAAAATAAATGATATTTTTTCCCTTTTTTCACCGGACAACCGTTAAAAACTCCTTGCGCCTGCCAGGAGCTTTTTGGGTCCGGTTTTAAAATCGGATTTGAAGAATATCTTTTGATTACAAACATAAATTATTTCTTTGGCGTTTCCGAAATTTTTTCCAATTTTGGCTCTTTCCCGGAAATTAATTCTTTCATAAAATCATCCAAATTTGCCGTTGCAACGCAAACAACCGTATCCGCTCCTCCATAAAAAACAAAAAGGTTGTTTTTAATAACAACCGCTCCGCACGGGTAAGCGATTCCGGCTTTGTGGCCTTCATTCTCATACCATTCAATCGGCTCCAATATCGGCTTATCTGTTCTTTTTAAAACTTTAGCCGGATTATTCAAATCCAAAAGCATTGCTCCGATTTTATACTGACTAGCTCTTTTATCGTCCACTCCATAATAAATCAAAAGCCATCCGTATTTTGTTTTTATCGGCGGAGCACCGGCCCCTATTTTTCTGCTATCCCATTTATTTTTTCTGATTTTTATCGTGTCTTTTTCTTCAAGATATTTTCCATTTTCAAAATCAAGATTATCCAAATAATCTATTTGAATATTGGGAAAAATTCTGTGCATTATTACGTACTTGCCGTCGATTTTTTCCGGAAAAATAACTCCGCTTTTATCTATGATTCCTTCGGGAGAAACAATTTTTGAGCCGGACCATTTCCATTTTTTATTTAAAAAGTCCTTAAGCTTGATTGAGGTGATTGCTAGTCTTGGAATATTCCATCCGTCAAACGCGACAAAAAGCATATAAATCTTATCGTCGATTTTGGTTATTCTCGGGTCTTCGCATCCGGCCCAACTTCCGCCCGAAGCATAAGCAAAAAAATCTTTTGGCATTTGCAAAGAAGCGTTAAACGGTTTTGTATAATGAACAAAAACCGGCTCGTTTAATCTTTCGTCAAAATGAATGCCGTCTGCGCTTGAAGCATATCCTAAACGGGAAACTCCGTCGCTCCCTAAAGCTCGATAAAGAATATGAACTCTTCCATTTTCAAAAATGGCCGCCGGATTAAAAGTCTGATATGATTCCCACTCATTTTCTCTTTTTGGTCTTATGATGGGATTCTCGGGATGCTTTTTTAATTCAAATTCGGACTTTGGTTTTTTTAAAAGTTTTTTAGGTTTTAAAACCGATTTTGGTTTCTTAGGCGATTTTTTGGATTTTAAAACTGCTTTCGTTTTCTTAACTGAAGATTTTTTAGCAACGCTTTTTTTAACAATCTTTTTGGAAAGATTTTTTTTAGATGTTTTTTTTGTTGTTATATTCTTTTTAGGCATTTATTTTATATATTATATCATCTAAAAAATTTAGAGCAAATCATTTTTTATCCGCTCTTCCGTAATCGTCTTGGTATCTGAATATGTCGTTTTCGTTTAATTTTCCGAACGCCACCTCCAGAACGCAGGCATTTTTTACTCCCGCCCAGCGATGTTTTTGTCCTTTTTTTACTTTTATTATATCGCCGGCTTTTAATATTTTTGTTTTATTTCCGACAATGGCTTTGGTTGCGCCACTTAATCCAATCCAGGTTTCATCCCTCCCTTTGTGGCTTTGTAAACTGGCGCGATGTCCGTTTTTGATATTTATTTTTTTAACCCAGATATTTTTTTCTCTTAAATAAATAACCTCCTTTCCCCAAGGCCTTAAAATAATTTTATGATTTTCCATTACCATATTATTATAGCATAATTGCCCCAAAAAATGATTGACTCATTGTTTTATTTATTTTATAAAAATATTTTGTTTTTTATTCTATACAAAATAATTCTTGAAATATTTTATTGTCTTTGGTAGTATAAATCTGCTCCAGTAAAAAATATTCCGGTGTAGCTCAATGGTAGAGCGGCGCCCTGTTAAGGCGATGGTTGTAGGTTCGAGTCCTACCACCGGAGCAAAAAGAAAAACGTCCTTGTGGCGTTTTTTCTTTTTGCTTTGTGTGGAGTGCGAGAACCTTCGGAAGGGGTCGGGAAACTTGTAGTTTCCCGTGTAGGAAAAAGCTCTAAAGGAGCGTCAAGAAACCGAGCTCTGCCTACCAGTAGACAGGGCGTGTTGAGAAGAGCGGCTTGTGGTGAGCGAAGTCGAACCAAGCGACAACGTGAGATTCCTACCGCGTTATCCGAAGCTTTAGCGAAGGATAACCACCGGAGCACTTCGGCAAGCTCAGTGCAAGCTAAAACGTACATGTTAAGATAAATGTATGTGGTTTTTATTTTATAAACCCGAAATAAAAAGCAATAAATAATAATACGATGCCAATATTCGCAATAAGCCGTTCCCAAAAACGATTTTTAAAAAACAACAAATCAGCACCGACAATCACCGCTACCATGGTTAAAAAATAAATTATGATTGCAACCGATTTTGTCATAATTTAATTATAACGCAATAAAATTTTAACATCCACAACAATTATCATTATTCTTAGATAAATAATTTTCCGATTAATAAAATTTTTTAAAATATGTCTTATTTTGTTAAAATAAACAAATTATGAAATTGGTTAAATTGTTGTTAAAAATTTGTGTTTTCTGCGCCATTACAATTGGCGGAATTTTTATGTATTTAAATATATTTAAACCAAACAATAATGGAATCGGAGATGCCTCAGAAACAAAAAATATTTTTAAAAGACAAGTCGTATTATCAGACAATGAACTTAAAGATAAAATAGGGCAAATGATAATGATTGGATTTCGAGAGACTAGAGTTTTAAAGAATTCCGACACATACAAAATGATAAAAGATGTTAAACCTGGTGGTGTTATTTTATTTGATTATGACTTTCCATCAAATAGTTTTCCAAGAAATATTATAAATTATGATCAAACAAAAAAACTCATTTCAGACATTCAAAATTACTCTACTACGCCATTATTTATTGCGGTTGACGCCGAAGGTGGAAATGTAAATCGCTTAAAACCAAAATATGGATTTTTACCCATCATTTCCGAAGAAAAAATGGGGCAGGATAAAACTTTGCAAACTACTTATAAAGAATCAATGATTTTGGCAACGGAATTAAAGAATTTGGGATTTAACATGGATTTTGCGCCTGTAGTTGATATAAACATAAACCCTCAAAATCCAATCATCGGCGCTTTGGGGCGTTCTTTTTCTTCAGATGCAAGCGAAGTTCTTTATAATTCAAAATTATTTATAAAAAACTTGCAAAAAAATAATATTATTGCCGTAGCAAAACATTTTCCCGGCCAAGGAAGCGCGACAGAAGATAGCCACAAAGAACAAGTTGATATAACAAATACCTACAAAGATGAAGAACTGCTTCCCTATCAAGGTTTAAATAATGACGGCTTGCTTAAAGCAGTTATGGTTGCTCATGTAATAAATAAAAACGTTGATGAAAATTATCCAGCAACTTTATCTAAGATTTTTTTACAAAACATTTTAAGAAAACAAATCGGATTCGACGGCGTTATCATTTCCGATGACATGCAAATGGGCGCCATAAGCAAAAATTATAATTTAGACGATGCGGTAATAAAATCCATAAACGCGGGGATTGACATGATAATGATTTCAAATGACAGTCCGAGTGGATATGATAAAGATCTGGCATTAAAAATAAGGGATATAATTTTTAATGCTGTAAAAAATGGAAATATTAGAGAACAAAGGATTATTGAGTCTTTTGACCGAATTTTGAATCTAAAAAAAGAATTTAATATAATTTATTAAATGCAATAAATATTACTTTTATGATTAAAATTATGATTTAACACAATAAATTTTAGATGAATCTAATAAAATGATATTCACAATCCCGCTTGATTGACTGCTACAAATTAATAAGTAATAAAATTTTAACATCCACAATATCAAACAATTACCATAACTAATAAAACTTGTTTTTGATAATATGCAAGATTATAATTTTATCAGCACATAAGGAGGTTTCAAATGAATAACATAACGAGCGTCAGAATCAAACGATTGATAAGAGAATTTAAAAATCAAAAAGCTGCCGCCTTTACGATAGAGGAATTGGCTATGGTGTTGCGCCTTTTTGACAAATATAATCCCCCATCGGATATTGAAATCGATGCAATAGAAGTGAAGATTAAAAATAGAATAGAAGACATCAAAGACACTCTTGAAACTCTTGAAAATACCATTAATCAATCCCACCAAACACGCATCAAATGTGATATGTGCGACAAACCGGCTATCTGGGTAAGACACACACAATTTTCTGGAGATCATTTTTTCTGTGATGATTGCGCTAAAAAAGAAAACAACTTTGGGAAAAAAGACGATTCGGGATATTATTGGGAAAAGATTTAGTTAAAATTTAAAATCGCCATTTACTTGGGCGATTTTTTATAAAAAAACACCCGCTTTGTTAACGGATGTTTTAAATATGAATCGCTATCTTTTAATTTTCAAAAAATATTTTTTAAACACTAAAAGATGGCGGGGATTGCGGACGGCATAAACGGGATTTAAAAACCTGCGTTTATGTCATCGCGCAATCCCCAAGAGAACTAAGGAATGGTCGGCCCTTGGCGAACCGACGAGTGATGGCCTCCACCACCACCGGCGGCGGCTGCGACGATAGCCAGCAAGATGCCACCAACGATCCAACCCCAGGGATTGGATTTGACTGCGATGTTGGCGTCCTCGCTCACGACGTACCCAGCCGGGCCATGACATTGTACGCTGTACGTGTAGAGGCCCTTCTGATTCAGAGAGACTCTCTCTGAACCGAAGGGTTCTCCCTTGGTCATGAACCCAAAACCGGACAGTGCCACACACTGATCCGCGTGGGTTGACTCCCACACGACCACCACCTCGGTGCCGGGCTTCACCTTCGTATTGGTAATGTCCAGACCGTTGTGGAAGATCCTGACGGTAGCAGTTGGTTGGTGGATGACTGCCGCAGGCCGTTCGGTCTGCACCACCACCCTCTCCGTGGCTGGAGGGGCACAATCCCGTTGCCCTGACAGAAACGGATGATCCGGCAGAGGATTGGAGCAGAAACGAACGTACTCCGCCCTGCTCGTCTCCTTGTCGATGACCACGGAGGTTCCCGTAGCCAATCGACAGGTGCTGATGTCGCCGCTCGCGGACTCCATCCTCACCACTTGCGGCGAGGTTAGCGTCAGAGTGCACTGGGTAGACCAGTCCACCTGACGGTGTGTGTCGACCGGGTTGACCCCCAGCCGGCACATCGGCACGCTGTTGCTCTCAGCGAACGCCCCGGTCGTGCTCAGCGTGAGCACGACGAAGCACAAGACGATAAACATAACAAAGTGCTTTTTCATCTCATCCTCCTTTTACCCTCCGTAGCTTTATGCGAAGGAGGGTTCGTTGTCCCAACAACGTCGTTAGTTGCACAATTCACCCACAATCCCGATTCAATCGAGATTGATTATCTAGTATCAAAGTACTAAAACAGCTTTATAGCCTGCTAAATAATAGCATAAAAATAATATTCTGTCAATAACAAATTATTATATAAACTGACACACCTAAAACAACCAAAAAGTGACGCCTTAAAAATATTGTCAAGTATCTTACGATCGTGAGATGCTTGACAAATAAAAATCAAATAAAAAATATCAAAAAAATATCATAAATTATCCGGAAATCAACGGCACGAATGCAAATCCGTGAAACTCTCTCTTTTGAAATTCATTTTTTCCAGTTTTGTCCAAAACAACAATGCTTTCTTCTACCGGAGTGACTATTTTTCCGCCAATAACCAATTGATCTTTCCATGCCTGGGGTATTTCTTTTCCCGACGCAGACGCGATTATTTTATCAAATGGCGCTTCTGTTTCGTATCCTTTTGTTCCGTCAAAATTTATAATTTTAACTACGCCCCTTTCTACAAATCCGTATTTGGAAACATTGTTTATCGCCATTTGAGCCAAAGAATCTATTCTCTCAAGAGATATTACTCCGTAACGTCCGTCTTTATCTTCGGCAATTCCCCCGCTATATTCAACCATTTTAGCTATAAGAGATGTTTGCCATCCGGAACCGGAACCGATTTCCAAAACCTTATCCCCCGCTTTCAAGTCTAAAAGTTCCAACATAAAAGCAACAGTTAAAGGTTGAGAAATTGTTTGATCATTGCCTATGGGAAGCGGTTCGTTGTAATAAGCAAATTCCAAAAGAGATTCGGGCACAAAATCTTTTCTATCAATAGCCAAAAAAGAATCTATTAAAGACTGCGACTTTAAATATCCAAGCTCAGTTAATTCTTCAACCAATTCCGAATTTGAATAGTTCATATCTTTTGATTATAACAAATATGAGATGGTGTTGAAAGAATTAGTATTTTAATATATTCTATAAAAATAAGAACATTCAAACCACGGGGATGTCGTCCAACGGTAAGACTCTGGTCTCCAAAACCAGGTATCCAGGTTCGAATCCTGGCGTCCCCGCAAAAAATCCCGCTCTTTCTGAGCGGGATTTTATTATCTTTTTGCTTCAACGTGTTTAGTGGAAGCGCGACACCATCTGCAATATTTTTTAAGTTCAAGTTTTCCTTCAAAAGTTTTTTTGTTTTTTCGGGTATTATAATTAATCCGCTTGCAAACGGAACATCTTAATTTTGTTAAATTTTCGCTAAATTTTGATTTTGCCATAATCTATAATTTAAATACTTTCTGAAATTAATGTTTAAAGAATACATTAGCTCAAAATAAAAATCAAGATATTTGATTTATTGATAAATTTTGGTATTCTAAAAATACGGCAATAAATACTTTATGGGTAGGTAGTCTCGTAGGGGCCGAGGGCGGTCTGTAAAACCGTTGGCCAATGTGCCCGCGTGAGTTCGACTCTCACCCTACCCACATAATAAAACTTCAGAATAATAAAATCTTAAGTCTTATTATTGATGTTTGAAAAGAGAAAGCCAACTGCTTGGCTTTCAAGTGAGAGGCGAACGCTCGGAGCATGCGCGAGTCATAAGACGAGCGCGCGAGGCGGTGGTCAGTCCCTGGCGCGAGCGACGGCGAGCGACAGAGGCGAGGCCGACTCTCACCCTACCCACATAATAAAACTTCAGAATAATAAAATCTTAAGTCTTATTATTGATGTTTGAAAAGAGAAAGCCACCTTAGCTCAGCTGGTAGAGCAACACTTTTGTAAAGTGAAGGTCCCCGGTTCAAGTCCGGGAGGTGGCTCAAATAAAAAACGCGGTACTATACATACTCCGCGTTTTTTTATTTTTAAAATTTATCAGAGCCAATGGTCGGAATTGAACCGACGACCTACTCCTTCATTCATACCTCTATTTCAAAAAATCTCTATTAGAGGATTAGACTGTATATTGAGCATGCTTTTAAAAAAAGTTTAGCTCCTCTTGTCAGTCGTTCGAGCGCAAAAGCGCTACGGTCTTAACCCGAGAAAGGCCTTTAACCGTAATTCGAGATTCGTCTCGGCGTTTCCGTCGAAATGGGCAAAAATTCACCATGGAGTTGCTCTACCAGCTGAGCTACATTGGCAATAGTTCTACAAGATAAATAATATCATCACTTTTTCACTTTGGCAACATATTTACTAAAATATTTCTTAATTTAGTATTGCCGTAATATAATGTTATCACACCATATTTATTTTTATGCTTATATGTTCCTAGAGAACCACTTTTTGTGACGATTGTTTTGTATAATTGATTTTTATTAATAAAAAGATTCTCCAGCCAATATTTTTCGGCATCACTTATATTCAAATCATCAAATAAATGCAATTGGAACTTTAGTTTTTCTTTAGAAACCCCAAAGAAGATTTTAAGAAATTTTATAAACACTTTAATGATATTAACATCCGAATTTCCTATTCTTACTGTATTTTTATTAGCTTTTGTTCCCTCTCCCCAATATAAGCCGATTCCTAACCCAAATAATTCAGATTCTTTTTGATTTTTTGGCTTTACAAAAACAAACGGATCTCCTTTAGGATTATGTCTTGAATAAATCGCTTCACTTATGGTTCTTTTCTTAATCTTATATATCTCAATCCAATAATTAATTCCGCTTATGGAACGATTAAGTTTCTTAGCTATTTGAGATACGGATAATTTTTCTTTTAAATAAAGTTGCTCTAATAATTTTTTTGATATTTTCATATTTTTATTATACCAAAAACCACATTATCTGTTAATAATGTGGTCATCTAATTGCTTCTGAGGCCACCTACCGGATTTGAACCGGTGACCTACACTTTAGCGTTGCTCTACCAGCTGAGCTACATTGGCAAAAAACTAATCTTTATTTTCAACACCTTCTTCCCTTTTTTCTATTTTTTCGTCGCTTTCTATTTCTTTCAATATATTCTGAGTTGTTTTTTCTCTGGAAGTTCGGTGTTTTATATTTTCAATATGTCTGGAAACATAATTATCCAAACGCATTACCGCTAATTTCATTTTTCTGAGCCATTTGGATAAAAAATCAACAAACCTGCTGTCTAATTTGTCCACCCACTGCGAATTCAATATGCTGTTTCTTAATTTGCCGGCATTCAATTCCTTTTGGGGAATATCGCTCACATAAGGCAATTTTTTGACAAACAAAAACACGATTGCCCCGAGACTCAAGAAAAAAAATATTTCCAATATAAAGAAAGACATATTTTATTTTAAATCAAAAAATTTCAATTATTATTATACATGCACGCTTTCAAATTGTCACCCTTGATTATTCTTTAATTTATAATTCGTATCGGCAAAATCTTTCGATTTTTATATTCTCTCCGGTTTTTGCAATGGTCTGAGTGACTAAATCCTTGATTGTTTTGGATTCGTCTTTAACAAACGGCTGACTGACTAATTGATCGACATTTTCCGGATTCATTGAAGCAATGTGCATCGCCAGATCATGCGCTAATTCTTTAAAAACATCGGTCTTGGCGACAAAATCGGTTTCACAACGCAACTCCAAAATAACTCCGATTCTTCCGTTATGGACATAGGTTTCAAGAACTCCCGAACCGGTTTTTCGTTCGGATTTTTTTTCCGCCTTAATTACTCCTCTTTCAAAAATAATCTGCTTGGCTCTTTCATAATCGCCTTCGGCGTCATCCAACGCTCTTTTGCAATCCATCACTCCGGCGCCCGTTTCTTCTCTTAATTTCAAAATAAAGTTATCCATTTTTATTATTTTATTTTATTTATTAAAGCATCAACGACCCAATCGATTGAAGCTTTGGCGTGATCATTGGCAGGAATGAAGTAATTTATTTCTTCGGGAGAATCATCGTTATCAATTATTCCTACAACCTGCATTTTTTGAATCATTGCTTCATGAACTGCAGTTGAATGCCCTTTCAAAGACGGGTCAACAACAAACATAATATCAGGAATCTTGGAAAAGTTTTCCAAACCCTCAAACATGATTTTCATTTTCTCAATTTCTCTTGAAATTAAAAGCTTTTCTTTTTTGGTATATCCGTCAAATTTTCCCTGCTCCAAATCCAATTTTCTTTTTTTGAAATAATCTATTCTTTTACCCACTACGGCAAAATTAGTGATTAGTCCCCCGATCCAGCGATTGATAACATAAGGGCAGTTTCCCAATGCGGAAGAAAGTTTTAAAACCGATTCTTTGGCGGCCGGTTGAGCGCCGACAACCATAAAAGTTTTCTTTTCAAAAACATTTTTCTTTATGAATCCGGCAACGATATCTATCGCTTTCAAAGTTTTCACCAAATCAATAATCGCAACACCATTCTTGGACCCAAAAATATATTCGTCAAATTTCGGGTTTTTTCTTGAATTTTTGTGCCCATAAAAAACTCCGGCCTTTGCCATCTCTAAAAGTGTCGCTTCATCGACATTCTCGTTTTCGGCAATGGATTTAATATCCAAAATTGACGAATCATTTTTATTTGTATCTTTTTCCATATTCTTTATAAAACAACGCTGCGTTTTTGACGCAGCCAATTCCGTTTCAATTTGGCAAGCCATTCCAAAAGACAGAATTTGACTGTTTCGCTTAATAGCGAAAGTTTTAATTATATTTAGAAGACCATCTTCATGACAGCCTCCAGCTTTAGATTAATAATATCCAAACTCATCGCAAAAATCAAGCTCCGAACAAATAATAAAACCTCACGACTCTTAACTGTTTTTTATTCTCCATTTTTCTATTTCTTTATGATTTCCGGACATTAATATTTTTGGAGTTTTCCATCCTTTTGATTTTTTATTCGGATAAAAAACTTCCGGACGGGTATAGGTCGGATAACTGCCTTTTATTTCTTCAAGCGATTCCTGTTTTCCTAAAACACCCGGAATAAAACGGGAAACGGCGTCAACGACGATCATCGCCGGAATTTCGCCTCCCGAGAGAACAAAATCTCCAACAGAAATTTCTTCATCGGCAATGTATTCGGCGACTCTTTCATCCACCCCCTCGTAGCGTCCGCAAATTAATATCAAATTTTTATATTTGGAAAGACGTTTCGCTTCTTTTTGCGTAAATTTTTTTCCGCGGGTGCTGAATAAAACAACTCTGGCGTTAAACTTTGATTTTTTATTTTTAATCTTTGATTTTAAAAACTCGACAGCGTCATATATCGGCTGAATCTTCATTACCATTCCGGGTCCTCCGCCAAACGGAGAATCGTCTATTTTAAAATGTTTGTCGCTTGTCCAGTCTCTGATGTCATGAATTCTAATATCAATAATCCCCTGCTTTTGAGCACGTCCGATAATCGATTGATTAAAATATTCTCCAAATCCTTTCGGTATGGAAGAAAGAATGTCAAATTTCATATGTTTAATATTTTTTTAATATCGGCAAAATCTTTTCCTTTAAATTTGGGGATGTTTTGTATTTTTTCCAGAAGGGTATTTAATTTCCCCCTGGATTCGTCAAATCTTCTTTTAAATGTTTCTTCCAAAAAATCTATCTCATTGGGAATCATTATAAAATTAAAAAATAATTCATCCTTGTCTTTACTGATAAAAGGATCGGTATCAACCAGATACACCTTATTTTCCAAGTCGCCTTCTTTTTTTCCGTAAACATATTGTCTGCCCCTGGTAATATCGGTCAGGAAATATCCGTCTTGATCGAGTTTTGATGAAATATAATCTATCCAACTATTGATGGTATCTTTAATTTTAACAAATGCTTTTTCTTCTTCATTTAAAGAAATATTGCCAAATTCGGTTCCGTTTATTTTGTCGGTTAAGGCATAAAGAGCCGGCCCTTGATATTTATCTTCTATTGGAGCTTCCGCCACCACCCACTTAACAGGCGCTTCTATTCCGTAGTTTTCAAGTTCCTGAAATAATTTTTTTATAATTAAAGCTTTTTCGGCCGGATTGTTTATTTCGGGAAGTGTTTTTTTAAACAAATCGGCATCTATTTTTCTTACTACCTTTCCCTCCATCCCTTTAGTTTCATACAAAGATGGCGATTCTTTGAAAAGGTCGCCTTTTTCCAATGGATTTTTAAATGGCCCACTCATGTTTAAAGTATATCTTTTTAACAATTAAAATCAAAATTTGGCAATTAAAAACCGCCTTTTTTATCAGGCGATTTTTAGATATAAATTACAAACTCTTGAGATCTTCCATGGCTTGATCAACTCTGGAAGAATATCCTTCCTGAGAGCCTCCTTCCGGTTCCAAGATTTTAAGATTAACACGAGCGTTATTTTTAAGACCGACAATTCTCAAAAGCGATCTGATAGCTTTAGCGGTTGCTCCTTTTCGACCAACCACTTGTCCCATATCGTCTTTGTGAACTTTAAGATTTAATAAAACACCCATCTCGTCTATTTTTCTTTCAACCTTAACATCTTCCGGATGGTCAACAATTGATTTTACCAAGAATTCAAGAAAGTTTATGTCCTTTGAGGAATCCATGAGATTTCTGATTTTACTTTCAAAACTTTCGACCTTTTTCTTTTAATGTTTTCCAGTTGTAAAAATTATTTGGCAGGTTCGGTTTCAGGCAAAGAATTACTGCTTGCATTTTCTCCGGAATTTTTTATTTCACCCGAAGCGGATGGTTCCTGTTTTGATTTTTTATGAAGTTGTATTTTAGGTCCGGATATTATTTTAGCGTCAACTAAAATATTATGCACCGTATCCGTAGGCTGAGCTCCATTGGCAATCCATTTTTTTGCCTTCTCGGAACTTATGGAAAATTTATCGGTGTGAGGATTATACCATCCCAAATCATCAATGTATTTTCCGACAAGTTTTGATTTTTTAGGCAGAATTACGATTCTGTAAGAAATCTGCTTTCTTTTTCCCACCGGTCTGAGTTTTATTGAAATCATATGATTAATTTATAATTTAAGTTATAAGATTCTAACGACAAAATTTAAAAAAGTCAACTTATTTATTTAATTGCCGGCGCAATCGGCTGGGCATCTTCCAATTTAAGCGAAAGTAATTTTGAGCTTCCACCTTCATCCATAGTTATCCCATAAAGAATTTGAGCCGCTTCCATTGAAACACGATTATGAGTAACCATAATAAATTGGGTATCCCCGGAAAAATTTTTAACTAAATCTGAAAATCTCTTTGAATTTTTTTCATCCAAAGCGGAATCAGCTTCATCCAAAACCAGAAATGGCGGTGGGCTTACAGAAATTAATGCAAAAAGAGCGGCAATGGAAACTAAACTCTTTTCTCCTCCCGAGAGCATTTCCAAACTGGTGATTTTTTTCTGAGGAATTGAAACTTCCAGGTCCAATCCAGCCAAAGATTCTTGAGTTTCGTCCGTCTTCTGGGTTATTTCAATTTCCTCACTCTCGTTTTTAATATCTGATAAGACAGATTCTTTTTGAATTATTTTCATTTTGGCCGAACCGCCTCCAAACATAATTCTGAAGAAATTATTGAATGCTTCGTTAACTTTTTTAAAAGAAGAATGAAAATCTTTCGAAATTCTTACCGAAAGTTCGTTTATCAACAATTCCAAATCTTTGGAAGCATTTTTTAAATCCTCCGATTCTTTTACCAGGAAAGAATGGTGAACCTCGACTTCTTTGGCTTCTTTTATTAATGCTTCGTCTATTTCGCCAATACTGGAAAGCTCGGCTCTTAATCTGAATATTTTCTTTTCCGAATCAATTAATTGCTCCGCAGAAAAATCAATAACAAAAGAAGGACTTAAAGCCGATTTTTCATATTGCAAAAAGTCTCCCCCAAAAGAACGGATGTAATTTTTTAATTCATCTATTTTATAATCTATTTTTTCGCCTTCAAAAATAATTTTGTTTTTTTGTTCTTCAAAATTTTTGATTTTATTTCTGAGAGATTCCAATTCGGTAAATGTTTCTTTGAAGTTTTTATTAAACTCTTCCACATTTTTTGAAATTTCCATTTCCGACTGCTCGATTTTTTCTATATCGCTCTCGATTCCTTTTAATAATTTTTCAATTTCGTTCTTTCTTGAAGAAAGATTTTTATCTTCTTCGTGAGGTTGAGATTTTTTAGGATTAATAACTAAAGACACTTGAGCGATAACGCTTTTTATTTTTTCCTTTAATTCTTCCAGCAAAGCAACTGATAAAAATTCCGAGAGTTGAACATGAACTTCTTTTAATGCCTCCAATAATTTAGACGAGGAAATTTCCTGAATTTCAACGGATTTATTAAGTTGTTCAATTTGAATTTCTATCTTATAAATTTCTTTTTCCAAAGAAGATTTTTTTATAAATAAATCCTTTTTTTCTTTTTGAAGAGCTTCGGTTTTTCCCGAAAGAAGGGATTTTTCTTCGAGATTTTTCAGATTTTTTTCAATTTCCAAAGATTTTTTAACCGCTTCCTTTAGTTGTGATTCTATACCGGAAATCGGACCGGCAGTTTTATTTTTCGCTTCGTAAAGATTTTTTATCTTGAACGCGTAAAAATCTGTTTCCAAATTTTTCAATTCATTTTCTATTTCAAATCTTTTTTCCCATTTAGCGGTTTGTCTTTTTAACATCTTGAGCCGAGGCGCCACTTCTTGAACCATTGCTTCGACTTTTTCCAAATTTATTTTTGTATTTTTAAGTTTTCTTTGAGCTTCCGATTTTTTTAGTTGGAACTCTCTTAATCCCAGTATTTCTTCAACCATCATCACTCTGTCTGCCGGAAGAGCCCTTACAAACAAGTCGCTTGAGCCTTGGCCTATAATAGTCAAACCTTTTGAACCTAATTTTATTTTAGCAAAAAAATCTATAACATCTTTTAATCTCACTTCGGTGTCATTTATAAAATATTGAGAGTTTCCATTTCTGCTGATTTTTCTGGAAACCGAAACTTCTTTAAAGTCAACCGGCAACTTGCCGGACGAGTTATCAAAAACCAGACTCACCTGAGCCATAGACATCTTGGGCTTCTTTGCCGTTCCGGCAAAAATCAAATCTTCAATCTTATCTCCACGCAAATTTTTGGCCTCGCGTTCCCCTAAAAGCCACCTAACCGCATCAATGATATTTGATTTACCGGAACCGTTTGGTCCGACAATTGCCACAATACCCGTCGGAAATTCAAAAACGGTTTTTTGAGCAAACGATTTAAATCCGTTTATTTCAAGACGTTTTAAAAACATGAAGTCCTTTTCTGGCGGCGTCCAATTCCGCTTCTTGCTTTGAAAGCCCCGACCCTTGAGCAATCATATTATCCCCCAGATAAACTCCGACAACAAAAGTTTTGTGGTGATCCGGACCGTATTCATCGATAACTTTGTATAAAGGAGTTATTTTGAATTTTTCCTGAGACATTTCCTGAAATAAACTTTTTGCGTCTTTATCCAAGTTCATCTTTACTATGCTTTCAACTTCCGAAAGAACATTTTGACTGACAAATTTTTCGGCAATTTTATATCCTCCATCCAAATAAATAGCTCCCAAAATTGATTCAAAAGCATTGGCCAAAATAACTTCACGCGCCTTGCCAGTGTCTTTGGATTCTCCCTTTGACATTAAAAGATGATCTTCAACGTCAAGCACTTTTGCCAGCTTTGAAAGAGATTGATAATTAACCAGAGCTGCCCGAATACTGGTAAGACGCCCTTCATCATAAGAAGGATAATTTCTATAAAGATAGTCGGTGGTTATTAATTCCAAAACCGCATCACCTAAAAATTCCAACCTTTCGTTATGAGGCAAATTCCACGAAGGATTTTCATTAAGATAGGACCGATGAGTTAAAGATTCTTTTAATAAATCTTCATTTTTAAAATCAACCCCAAGTTTTTTTTGTAATTGAGATAAATCTGACATGTTTTATTGTTTCAAATCGATTTGAGCGCTTTCAACTTGTTCCAATTGTTTATAAACCGTTCCCAAAACTCCGTTTATAAATTTTCCAGAATTAATTCCTCCGTAATTTTTTCCTAGTTCTATCGCTTCATTTATAGCCACCTTGTAAGGAACTTCATTATGGTCAACATATAAAAGCTCATAAACGCCGATTCTTAAAACGTTCCTGTCAACAATGGCAATTTGTTCAAATGGCCATTCAATGGCCGATTTTGAAATTATTTGATCTATTTCATTTATATGATCCACCACACCCTTAACCATTTTCCAAACAAATTCCGGCTCGTTAATTCCCGGTCCGAATTCGTCCATATTTCTTTGAACAACCTCGACTAAATTTTTTTTTCTGCCGGAAAAATCCCACTCATAAAGAGATTGCAGAACTATGGAACGAGCCAAATGTCTGGTAGCCATAATTTATAAAAAATAAACACTAAAACAAAGGTCTTTTAGGCCTTTTTGTTCGGTCTGTATCCGCAATTGGGACAAGTTCTATGGGATATCATAGGA
Organism: bacterium; assembly: GCA_021812345.1. GTDB lineage: Bacteria > Patescibacteriota > Minisyncoccia > UBA6257 > JAGOQP01 > JAKAHY01. The sequence goes on along the minus strand of JAKANP010000005.1, from coordinate 38,513 downwards.
TGCTTGCATTCCGGACAAACGGATATATTCTGAGGCTTCAAAGCGTGATGAGAGCGCCTTCTGCCTGTTTTGGAACGAGTGTGATGTTTTGTAGGTACTCCGCCCATGGTTTAATAAATTAAATATAAAAAATCAAAAAGCAAAATGAAAATCCAAAATATAAAAAGAGCTGTTCATCTTTTTTGTATTTCACATTATCATTTTGACATTTAATTTTTGATTCCTTATTTAATATTATGATACTCGCTAATGAATGTCAATCTGTGAATTGGGCTGGAACCGTATTTCTTTATCGCTTTAATATGGTCTTTTGTCCCGTAGCCCTTATGCCTGTCAAAGCCGTATTTTGGATATTTTTTGTGCATTTTTTCCATTTCTTTATCCCTTAAAATTTTGGCAACAATTGACGCCAAGGAAACCGCAGGAACTTTTTCGTCCGCTTTGGGAAAACTTTTAAATGATTTTATCTGTGAAATGTTGTTGATTTTTATTCCGGCATCGGCAACAACAGAAATTCTTTTTAATTTATTTTTTTTGATTATTTTTTTTACAGCTTTTTGAGCGGCAAGATTACAGGCATTGGAGATATTTATTTTATCAACAACGAAAGATGACGACGCGGCAACGGCAAAAGAAATGTTATTTTTTTTAATCCAATCAAACCAAATAATTCTTTGTTTTGAAGAAAGTTTTTTTGAATCAGAAAGTCTGGTTAGTATTTTGTATTTTGTATTTTGCCTGCCTGCCGGTAGGCAAGGTATTTTGTATGAAGATGATTTTTTACTCTTAAGTCTAAAATATTTTTTTAACGAATTATTTTGAGCAACCGACAACAAAACCGCTCCGACAAAAACCCTGCCCGCAAGAGGCCCTCTCCCCACTTCATCAACTCCGATAATCATATTTTCTTTCATAAATAAATTGTACCCGTTATTTAAAAAAATAAAAAACTCTCCAAAAGATAAGGAGAGTTAAAAAACTATTTTTCAAAAATCATTTTCATCGGAGGCTCCACGGGCTGATTTTCAATTTGAGCAACAGCATCCGCTATCTTGTTAAAAATATAATCATCAACCGCCAAATAAAAAATGTCTAAAATATTTTTATCGGAATACGAATTCACCAAACCCATTCTTATCGCCTCTTGAAGAAAATAACTTCTTGCAATTTTTATCAATTTGGCATGAGCGCCCGCAATGGTCTTCCCATCAATGATTCTGAGTTTCAAATCAATATAAATTGCTTTTTCCAGATATTCTTTGGCGAGATTAAACAAATACTGACGGTCTTTTTCTTCCATAAAACCTCCTTTTTGAAAGCTGGTTATAGTAAATCACTTTTATTAATTCGAGTCCAGTTGCCATTGAAAAAGTTTCGTCTATAATGAAATAAATTTTTAAAATCAAAAAAATAATTTAACGTTTTTTAAAACATGTCCGACTTCGTTCATCTTCACAATCACAGTCATTATTCTTTATTGGATGGTCTCGCAAAAATCGACGAACTTGTCGCCCAAACAAAAAAAATGGGGATGAATGCAATAGCGCTTACAGACCACGGAAATCTTTACGGGGCAATAGAGTTTTACAAAGAAGCCAAAAAACAGGGAATAAAACCGATTATGGGAGTTGAGGCGTATCTTGCTCCCAAAAGCAGATTTATAAAAAACTCAAACGATGCCGACAGATATTTTCACATAACTCTTTTGGCAAAAAACAATGCCGGCTGGAAAAATTTGATTCAATTGGTAACCAAAGCCAACCTTGAAGGTTTTTATTACAAGCCGAGAATAGACAAGGAACTTTTAAAAGAACACAAAGAAGGATTAATTGTCTTGTCCGGATGTCCTTCGGGAGAAATTCCCAAAATGATATTAAAAAACCAGATCGATGAAGCTTATAAAACAGCCGATGAATATAAAGATATTTTTGGAGAAGATTTTTATATTGAAATTTGGCATCAACCGAAAATAAAAGAAGTCCACAAAGCTCTCCCTTATTTGATTGATTTGGCAAAAGAAAAAAATATTCCGTTAGTCGCCACACAAGATACTCATTATATAAAAAAAGAAGACGCCTTTTATCATGATGTCTTGTTGGCGGTACAGACAGGAAACAAAATTACCGACGACGACAGATTTACTTTAAAAGCGGGAGAGTTTTATTTGCGCCCCAAAGAAGAAATGGAAAAAATATTTCAAAATACTCCCGAAGCCATAGAAAATACCGGAAAAATCGCCGAAAAATGCAATGTTGAAATATCACTGGGACAAACTCTTATTCCAAAATTTAACGTTCCGGAAAACGAAACGGCTTTTTCTTTCTTGGAAAAATTGGTCAATCAAAGAATTTCTCAAAGATATCCGGAAATGACCGATGAAATAAAAGATCGTTTAAAATACGAACTTGATGTCATAAAAAAAACCGGGTTTGCCGATTATTTTTTGATAGTTCAAGATTTTGTCAATTGGGCAAAAGAAAGAAAGATAGTTGTTGGACCCGGAAGAGGTTCGGCTGCCGGAAGCATTATTTCTTATATATTAAAAATCACCGAAGTCGACCCTATAAAATATAATCTTCTCTTTGAGAGATTTTTAAACCCGGAAAGAATAGAAATGCCTGATATAGATATAGATTTCACCGATATCAGACGCGATGAAGTTATGGGATATCTTAGAGAAAAATATGGAGAAAATAGCGTTGCTCACATCATAACCTTCGGGACAATGGCTTCAAGAGCCGCCATACGCGATTCCGGAAGAGCTCTTGGTTTTTCTTACGGATTCTGTGATGAAATTTCAAAAATGATTCCGTTTAACGCCGATTTAAAAGACGCTCTTGAACAGGTTCCGGAATTAAAGAGCCAATATGACAGCAATCCGGAAGTCCGACGATTGATAGACACAGCCATGCATCTTGAAGGAGTTGCCAGACACGCTTCCGTGCACGCTTGCGGAACGGTTATCGGCGCAAAACCTCTTACAGAATACATGCCATTGCAATATGCTCCTCAAGATCCAAACACTATCATCACTCAATTTGAGATGGGGGCGGTTAATTCTTTGGGTCTTCTAAAAATGGATTTGCTCGGATTAAAAAATCTGACCATTATTGAAGAAACAATCAGGTTGATAAAAGACACTCAAGAGGTTGAAATCGACATCGGAAAAATACCTTTGGACGATAAAAAAACTTTTTCTCTTATCCAATCGGCTAATACAACCGGAGTTTTTCAATTTGAATCAAGTGGAATGAGACGCTATTTGAAAGAATTAAAACCGACCGAATTGGAGGATATTATTGCTATGGTTGCTTTATATCGACCGGGGCCGATGGATCTTATTCCTCAATACATTGCCAGAAAACAAGGAAAGGAAAAGGAAACATATTTACATCCCCTTCTTGAACCAATATTAAAAAATACTCATGGAATAGGAATTTATCAGGAACAAATGATGCAGATTGCCCGCGACTTGGGAGGATTTACGCTAAGCGAGGCGGATATATTAAGAAAAGCAATCGGAAAAAAAATCAAAGAACTTTTAGACAAGCAACAGGAAAAAATAATGTCCGGAATGGCCGCAAAAGGAATAGATAAAAAAACAGCCGAAGCGATTTGGGAAATGTTTCCACCATTTTCCCGATACGGATTTAACAGAAGTCATGCCGCCTGTTATGCCATAATTGCTTATCAAACAGCTTATCTAAAAACACACTTTCCCATTGAGCTTACCACTTCCCTGCTTAATAACGATTCCGGAGATGTGGACAGAATTTCTTTTTTGGTTTCGGAATCAAAAAAAATGGGCATTATGGTTTTACCGCCGGATATTAATCAAAGCTATGCAAAATTTTCACCCGAAGGCAACCACATACGATTTGGACTTTCGGCAATTAAAAATGTCGGCTCCAATATAGTTAGCGCCATAATTGCAGAAAGGCAAAAAAATGGTCCGTTTATTTCCATATCCGATTTTCTGGCAAGAGTTACTCATAAAGATTTGAATAAAAAATCTTTAGAAAGCTTAAGTAAGGCCGGAGTTTTTGACGGACTGGGAATCGAAAGAAATGTTATTTTATCCAATCTTGAAAAAATATTAAGCTTTTCTCAACAAGCAAAAAAACATTCAACCATTTCACAAAACGGACTTTTTGGAAACAAAACTTCGGAATATAAAATATCGTTAAATCAATCGGCTCCGGCCAAAGAAGAAGAAAAATTGGCTTGGGAAAAAGAGCTTCTTGGATTTTACGTTTCGGAACATCCCTTAAAAAAATACGAAAAATTTTTCAAAGAAAAAAAAGTTAATCCCATAAAAAGCATTATTGACCGGTCGGCAAAATCGGGAATTGCCGGCTCTTACAGAATTGCCGGAATAATCACTTCAGTAAAAAAAATAACCACTAAAAACAAAAAAATTATGGCGTTTGCAAGAATCGAAGATTTAAGCGATACTTTGGAAGTGGTTGTTTTTTCCGAAGTTTTGGATAGAAAATCTGAAATTTGGGAAAATCAAAATATAGTTATTATTCAGGGAAAACTTTCCTTAAGAGACAACGAATCAAAAATCATCGTCGATCAGGCAATTAAAATAAATTAATTTTAAGATATGAAAAAAGAATCAGATAAAAAATCAGATCAACTTCATAAAATAAGACATTCACTCTCTCACCTTCTGGCGATAGCCGTTTTGAATAAATGGCCGGATACAAAACTTGGGATCGGACCGGTGATAGAAAACGGATTTTATTACGACTTTGATTTTAAAAAACCGATTTTAGAAAATGATTTAATTGAACTGGAAAAAACAATCAAAGAATTGATAAGACAAAATCTTGAATTCAAAAAGGAAATAATCACTTATGCTCAGGCCAAAAAAATGTTTGCCAAAGCTCCTTATAAGTTGGAACTAATAGAAGAACTCCACAAAAAAAAGTCCCCTTTGAGTATTTATAAAACATCGCTTAACGATAAAAAAAATAAAAAAGTTTTGTTTTTTGATCTTTGCTCGGGGCCTCATATAAAAAATACAAAAGAAATTCCCGCCGATGGATTTAAATTGGAATCGCTTGCCGGCGCTTATTGGAAAGGAAGCGAAAAAAATAAAATGCTTACCAGAATTTACGGCGTTGCTTTTGAGTCAAAACAAAAACTGGACGAATATTTGAAAATAATGGCGGAAGCCGTCAAAAGAGATCACAGAAAACTAGGGAAAGAGCTGAAAATCTTTATGTTTAACGACTATACCGGACCGGGACTGCCGCTTTGGTTGCCAAACGGAGCAATTATGATAGAAGAGCTTGAAAAACTGGCCAAAGAAAAAGAATGGGAGGCCGGATATTTAAGAGTGAAAACTCCGCACATTGCCAAAGAAATAATGTATAAAACTTCGGGTCATCTTCCATATTATGCCGACTCTATGTATCCGCCGATGATATTGGAAGAAAACGGACAAAAAACAGTTTACTATCTTAAAGCAATGAACTGTCCTCACCATCATCAGATTTATGCTTCGGAACCAAGAAGTTATCGGGATTTGCCGATTCGTTTAGCCGAATACGGAACTTGTTATCGCTACGAAAAAAGCGGGGAACTTTTTGGACTCATGCGCGTCCGTTCAATGCAAATGAACGATGCCCATCTTTATTGTTCCGAAGAACAATTCTCCGAAGAATTTTTAGCTGTAATAAAAATGTATCTTGAATATTTTAAAATATTTAATATTCAAAAATACATAATGAGATTCAGCACGCACAGTAAAGAAGGACTGGGGAAAAAATACATCGATAACGAAAAACTTTGGATAAAAACCGAAAAGATGGTCAGGGATATACTCAAAAAAGAAAAAATTCCGTTTGAAGAAGTAGCCGACGAAGCCGCTTTCTACGGACCAAAAATAGACGTTGAAGTTTGGAGCGTTATCGGAAAAGAATTTACTTTAGCAACAAACCAGGTTGATTTTGCCGTTCCGGAAAGATTCGGATTGAAATATACGGATAAAAACGGAAAGGAAGCGACTCCGCTTTGTATTCATCGCGCTCCCCTTTCTACTCATGAGAGATTAATAGGATTTTTGATTGAACATTATGGAGGAGAATTTCCAACATGGCTTTCTCCAACACAAGTAAGAATTATTCCAGTTTCGGAAAATCAATCGGAATACGCCAAGGAAGTGAACGATAAAATAAAAAAAGAAGGCATTCGTTCGGAAATCTCAAAAGCCGAAGAGACGTTGGGAAAAAGAATCAGACAAGCTGAAATCGAAAAAGTTCCTTACATCTTAATTGTCGGCGACAAAGAAAAACAAAATAATTCGGTAAGTGTCAGAAGCCGTCGCAAAGGACAAATTGGGGAAACTTCTTTGGAAAAATTGATTCGTGATTTATCAAAAGAAATAAAAAATAGAGAATAAAAAAACATCTTCAAAAAAGAAGATGTTTTGGTTATTTCATTTCCAGGACAAAACAAGAATTTTGGAATAAACTCCCCTTCCTTCATAAAACAGATCCCACCTAACGGAAAATCCGGCTCTGGTCCACGGACGCATCATCTTTTTGACGGATGAGTCAAATTCTTTATCAATATCAATTTTAATCCAATTGATTTCAACTTGATATTGTCCGGAAAAAGCAGCTTCTCTTACGGCTTTTTCTATAACATAATTGTAATTATGAGGCGGACCATTTTTTGAAAATCTCGACTTCTCCTTCAAAGCTCGTTCAATAATTTTAGAAATTCGTCTTGCGCGTCTTGCGGTAATTATTTTCACTGTTCCTCCTTGTGAGAGCTAAATAAAAAATATATTATATTTAAAATATGTCAATAGAACAAAAACCAAAGATTATCGCCATCGTCGGACAAACCGCTTCCGGAAAATCGGATATTGCAGTGGATATCGCCCTCTTTATTAAAAAAAATCTTAAAAAATTCAACACTAATGGAGCCGAAATAATATCCGCCGATTCAAGACAAATTTATAAAAATTTTGATATTGGGGCCAATAAGATAACCAAAAAAGAAATGCGCGGAGTAAAACATTGGCTTCTTGATGTTGCCTCTCCAAGAAAAAGATTTTCCGTTTCTCAATATCAAAAATTTTCCAAAAAAGCCATAGAACATATAATTAAAGAAAAAAAGATTCCAATAATATGTGGCGGAACCGGATTTTATATTGATGCTTTAATATATGAAACTCAATTTCCGAAAGTAAAACCGAATTTAAAATTAAGAGAACAACTTGAGAAAATGGATACGGAAGAACTCTTTAAAATTTTAAAAAACAAAGACCCCAAAAGAGCCAAAAACATAGATTCAAAAAACAAAAGACGACTGATTAGGGCCGTTGAAATAAATATTTTAACGGGAAAACCGATTGATAATTTAAAAAAAGAATCAAAATTCAAAACTCTTTGGCTTGGTTTGTCGGTTAAAAACAGTGTTTTACTAAAAGAAAGAATTTCAAAACGTCTTGAAAAAAGATTAAAAAACGGATTGGTTGAAGAAGTAAAAAAATTGCATCAAAAATACGGACTATCATGGGCAAAGTTAGAATCTTTCGGATTGGAATATAAATTTACCGCTCAATTTCTTGAAAACAAAATAACAAAAGAAGAAATGAAGGAATCCATAATTTCAGAGAGTGTCAAATACGCCAAGCGTCAAATGACTTGGTTTAAAAGAAATTCATCAATTAACTGGACTAATTCAAAAAAGGAAATTTTAAACCTTACAAATAAGTTCTTAAATTAATTTTGGATAACGGAAATTGATTCGGAAGAAACATTTAAATCTTTCGCCATCTTGGTCACCAGTTGATTGTAAATGTTTTTTATAACTGCGCCGATTCTGTTTCTTATGGCATTTTCATCCATTCCGGAACCAAAATTATATCTTTCCAAGTTGGGCCTAAACCAATTCAAAAAAAGTTTTAAAAAGTCTCTATACCAAAAAACCGTTGCCGCATTTCTTGATTTGGCTATTGCCAACAAAGAATCCGCCCATTGAGAAGCTATTCTCTGATTTTCCAAAGAATTTGGGTCAAAATCGCTTCCTCTGGCTTCAATAATCAGCCCCTTGTTATCTCCCGAACTTGCGTTTAATAAGGTTTCAAGCCAGTTGGTAAAATCATTGTAAATCATCTCGTTTGGATTATAGTTTGGCATTGATTCTTTCATATCGTTTTGTTTTGGGTCATTCATTTTATTAATTATAATTTAATTATTTTCAACATTGTCGTCCCCCATCTCAGCTAACAATGGCGCAACCAACGACGCATCTTGAGCGCCTTCGACAGCTAATCTTTCCGTTACCGCATCGGTCAAAGCATTAATCGCCTCTTGAAAACCTTTTATTTGAGCGCGATTACTTTTAGTCCTTATTATAATCATGGATAAATTATTTCTTACCGCTTCAGGCAATTCTTTCAACCCTTTAATAAAATCAGCCCTAATTAAATCTTTTTCATTAAAGGAAGTGATACTCGGCTTATATCCAAGAGCATCAGCCAATGAACTGATAAAAGATTTAAAATTAAGATCCTTGGATTGTTCTCTTTGAACAAAAATAGTATTGGCTATGTCTCCGCTTATTCCATACATCGCCCTCGCGTAGCTTGTTAGCTTATTTTCGTTAATTTCGCCCATATTATTTATTAATTAATTTTATTAATAATTCTCTGACGACTTTTGGATTGGCTTTGCCTTTTGTTTTTGCCATTATTTGGCCGACAAGAAATTGCAAAGCGTTATCTTTTCCATTTTTATAATCATAACACACTTTTTCATTTTTTTCAATAACCTCATTAACGGCCGTTTCAAGCTCATTTTCGCTTGAAACCTGCAAAAGACCCTCGTCTTTAATTATATCCTCAGGACTTTTTCCGGTATCAAATGATTTTGCCAAAACATCTTTTGCCACTCTGCTTGATATTTTATCCGATGATAATAAATAAATCACTTGCGCCAGATACTTAGGCTCAAGCTTTGACTGATTTAAATTTATTTTTTTATCCGATTCTATTCCCTTTACGTCCGAGGTCAGATAGTTATAAATAATTTCGGGATTGCCGTTAATATCCAATTCTCTTAATTCGGAAACCGATTTTTCAAAAAAATCGGAAAAATTTTTATCGGAAATTAACAATTCTATTTGAATATTCGATAAATTATAATCCGAAGAAAATCTGATTCTTTTTTGTTCCGGAAGTTCGGAAATTGAATTTTTAATTTTATTTATGTATTCGTCGCTGAAAATCATTGGCGGCAAATCGGGTTCCGGAAAATATCTGTAATCATGAGCTTCCTCTTTTAATCTCTGGGAAATGGTTTTTTGTTTTATGTCGTCCCATCCTCTTGTTTCCTGAGGAATTTTTTTTCCGTTTTCCAACTCCTCTTCCTGTCTTTGAACTTCGCATTCAATCGAACCAAAAACTGCTCTAAAAGAATTTAAGTTTTTTATTTCCACTTTTGTTCCAAGAGGCTCCCCTTCTTTGGCAATAGAAATATTAACCTCTACTCTCATATGACCTTTTTCCATATCGGCATCCGAAACTTCCAGATATCTTAAAATCAGTTGAAATTCTCTGGCAAATTCAACAGCTTCGTCGGCATTGGCAATATCGGGTTCGGTAACTAATTCCATCAATGGCACTCCGGCGCGATTAAAATCAACCAAACTATGATTCCCATCGGCCGAATGAGCAAGTCGTCCGGTATCTTCTTCCAAATGGATTCTTGTAATTCTTATTTTTTTACCGCTTGAAGGAAGAGTTAGATATCCATTAAGACAAATCGGCTTATCATACTGGCTTATCTGATAAGCTTTGGGCAAATCCGGATAAAAATAATTTTTTCTGTCAAATTTTGAGAATTTGTTTATTGTGCAATTTAGAGCCAATCCGGTTTTAATAACCAAATCAACCGCTTCTTTATTAATTTTAGGCAATGTCCCGGGATGCCCCAAGCAAATAGGACAAACATTTATATTCGGTTTTATTTCGGATGGGTCATTATCACAATCACAAAACATTTTTGTTCGCGTCAGTAATTCCGAATGAATTTCCAGTCCGATGGTTGGTTTGTATGACATTATTATTAATATAACTTAAAAAAAATTCTTTCACAAATAATCGGCCAATCTTGATTTTAACGAATTAAAAACGTTTTCCGGAGTACCACTCGCATCAATAACCTCAAAGCCGTCAAAATGGGGACCGATTGAAAGATATGCTTCCCTTATTTTTTTTAAACTTTCTCTATTTTCAAAAATAGTTTTTTTAATATCTCTTTGGACAATCCTAGATATTGCCAAATCGGGCTCCACATCGAAGAAAAAAATTTTATTAGGCATTATCATTTCATCGCCGATTATTTCTTTGTGATAATTCCATAATGTTTTCCAATGAGTTTTTCCGTCCAGACTTCCATATGCCAAAGTAGATAAAAAATATCTGTCGCAAAAAACTTTCCTTTCTTTTTTCAAATTAGGCAAAATAAAATTATGAATATGATCTTTTCTGTCCAAAATATAAAGCAATTGGACTTTTTCAGAAGATATATTTTTTATTTTTCCGCTTACAATATCTTCTATATTTTGAGACCATTGTCCGTCTCTTGTGTGTTCAAAAGTAAAAACCACATCTTTCCTTCCTTTTTTTAAAAAATAATCCTTAAGAAGCTCCACTTGGGTCCCCTTGCCTGACCCATCTATTCCCTCAAAAACAATAAAATTTTTATTTATTTTTTCGTTTAAAAGTCCAGCCATATAAATTAATTTTAACCGCATTCACAAAATAAGGCAATAATCTTTACACGGATAAAATAAAGTGATATAAAACAAGAAGCATTTTACAAGGGAGGAAATACGGACAATCAAACAATGATCATCATCGGAATAGTTTTAGCTGTTTACATAATGTTGTCTCCGTTTGGAACATATTTTATATTCAACTCGGTCAAGCGTCATTTGCCTAAAAACATTTTGGATTTATTCTTTGTTTTTGTTTTTTGGTTTCCGATTATCATCGTTATGATAGCTTTATCGTTCTTAAAAAGAAATAATCCATGAAAATTTTTATAATTTTCATGGGGTTATTTGTATTTGATGTTTTAATCGGCATCATTGCCATAAAATTAACAGAATCAACGGTAAATGACAAAAACAGCCCGGCATTCAAAAGTTTCGGTGAAAAAATTTTTGCCAGTATTCTTATCCTTCCAATTTCGATATTTATTTTTTTTGTTTTATTTTTTATGGCCATCTTTCAAAAAAATGTAAAATAGACAAAAACTCCGCTTTTGGCGGAGTTTTTTAATATCAATTTTATCCTTTTACTTCTATTCCCATCGAACGAGCCGTGCCTTCTATAATTTTTATTGCGGCATTTATATTTCTGGCATTAAGGTCTTTTAATTTTTTTTCGGCTATTTCTCTGACTTGAGCTTTGGTAACGCTACCAACTTTATTTCTTAAAGGATCTCCTGCGCCCTTGGCAATTCCGGCGGCTTTTTTAAGCAAATCCGAAGCGGGAGAAGTTTTCAAAACAAAATCAAAGGATCGATCTTCGTAAATCGTTATAACTGCAGGCACAACACTTCCTGCCATATCTTTGGTAGCTTCATTAAATTGAGAACAAAATTGTCCCAGATTAATTCCATGAGGACCTAAAGCGGTTCCAACCGGAGGGGCCGGGGTTGCTTTTCCGGCTTCAAGTTGAAGTTTTAAAGTTGTTTTTATTGGTTTTGCCATATTTCTAAATAAAAGTTTAATAATTAAATTTTTTGAACCTGCATGGAATCTATTTCGACGGTGGTTTCTCTTCCGAATACCGGAACGGTGGCTTTTATTCTTCCGTGTTCTTCGTCCACTTCCGTTATTTTTCCTTCATAATCCTTAAATGGACCGTCAATAATTTTTACCAAATCTCCTACCGAATAGTCAACAGTAAATCTCGTTTCTTTATCGCTTTCCATTTTTGACATTAAATAATCAATTTCATCTCTTGAAAGCGGGGTTGGCTTGGTCGAATCAGGACCGACAAAACCCATTACTCTGGGAGTGTTTCTGACAACATACCATGAATCTTCTGACATTATCATATCTACCAAAACATATCCCGGATAAATCTTTTCTTCTATAGTTTTTCTTTTTCCGTTTTTTATCTTGATTTTTTTCTCCTTAGGGACGACAACTTCAAAAATCTTGTCGTTCATTTCAAGGGATTCAACGCGTTGTTTTAAATAACGCGCCACCGCATCTTCATAACCGGAATAAGTATGAACCGCATACCATCGTCTGGCTCCTTTATCGGAGTCGTCTATTTGCAAAGCGGGTTTTTTTTCTTCTTTATCCATAAATTACAAAATAATTTGCTTTAATATGTAAGAAAACAAAATATCCAAAGCTCCCAAAAACAGCGATAATCCTAAAGAAAATCCGATGACTATCAACGTCAAATTGATGGTTTGATTTCTCGTCGGCCAGTTGACCTTTTTTAATTCGCTGTATGATTCTTTAAAATAATCATTAATTTTTGACATATGCGTTTATATACTTAAAACCGCCCACAGGCGGAAAATATTAACTTCCTGCCATTGTATAATTTTCTAATAAAAATGTCAAATTAAAAATCTACCTTTAATTCTATAATTTTACGAAGATTAGATATCTAAATTTTTCACCATTGCCGCACGACTTTGGATAAAATGTTTTCTTGGTTCTACCTTTTCCCCCATCAATATATCAAACAGCCTGTCCGCCTCTTGAGCGTCTTCTATGGATACTTGCTTCATAATTCTCGTCGCCGGATCCATAGTTGTTTCCCAAAGTTGTCCCGGATTCATTTCTCCCAATCCTTTATATCTTTGAACCATTACACCTTTTATTTTTTCTTCTTCGGAACCTTCCGATTCGGTTTGATTTTCCAATTCCGATTTTACTTCTTCTTTTTCTTTTGATTTTTTCTTTAAACTTTTTGCCAATTGCATTTTTTCAACCAAATCGTCTTTTTCTTTGTCGGAAAAAGCGTAAGAAAATTCTCTTCCTGATTGGACTCTGAATAATGGCGGCTGAGCAATATAAAGATAACCTCTTTCTATAATTTCTCTAAAATATCTGAAAAACAAAGTTAAAAGCAAAGTTCTTATGTGAGCGCCGTCAACATCGGCATCGGTCATAATAACAATTTTATGATACCTTATTTTATCGGCATCAAAATCTGTTCCAATTGCCGTACCCAAAGCAATGACTAAAGATTTTATTTCATTATTGGAAAGCATTTTATCAAGACGGGATTTTTCAACATTCAATATTTTTCCTCTCAACGGCAATATTGCCTGAAACCTCCTGTCTCTGCCTTGTTTTCCCGAACCGCCTGCGGAATCTCCCTCAACAATAAAAAGCTCCGATTCGGACGGCTCTCTTGACGTGCAATCGGCAAGTTTACCCGGCAAAGCCAGCCCCTCAAGCGGTCCTTTTCTTAAAACGGTCTCTTTGGCGGCTTTCGCGGCTTTTCTGGCTTTAGCGGCCAATAAACATTTTCCTATAATAATTTTTGATTCATTAGAGTGTTTTTGCAAAAACTCTTTTAAAGCTTCCGAGGTAACCGCTTCAACCGCTGTCCTTGCGGGAGGATTTCCTAAACGAGCTTTTGTCTGGCCTTCAAATTGCGGCTCTCTGATTTTGATAGAAACGATTGCCACCAATCCTTCACGAACATCGTCTCCGGTCAGATTTTCCTCTTTATCTTTAATATATCCGTTCTCCCTGGCATAGTCGTTTAAAACTCTGGTCAGAGCCGAACGAAATCCGGTTAAATGCATTCCTCCGTCGGGAGTATAAATATTGTTGGCAAAACTAAGCTCCTGAGTTTCGGGATCTTTGTTGTAAACAAAAGTTGCTTCAACTTGAATGTCTTCATATTCTTTATTCACATAAAAAGGAGTGTCTTGTTCGGTTTCTCCGAATTCATTCAAATAATGCAAAAACGAAAGAAGTCCCCCTTCAAAATAAAAAGCGTGATAAAAAGGAATATCCTCTCTTTCATCTATAATTTCTATTTTAATTCCCTTAACCAAAAACGCCTGCTGACGCAAATGATCAATAATTTTTTTCCTGTCAAATTCTATTTTTGAAAATATTTCTTCATCGGGCCTGAAAGTTATTTTTGTTCCGGTAATTTTTGAAGCGCTTATTTTTTTAACCTTGTATTGAGGAATGCCTTTTTTATATTCCTGAACATAAAGTCCGCCGTCTTTATTTACCTCGGCTTTCATCCATTTGGAAAGAGCGTTGACTACCGCCGCTCCCACTCCGTGAAGACCGCCGGAAACCTTGTAAGATTCTCCGCCAAATTTTCCTCCGGCGTGCAAGGTGCACAAAGCGGTTTCAAGAGCGGATTTTTTTGTTTGAGGATGAATATCAACCGGGATACCTCGTCCATCATCGGTTACCGAAACAACATTATCCTTCAAAAGTTCCACTCTTATATTTTTGGCAAATCCGGCCATCGCTTCATCAATAGAGTTATCCACAATTTCCCAAACCAGATGATGCAAGCCATCAATTCCGGTTGAGCCGATATACATTCCCGGTCTTTTTCGTACAGGCTCAAGACCCTCTAAAACATAGATATCCTTGGCACTGTAAGAAGCTCCGCTATTTTGCTGATTTTTTTCTTCTTTTTTTGGCATAAACGTTTTGAAATCAATAAAAATGGGCTTAAAAAATCACCCTTTTATAAATTAATTATATCAAATTTTTAACCAAAAAACAAATGCTTTTTTATTGATTTTTGTGAAAAATAGATTAATATTTTATCAGCAAATAGGAGGCGAAAATGAGGACAAAGGTTCTTTTAATAGCCGCTTCCATTTTTACAATCTTATCGGCAGAAAATTCTTTTTGCCAAAAACCATATCTAAAAAATATCTTCAAAGAGCCGTCAGATTATCAAAAAATAGTTTTCCAAATGAGTTCACATTACGTGCCATTGATAACCGATCAGGGAAATCAAAGATTCAAAGGAAGCGGATTGATTATCTCCAATGATATTATTTTGACAGTATTTCATTTGTTAAAACCGTACGGAGATACAAAATTGGTTGACGGAACAAGACCAGAAGTAATTTTCTCAAGACCTTATCAGGATTTGACACTTTTGAAATTTGCCAAACCAATATTTTCAAACATGCCACAACTCAAAGCCGGCAATGTTCAACAAGGAGATAAAGTTTATTGTTATTCAAATGCTCAAGGACTTGATGGAGTTTATCAGGAATACACGGTTGGCAAAATCACCGAAAGAACTATTTTTGTAAGTCCGAGATTGGACGAGGGGTCATCGGGAGCGGCAGTTTATAATAAGGACGGAGAAGTTATCGGACTGGTATCGTTAGATGTTGGAGAAAACAGTTCGATGGGAGCTATTATTCCCGTTTCCGATTTTAAAAATATATTCGAAGAAAACAATTCTTGCCCGACAAAAAAGACTCAACCCGCTAAATAGCGGGTTTTTTATAAAAATATTATGGGGTGGCCTACGGGATTTGCACCCGTGATGGCAGTGCCACAAACTGCAGTGTTACTACTACACCAAGGCCACCATAAATAACATAAATACTATAAATTATTTATTGACGTATTTCAATATCATTTTTCTTGATTTTATTCCCAGTTATCAATAAAATGAATTAGTAAGTTTTTTTAAAAGCCCCCATAGTTCAATGGATAGAATGACTCCCTTCTAAGGAGTAGATCTAGGTCCGATTCCTGGTGGGGGTACGATTTTATATAAAATAAAAATTGATTTATTTTATTTTTTTTGTTATTTTGACTAAGTACATTGTAATAAAAATATGCCGCGGTAGCTCAGTGGTAGAGCGCATCCCTAAACTCTTTGGGGCTTTTCCGAGCAATCGGAATTGAAAAATTGGGTGAAATCGGTGAAGTCTAATAAGATAATACCGAGCCAATCCTTCATTAGAATTTTTAATCGCAAGTTAGCTATACTTAAATTCTTTAATTTAGGAAAAACTTATTTGTTATGATTTTTAATGTAGGCAGGTGTAGAGACTAACATTTACTTTGACGCATGCGCCAAAGGAAGCGCCCAATCCCCACCTTTTAACAAAAAAGTGGGGAATGATATAGTCCAAATATTCTCGGAAGAGGATGGCGTCGGGGGTTCAATTCCCTCCCGCGGCACAAGTGAAACGCAGTGCAAGGAATGAGCAAATTTATTTGCTCATGTGAGGAATTGAAAAACAAATCCGTTTATAAAAAAATACACTCAAATCAAGTGTATTTTTTTATGTCGGGCCGCCGGGAGTTGGACCCGGACCGCATGCTCCCAAAGCATGAATACTACCGCTATACTACGGCCCGAAAATAAACTAAAAATTAAAGATAAATCATTATCTAAAAAAATCAACAACGATTAAACCATTGCTCTTCCTCTGGCAAGAGCGCTCGAAACTATTTCTTCAACGAGTTGCGGATATGAGATTCCATCAACTCCGGCAGACATCGAAAGAATATCTTCTTTGTTCAGGTAAGGATTCAAATTCGCTTCCAAAACATAAATCTTGCCGTCTTTGTCCATTCTCATATCTACTCTGGCGTAATCTCTTACATCCAGCGCCTTTGCCGTTTTGACCGCCAATTCTTTCATTTTCTTTTGAATATCATCGGGGAGTTTTAATGTCTCTCCATAATCAAAATCTATTTTTTTGAATTCTTCGGATGTTTCGTCTATTTTCGCTTTGTTTGAATAAATTTTTGGTTTTCCTTCGGGCCATTTTGAAAAATCAAGCTCGACTATCGGCAAAGCGCGTATATTTCCGTCATCGCCGACAACTGAAACATAAAATTCCCTGCCATCTATAAATTCTTCAACCATAACGTCCCCTCCTAATGTTTCGTGAAGTTCTTTAACTTTTTTAGAAAGCGATTGATAATCATAAACTACGGAATTATCGTCAATACCGATTGACGCATCTTCTCTCACCGGTTTTACAAAAAGCGGATAGACAAAACCCCTCGGGACAGAAACATCTTGTCCGACTCTAACGACAAAAAAATCAGCATAAGGAATTCTGTGAAAATCAAAAATTTTCTTACTTATATGCTTATCGTTGCTTAAAAATAATCCGCTTGGAGCAGATCCGGTAAAAGGAACTTTAAACATTTCCAAAAGAGCGGTGATGTTTGTTTCAAATCGATCGTTATTTCTGAATGTTTCACATAAATTAAAAACCAGATCGGGTTTTTCTTGTTTGATGCCGTTAGTTATTCTGTCAATACTTTGATTTATCGGGAGTAAAGAAACGGAATAACCCAAATCCGACAAAACTTCTTTAACCTGATCAACGACAATGTCGTGAGTTGGCTGTTGATTGGGATATTCCTGGTAAAAAAGAATAAGGATTTTTGTTTCCAATCTTCCGGTAATATTTTTTTTTGATTCCGAATTGCCCAAAGAGCCCGACGATGAATCGGGTATGTTTAAAATTTCTATTTTTTTTGAAGAAATTTTTTGCAACTCTTGTTTTGTGCTTCCTTGAATATCAGACATGAAATTTTATTTACTTTATCTAAAGAATAACACAAAAAAAATCAAAAACAAAAAATAAAATGAAATTAAAAAGAATTTAATTTATTTCATCCCTAAAGTATCGCGGACTTTATCGACTACGTCGTCTATTTTCCAATCGGATTTAATCAAATAATATGCCGGCTCATCTTTTGCCACTGCCCAAGTGATTTTATCATCAGCCGATAAGTTGGTTAATATTATTATCGGCACTTTGCGTCCATAAACATTTTCCTCTCTCAAGCGTCTCATCATTTCTATTCCGTCCATTTTTGGCATCATCAAATCAAGCAATA
Organism: bacterium; assembly: GCA_021812345.1. GTDB lineage: Bacteria > Patescibacteriota > Minisyncoccia > UBA6257 > JAGOQP01 > JAKAHY01. The sequence continues at coordinate 20,630 of JAKANP010000005.1, read as the reverse complement.
TCATATCCGGTCTGTTTTCTAAGGCAGATTTTAATCCCTCTTCCCCATTTTTGGCTTTAAAAACAATAAAGTCCTCTCTTTCAAATTTATCGGCCAATGCGTTTAAAACCGGCATCTCGTCTTCAACAACTAAAATGGATTTTTGTTTTTGTTCCATATTATAAAATTAATTTAATTATTTTAATTATAACACAAAATTTTTAAAATTAAGACAACTTCTTTTCTCCTTCTTTCTTTACCATCCCGGATATCGGTATTGAAACAAAAAATTTGGTCCCTTTATTCTCTTCGGATTCAAACCTGATTGACCCGCCGGATTTTTCAACAATTTCCTTAACCATATAAAGTCCCAATCCGTTGCCATCGGTTTCAATCTCTCTTACATTATCAGCTCTGAAAAACTTTTCAAAAATTCTTGACTGCTGACTCTTGGGAATTCCATATCCGGTATCGGAAACCGAAACAATAATATCATCGCCTTCTTTTTTTATCTTAACATCAACTTCTCCCGATGGCGGAGTATACTTTACCGAATTTGATATCAGATTTTGAAAGACAATTCTCATTAAATTGGGGTCAACATTCAAAAGCCCGATTTTCGTATCGTATTCTTCTTTTATTTTTTGTTTTTTCTTTTTTATTTGATGGGATAATTCCTTAATCACTGACTTTACAATTTCGACGATATCAGTCGGCTTTGGTTCTATGGCAAAAGTTCCCAAATCTATTCTCGATACATTCAAAAGCGACCCGACCAAATCGGTCATTCTTTTGCTCGAATTATAAATCTCTTTCAAATAATCTCTCTGCTTGGTGTTAAGTTTTCCGACATCTTCATCCATAAGCATTTCGGTATACCAATTTATGGCAGAAAGCGGAGTTCTTAATTGATGGGAGGCCAAAGATACGAATTCCGATTTTGATTTGTCTATTGCCCTCTCTTTAGTAACGTCCCGTTCTATGCCGACAAAAAACATCACATCTCCTTTTTCGTTTAGAACCGGAGAAACGCTTGCGACAGCTTGATAAAATTCTCCGGACTTTCTTTTGTTTTTAATTTCTCCAAAAAATGGCCTTTTCTCGTATTTTATGGTGTTCCACATTCCTTTATAAAAATCCAAAGGCATTTGTCCTCCCCATAGACGAGGGGTTTTGCCGATCATTTCGTTTATAGGATATCCGGTTGTTTGAGAGGCTGCCTTATTGGCAAAAATTATATTCCCATCAATATCGGTTATTATTATGTGGTCGGAAGCGTTTTCAACGGCCAGTTTGAATTTTTCCAATTCGGAATTTAATTCTTTCATTTTTACTTCCGAACGTTTTCTCTCGGTAATGTCGTGGACTATAACTTGGATAGCCGGACGGCCATCATAAATAATCGGCGCCGCTACAACTGAAACATCTATCGGAGAGCCGTCAATTTTTAAAAATTTTTCATCCACTACGGGCACGGGCTCTTTTTTATTAATCATCTCCGAAATTCTTTCCTTGACCACATTAATGCTATCGGGATGGACAAAGCTCATTGTCGGCTTGCCCACAATTTCTTCCGATGATTTGGCGCCAAAAATTTTAATGGCCGCATTATTAACAAAAACTATTTTTTCTCCGGAATGTATTACTACCGCATCCGGAGAAAGTTCGATCATTTTTCTATATTTTTCCTCGCTTGATTTTATTTCGTTTTTTAAGCGAATGCTGTTTATGCCAAAACCGATATCACCCGATAATTTATCAAGCAACTCCACCTCTTCCTGATTAAAAGCATCCGCTTCGGAAGAATAAATATTTAAAGCTCCAAAAATTTTTATACCGACAATTATAGGCAAAGCAACGGAAGATAAATATCCCCTCTTTTCCGCTTCCGAACGCCAAACAGAATAATTGGGATCATTTTCAATATTTCTGACCACAGAAACGGTTTTATTTCTTATTGCCGATCCGGTCGGACCCATCCCATATTCATTTTCTCCCCAAGATACTTTGATATTTTTCAAATAATCGTCATTAAATCCGCATTGAGCTACCGGCTTTACGGACTTTTCACCATCATCAAATGCCTCCCCTATCCAAACAAATTTATACTCCCCGGTTTCAACAATTATCCTGCATAACTTGTCCAAAAATTCCTGTTCATTTTGCGATTTAATCATCGCCTGATTGCTTTCGCTTAAAATCTTCAAATCCTTGCTGATTTTTTTCTCTTTTGCTTCTATTTTTTTTCTTTCGGAAATATCACGAACAATATCGACAATATAATCTTTATCAAAAATTTTAAATGGCTTAACGCTCACTTCGGCATCAAAAATGTCGCCGTTCCCGCGAACTTGTTTGGTTTCAAAAATCAATCCATTGTTTTTTATAACATTGCCAAATTGTTCATTAATTTTATTTTGATCCTTGTCATAACGGATATCGATTATTCTTTTGCCGATTATTTTTTCTTTTGATTCTTTATAAATTCTTTCTGCGGCCAAGTTGCAACTTATTATTTCCTGATTATCATCCAAAATTAAAATGGCGTCATTGGCGGCGGAAAAAATAGTTTTCCACAATTGTTCGGCTTTTTTTAAAGCATTTTCTAATTCTCTATTTTTAGTGACATCTCTTATGATAGCTATATTCATCCCCGGAATATAATTTGCCGCCGCAGATACTTCCATGTGTCTTTCTTCTCCACTCTGCGGGTGCTTGAATACAAAATCAAATCTGATATTTCCCTGTTTAATAAATTTTTCCCATAAAGATTCGTCAATTCCGCTGCTTGAAGGAGAGATAAAATCAAAAATCTTATGATTTCTAATCAATTCTTCTTTGGGTATTCCGTGCATTTTTTCTCCGGCAACATTCATATCAACAAACCTTCCGCTATTATCCAATATGAAAATCGGGTCCGGAGATTTATAAAAAAGTTCTTTTAATTTTGCCTCGCTTTCCTGAAGAAGTCCGGTTACTTTATCCACCAAGCCATAAGCTCTGGCTCTTGAGGTCGAATACATCAGCACCAAAGAAGAAACAAAAAAGCTAAGCAGTATGCCAAAAATCGGGATCAAAAATACCAAGGCGGTGTTTGATGCCGTATTTCCAAAATCCGGAGCGGATTCAAATTCAATTAGCCATTGACGATTATAAAAATTTATCTTTTGTTGTTCAAAAAATTGATGCGGATATTCCCCCCAGTTGTCGCTTTGAAAAAAATCATTCTGACTGCCGCCAGTTATATCAACCGCTTTGTAATTTATTCCATTAACAACGGAACCGCCGATAATTGATCTGGCGCAATTATCTATGTCGGTTATCGCCAAACCAAAACCTCTCAAAGTTGATGACGATTCAAATGCATAATTTTGTTTATAATAAATAGGTATTAATGCGTCCACTCTAGGATGATTATTGTCCCACATTTTTTGAATGGGAGTAATTTGAATAGTCGATAAACTGCCTGACGATTGTATTGTTTGATTTAATTGTTCTTGAGAAGAATAATCAAAACCCAAAAGGTCAAACGATTTTTCATCTAACGGAAAAAAATATTTTATTATGTAATAATTTTCTTTGTTCCCTTGAGGATGAAAAACTACCGGCCCAAAATTTCCATTAAATAAAGCGACGTAATCATTGGCATTTTTTATTTCTTCGGATAAATTATTTTGGGAAACTTTTTTAATATATCCTATGGCATCTATACAGGAATTTTTAGCTTGAGGCTCCAATTGTTTTATATAATTTAGCCACTCTTGCGGAGTAATCGACCGTTGCATAGATTCATAATATCCTTTCATTCCGCTAAGAACCGAATTTCCAAGAACGATTCTGTCTTGAAATGATTTTATCGCCCGTTGAGCCTCCTGATTAAAAAGATTTTGTTTGTCATATGAGATTTGTTCTGTTATTTTTGTCCAAACAAAATAAGTTGATAAAAGAAGAACAATAAAAATTACGGCAGGCAAAATAACCGTTTTTATATTTAATCCTTTAATTTTTTTATAAAGTCCGAACCAATTATCGCTCATAGAAAACAATTAATATGTCCGGCTTTGGGCGATTATTTCGCTTTAATAATCACGCTTTTTATTTTATCAACTATCTCGTTTATAGGGTGCTGAGCTTTGACAAAATAATCCACCGCTCCTAAAGAAATTGCCTTTTTTATATCTTCGTCTTCTCCCAAATTGGAAACAACCACCACCGGAACCATTTTTAGAGAATCAACATTTTTGATTTCTTCAAGAACTTCAAAACCGCCTTTTTTGGGAAGAACCAAATCAAGCACAATAGCGTCGGGATTAAAACTCTTTGCCATACCCAAAGCCACTTCCCCATCAGTCGCCACTTTTACGTCATAATGCAACTTTTCGAATTTTTCCTGGAATACTTTTGCCAAAACCTGTTCGTCTTCAACGATTAATATCTTCATAAATTTAAATTAAAAAATTATTGACCTTATAATTATATATTAATCCTCAATTTCTTCAATATTGTCGGCAACATATTTTTTTATTTTATCGGTCGTTGTTTTAAGACGTTCAAGAGAAAACTTAATTTCTTGGATTTCTCTTTCGTCTATCTGGCCATCATTATATTTTAATAAAAGAGCATCTATTTCTTTTGAAATTAAATTAAAGGAATTAACTACATCACGTTGAGCGATAATTACCCTTCCCTGAACTCTCTTTTTTGCAAGATAACTTATGTGCCAACCGGCAACAATTCCCAAGAAAATCAAAATTATAATGCTTATAAAAAACATTGATTGCGTAACCGAAAAACCACCGATAACAAAAAACGGTTTTTCTTGAATATTTACGGTCAATCTTGATTCCGAACTATTTCCCGCAAAATCAAAAGCGGAAACGGTTATTCTATGAGCGCCGGCATTTTGAGGGGGAAGAGTTAAAGAAGTTGAAGATGTTTTTATCGGAGCGCTATTATCGACAACGACTTGATAAAAATCTATCCCGGAAGGCTGATCGGTTGTGCTAAATTGTATAGTTGGATTGATAACGTCAGTAGTATTTCCCTCTTTAACTGTCGCGGTAAACGGCATAGGAGGAATGGTGTCTATTGAAATTTTGTAATGAAGAGTCGGTCCCCATCCGATATCATTTTTAAATCTTACGTGCAAATACCAAATTCCATCCGAAAGTCCGGGGAAAGTTTCATTATCAAAAACGCCATTTGACTGAGTCGGATTAGTAAGCGGCTCTTTGTTTATAACCGCCGCAACACTCGTGACATCTTTAGGCAAATTCCATTGAACAATAAAACTTGAAACCGAATTATACCAAGCATTTTGGTCAGGATATAAAGGAACTTGAATCACGGGTTTTGAAGGAAGAACTCCTGTCGGCACGGCGGGTTTAACTATTTTTGGAGCCGGAATAAGTTTGGCGTCTTGTTTTGTAATGCTGGTTATCTGCAGATTCTGCATCGAACTCAAAACATTGGTTCCGCTTCCATCACTGGCAGTAACCGCTCCGTCCGTAAAATTTATATTAGCCTGTCCTGCTCCCTTGACTATAAAATTTATTTTTAATACTTGAAGAGATTTTCCCGAAAATCCGGAAGTTGCGCCGGCAATAAAAGTTATTTTCCCGGCATTATTGTCTATTGTCGGATCTTGAAGCCAAAAATTAAAAGCGGAATCGGTTTTATCGGTGCTGGTAGCTATTAAAATATCCGGAGGAAATTGAATCGTCGCTTGAACGGCGTTAATTCCGGCGCTTTCGCTGTCAACTTTAACGTCAACACTGAATTGATCACCGATAACAAATTGATTTTGAGAAGCCACAAAATTTAACGTGGCCGCTTTGGCAAAAAACGGAACAATCATAAATAAAACGGCCAACAAGAATACGATTTTATTTTTTGTAAATCTCATATATCAATAATTATAGAATTTTTAATAAATTATTTCCACCTTTAATTATTGCTGTTTTAGGGTTCTCACAAAAATACTGAAATCTTGGACATCAACTTTGCCGTCTCCATTAAGATCGTCTAAAGCCCTTACTTTAGGATCGGTTGATGTCCATCGGGAAATAAATATGCTCCAATCTTTTATATCAATCACTCCGTCATTGTTAAAATCCATATTGGGCGTAAATACTTTCGTAATTGAAAAAACCTGTTGGGGAGAAAAGTCGCTTTTGGTTCCTCCTGACGTCACTTGCCTCACTCTAACTGTATGGCTTCCAAAATCCAACGAAGCGGTATTAATGAGAATTTTATAGTTGCCTTTTGAATCTGCGGTAGCGGAAGAACTGGTTGAAATATTTCCGTCAATTTCCACTTCAATTTTATTACCTGCCGTAGCCGAACCAATCAATCCAAGATTGTCCCCTCTTGTTATTGATGTTCTGATTAAGCCCAGGGTTGGAGAAAGAAGAACGTTGGAAATTTTAAGAAGTTGATTTGAATTGGCTAAATTAGCGTCAAATATTTTTGTTTGAGTGGGACGATTTGAAGAATCATAAGCGACAATTCCGTAAGAACGGGCTCCAGATTGTATATTGCTAAAAAGAATATTAAACGAACCGCTGGCTGAAGCGACAGTTTGTTGTTTTACCGGAACATCGCCCGCATTGCCAATGGATATAATATTAAGCTTAGCTCCGGTAAATGCCGTACCCGAAAATTGGACTCCGGTTATAACCGGAATTATCGGCATAGCAACCGACCCCCCTCCATAAAATGCCGGACCGGAAGATGTATAAAATCTTATAGTTTGAGCAGAAGACGTTATCAATCCGCTGGAAGAGCTGGACAAGGAAAGATTTACTATTTCGGCAACAGAATCATGAATTGATATGGTTCCAATGCCATTAACAATATTAATTTGTCCCCCTCCGGACGCTGAACCGGAAACAGAAAGTAAAACATTTCCATTATAAAGAGTATCCGTATTGCCGCTGTCATCTTGAGCTTTGACTGTGACAAGCGCGTTTTGTCCGACAAGCGTATCTCCAACAGGCATTATGTTGACGCGAGTTGCGACGATTGGCGCCAAAGTAACCGTGACAGAAACAGCGGCATCTTGAATTCCGGAAGTTCCATTGGGAGTAGGAGTTCCATCGGATGCGGTTATTACCCAAGTTCCGGGACTTTCATCAAAATACCAAAATTGAACGGATGAAACATTGTTATTAAAGACAACGAAAGTTTCACTTCCTCCTCCTGACGCGGCGTCATAAAATGCGGTAGTTGTCGCTCCAACAGATGAAGTGTAAAGATAGGCAGTTAGAACTCCGGAAATAACCGGATTATTAAATTGATCTTGACGCGTCAATGAATATCCCAATCTGGTTCCGGCAGTCATATTTCCCGGATTATCCAAAATAAATTTATAAACCGGACCCGGTTGGACAATAATAGTTTGAGAGGCATCAACAATTCCAATCGGTCCATCCGGAGAAGATGAATTATCGGAAATGGTTATTGTGGTTGTCGCCGCTTTTTCGTCGTAATACCAGAAAGGCGCGGACGAATATCCGTCGGTTATGACCAAAGAATTGATTGAGCTGCCTCCACTGGAAGCATTATAAAAATGATATGTTCCAATTGATGCGGAATAAAGATAAACAGAATTTGAACCGGAGGTGACAAGATTACCATATTTATCTTTTCTGGTTGCGGTAAATTGTTGTCTTACTCCAGCCGCCATTGCGCCGGGATTATCCAAAGTAAATTGATAAACCGCTCCCGGATTAAAAATCGCATTTTGAACGGAAGAAACATTCAATCCCGTTCCCTGAGTATCGGATAAAGACAAAGTTACTGTTTCGGCTTTATGATCGGAAACGGATGCGGTTCCGATTCCATTAACCATAGTAACCAGTCCCCCTCCGGTAGCCGAACCGCCCACAACCAAAGTGACACTGGAAGTGGCGGAAGTATCTATATTGCCGCTATTATCTTGAGCTTCTATGGTAACGGTAATCGGAGAATCAACCGTTCCCGTAGCTGTCGGTAAAATAACAAATTTTGTGGCAACAATCGGAGCCGCCATGACATTTACAGAAACAGTCGCATCCGCTATGCCGGTGGCTCCATCGGGAGCGGAAGAATTATCGGAAGCGGTTAAAGTATAATTACCCGGAACATTTTCATAATACCAAAAATTAGCGGTGGAACTGGAATCTGAAATTGATACCGATTTTATTGGAGTTCCCCCGCCGGAAGAAAGATAAAATCCGGTGCTCGTATCATTCGCGCTACTGTAAAGATAAACGGGAGTTATTCCAGAAGTAACAAGATTTCCGAATTGGTCTTTTCTTGTTACCGAATACTCAAGATAAGTGCCAACACTCATTCCACCCGGATTATTCAAAGAAAAAGAAGCGACCGGACCGGGATTTACAATAATTGAATCAACGGCATCTTGAATGCCAACCGAACCGTCAGGCGATGAAGCGTTATCCGACCCGGTTATGGTCCAAGTTCCCAAAGTATCGTCGTAATACCAAAAATTAGCGGACGATTGCCCATTGGGAAATTGAATTGAAGTTATAACATTTCCCGCGGTAGCTGAATCATAAAACTTTTTATTTAAACTTGGAGAAGAGCTGTAAAGATAGGCCGTGCCGGTTCCGTTTGTCGTTAAATTTCCAAATTGATCTTTTCTGGTTATTGTATAGGCCGCTCTGGTGCCCGCGCCCATCGATACCGGATGACTCAAAACAAATTGAGCCGTGGCCCCGACTCCAAAATAAACATCCTGATAAGAAGAAACATCAAGACCGGTTGATTGAGTGTCCGAAAGAGACAAATGAACGGTTTCCGGAACAGTATCGGAAATTTTCATCGTCCCCACTCCATTAACTATAGTTACCAATCCCCCTCCGGTAGCCGAACCGTTTACAACAAGAGTAACTCCTTTTTGATAATTAACATCAACGGTCCCATCCGGTTTTTGAGCTTGTATCGTAACGGTAATAGGATTATCCACGGTGGTAGAAGTAGTAGGCATTATGACAAACTTAGTCGCTACCGGCATAACTTCAACTGAAGAAGTCGCATCTGCGATGCCGGCCGCGCCATCGGGAGCGGAAGAATTATCGGAAGCCGTAATTAAATAATTTCCCGGAACAGTTTCGTAATACCAAAAAGAAGCATTAGCGGAACCGTCGGGAATAGAAATAAAATTCAAATAACTTCCAATCAATGGGTCATTATAAAATCCATGATTGGTGCTGGTAGATGAAGTGTAAAGATAAACCGTCGACGTTGAAGCAGAAACGGGATTTGAATATTGATCTTTTCTGGTAACCGTATATCCAAGTCTTGTATTTGCATACATATTACCCGGATTATTCAAAGAAAATTGAGTTATTGCTCCCGGAGAAAAAATTATTTCTTGTGTTGAAGTGGAAATAAGTCCCGTTGATTGTGAATCCGTCAAAGACAATAGAACTGTTTGCGCTACATGATCGGAAATTGATGTAGTTGCCACTCCACTCGCAAAACTCAAGAGTCCTCCTCCGGTAGCGGAACCATTAACATTCAATGTAACACCTTTATTGAAATTAGGATCAACTGATCCGTCATTTTTTTGAGCTTGAACAGTTACCGGAACAGAAGCGTCAACCGTTCCATTCCCCGGAGGCAATATGACAAATTTAACCGCAATCGCAATCGAAGTCACAGTTGCTCCATTTGACGTTCCTCCTCCGGGCGTAGGATTGACTACCGTCACCGTTGAAGTCCCTTCATTCGCAATATCGGAAGACAAAATTGTAGCCGATAATTGATTTGATGAAATATAATTTGTAACTCTGGGAGAGCTATTCCAATTAACGGAAGATGAAGCATTGAAATTTGACCCATTCACCGTAAGCGTGAATTGCGTTCCACCGGCTATCGTTGAAGTTGGAGAAACAGACAAAATGGCGGGAACGGGATTATTAACGGTTATTTTCGGAGAAGTTGATATATTAGTTAAAACACCGGAATCGGAAGTTCTTGTTTGAGTTGAAAAGGTTGACACTTGACCAACCAAAGGAGCCGATGCTCCGCTGGTTCCTCCTCCAAAACCATAATTAAATGTCACTGTTTGTCCGGAAGAAAGAGTTAACAGTCTTACATGAGCGATGCCATTTACAAAAACCGGGCTTCCTGGGCCAAGTAAAATATCGTCAATATTTATTGTAGTATTGTCTAAATTAGTATTATTATTTATTTCAAAACCGTAACTTAAAACAGAAGTTCTTGTACCGGAAAGACTTAAATTTACAAACGTCCAAGTATTTGCGGTTATTGCCGGAAGGTTTATCCTTGCAATCGGACTGGCCAAATTATTATTATCGTCGTAAAGAAATCTTAAATTGCCTGAACTTATATTTTTCCCGACTTTTATCCAAAATCCAACTTTAGTGTAAGACGACCAATTTTGAGAAGAAATATTTTTATAAAAAACTTGACCCGTATTTTGGTCTCCGGTTGAACATAAAATTGAGCCCAAACCCTCATGATAATTTAAAGTATCGGAAGATAATCCATTCAAGCAAGCCGTCCCGGCTGACCATCCGCTCAAAGAATCGGCGTTGTCTTCTACGTTAGCCGTCAATCCGGTGGAAGCAACAGTCGTGTAGCCGGCAGTTCCCGAAACTCCCTGCATCGCGCTCCACCCCGGAGCGGTAGAAATCGATACTTCGCCACTGTTCATTGCTTCGGCAGCGGTAAAAGTAAAAACATAAGTCCCCCCTGTTGAACCGGCATTGGCAGAACCGGGCGCCACAACAGCGGATCCCGATCCGTCAACAGCATAAATATGTTGAGCGGAAAATAAAAAACCGATTAGAAATAACGAAAAAAACGCGACCATTACAAATCTTTTGAAAAACAAATAAAAAATATTTTTCATCTTTTTTTATATATTAATTTTTATACAAAAATATACTCAAACTAAATATTAAACTGATTAAATTATACCACAGAACATAAGACAACCTGTGGAAATCTCACTATAAAAACACTAAAACAAAGCGCTGATTATAACAGCGCTTTTTTAATGTTTTTTATATTCTTTTTGGTAAATTCTTCTCCTATTTTTATCAAATCTTTGGCTCTCCCAAAATCACTCCAGGTTTTAAATCTTCCAACCGGCAAATTTAAAGCAATGTCGGCTTCTTTGATATCATATTCGGCAACTTTTTTAACAAGTATTTTAATGGAGGCATTAAATACGCTATAAGTACTTGTCATAATTGATTCTTTTTCAAATACTTTTTTATTTAACACATATTCATCTTCCAAATTAACGGCAATTACCAGATCGGCGCCCATCAAGCGCGCTTTTTGCGCCGGAACTTGGCAGGAAAGTCCTCCGTCAACATATAATTTATTTTTTATTTTATACGGAGAAAATATCGGAGGATAAGAAATGCTGGCGCGAATCGCCTGGGCGACATCTCCGCTTTTTTCAAAATATTCAGTTTCTCCGGAATTTAATTCCGTTGCTGTCACGGCAAGAGGAATTTTTAAATCTTTAAAATCAATTCCATCAAGCCCTTCACTCAAAAAATTAAGAACCTTTTCTCCGCCGACAATCCCGCCTCTGCCGCCGGTAAATTCCGTCATCAAAGATATAAACTTACCCGAGCTTGACCCTGAGGCCACACTTTCAAGATATTCCGGATCTTCACTTGCCGCATAAAATCCTCCAACCAAAGCGCCTATGCTGGTTCCGGTGATAAAATCAATCGGGATATTATTTTTTTTCAAAACCTTAATCACTCCGATGTGAGCAAAGCCTTTTGATCCTCCCCCGCCAAGCGCAAGTCCTATTTTTTTTCTTTTGATTTTCATAAAATTTTATTTTCCATTTTGAATCGACATAATTTTTCTGTTGGCATACATGAACGGAATGTCGATCAGTCCGATAATCCATTTTATCACAATTTGTCCGACAATAAGAGGCAGTACGGGCGCAACTCCCCAAAACGCTATTGATATAAAAATAACGCTGTCCAAAAACAAAGCTGGCAAAGAACTTAAAGAGTTTCTCATCCACAAATGTTTTCCTTTGGTTATTTTTTTAAACCAAGCATAAACTATGGCGTCAAAATTTTCCGAAATCAAAAACGCTGTCCAACTGGCAAGAGTTATTCTGGGTATTAAATCAAAAACATAAGACCAGGTTTGCTGTAAATTCCAAAATGGAGCGGGCGTCATTTTATTTCCAATCCACAAAAATATAACCATCGCCACCTGCGAGATAAAAGCGATGAAAATCGCCATGTGGGTTTCTTTTTGTCCGAATCTTTCGTTAATAATATCGGTCAATAAATAAGTTACGGAAAAAACAATCACTCCCGAAGGAACATAAAATACCGCAAATCCAAGATTAAATTCCGATATTTTTGCCGCTAAAATTTGAGCAACGACAACAAATGTCACATACAAGGCGATTAGAAGGTCCGGTTTTTGATATTTTTTTACATACCAGCTTCCGCTTAACGTTATCAAAGAAATCACAATCGCCCAAATAATAAGTAAAAATAAAGTCATTTTTTATATTTCCTGTTGAACCGATTTTAATTTTTTTGAAAAAGAAACCAAAAGTAGCGCCGCCAAAGCCGCCATCCCGGCGCCAAAATAAAATGGCGCTTGAGCTCCGAACTTATCCCACAAAAAACCGGCAATTAAACTGGCAAAAAACGTCGCCACGCCGATGGTGGTTCCATAAATCCCGAATGCCCTCCCTCTAAATTCTTGACCGACAATATCAGCTAAAAATGCCTTCGCCACTCCCCACGTTGCTCCAAAATATACTCCGTATAAAGCATACAGAACCCAAATCATCGCCGGATGAGGCACATAAGCGAATCCAAAATAAGTCAAGACATAGACCGCCCAACCGATAAGAAGAGTTGGAGCCCTTCCGATTTTATCCGAAAGAATTCCAAACGGAACCGATACTCCGGCATATACCAAATTAAACAAAGCTATAACTATAGGAATCAATATTATGGAAAATCCAACTCCTTGAGCTCTCAAAATCAAAAAAGCGTCCGATGAGTTCCCTAAAGTAAAAACTAAAGATATCACCAAAAACAAAAAGAAAGATTTTGGAAGTTTACCGGAAAGCTTGTTATTTGAGTGCTCCAATTCCTGATTCGGCCGAACATAGGAATAATCTTTAAGTTTGGCTGCAGTAATGTACAAAGTCGCAATCAGCGGAACGGCAGAAAAAATCAAAACATAATGATAAACATGGGGGTTGTCTTTAAAAAAATAGAGTAGTAAAAAAAGAATTAACGGCCCAACAACAGAACCAAGCGTGTCCAACATACGGACAATGCCAAAACTTCTTCCTCTTGTTTTTTTAGAATCTCCCGCAACCAAAACATCTTTGGGCGGATCTTTCACTCCCTTACCGATTCCATCCCCCAAGCGCAGACCGACTACCCCCAACCCTGAAGTAATTACAGCCAACAATGACCTGGAAATCATGGAAAGTAAATATCCGGAAAAAATAAGAGATTTTTGTTTTTTCCACTTATCCGAAAAATAACCTCCGACAACCGCAAATATGGCGGCACTTGCGGAAACGAGCCCTTCTGTAGTTCCAACAAAAGTTTTATCAAATCCCAAAACCAGAGTTAGATAGAGAGGCAAGACCGGTACAAAAATATCCTGTCCGATTCCTCCAAAAAAACTTAATAAGCCCACATAAAAAACATCATGATTTTTGGGCTGATTGCTGTTTTGAATCATATATTATGATTATAAGATAAAATTAATGATAAAAAAACACCGCAGATAATATTTTTTATTGCGATGTTCTTTATTTTTTTATTTTACGATTGGATTCGTCAGGCAAATATTTAAACCACTTTGCCGCTTTCGGTCTGCGATGAGGACATCCGGGCCAGCAACAAGGCCGGCGCATGCCTTCTTTGAGTTCTTTTATTACTCTTTTGATATGTTCGTTTCTTGTTTCAATTTTTTGGACAGAGATAGTCCAGCAAATCCATTCATTTCTTGCAAGCGGCGTGATATTTTCCCACGCAGATAATGCTTTTGCATCCGAAGCTAAAGATTTTTTTAAATCGGAGGGTAAATCATGCGCCACTCCTCCGGAGATTTTTTTCTTTGTTGTGGATATATTTTTCTTGGATTTGATGATTGATTGTTTTGAATTCATAAAATTTTTGCTGTGGTTCTATTTTATTGCGGAGAGGGTAAAAATCTCACGTCGCTCACTATAAAAAATGTTTTTTAATAAATGCTCGACCAGAACCAGATTTTAAATATCTTTCAAATTCAAATGCTTTGTATTTATTTTCAAAAACTGTATAAGCAATAAGTTTAACTGGTAATCTCCCGGCAGTAGCCGGAACATGTCCACTACTATGCCGGTTTAACCTATTATCAATGTCTTCAGTACAACCAGTATATAGATCGCCATCATCACACTTTAAAATATAAACTGTATACATAATTATTCTCTCCTTCGCGAACTACTTGCGGACTGCGTCCGCCGTAGCTCGCTTCGGCGAGCGAAGGCGGTGTCTGTTTGAAAATATACGAACGGAACTGATGGGGGCTAACGATAACGGGCGTAACTCGCTTTGAATCGGGACGGAAAGGACGATTTCATTTTTTATTTTGGGTTTTAATGTTGTTAGCCGATTCCATAAAGGCGGTTACTAAATCAATCAAGAACTTAAATTGACCTTTTCTATCGGATAAATCAATGCCGTTGTATTTGAGATTACCAAACCGACCATGTGCCATATCATTTCTTAACTGATTAACTTTCCAAGCCATACTTATGAATGGTTTAAGTTGTCCTCCTTTGTTATATCTATCGTTCATTAGTGAGATTTTATCTCCGAAAGTTAAACGACCTAACATATCGTCAACTATATCTGTGTTGCCAAGTGCCTTTTCCATAGAAGAAACCATTTCCGATATGTTTCTCTCTACTAAATAAGAACCCCAGTAAGTAGATTCGACTGCTTCGATTTGTTGATCCGTCATATGAAATTGATTCTTCGCCCTTGCCCTTAAAGCGTTAAAATTCACATGAGAAATATCAATTTCCCCAGTTTGAACTTTTCTCCACGCTTCATTTGGATTGGACAATATGAGCTCCGAGAGTTCCTCTTTATTCATGTACGTTTGTTTGAGTTAATTGCTATAAACCGAACAGTATTTATATGCATCTAACGACGCCGAACGGAGTTCGGTAGAAGCTACACCATTAACATTAACGTAAGCATTTTCGTTTATTAACCAAACAAGACCATAATTACTTATTAAATAGTCAAAGGCGCAGTTGCATTTACCCCACATTCCACCCGAAGATGTGCAACCATTAACATAACTACTTCTCTGAGCTTCAACAGCAGTCGAAAAAGTCATAGGCGTATAATAACTAGGAGCGGTATATGACGGTTGAGGTGTTGGAGTTTGAACTGTCGGATATGGATTTGTCGCAGACTCTGTAGTTGTATTATTTATCGGTGTGGGAGTAGTAACGACTGGTGACTTATTGTTTGAGCTTTGACCAACAAGATAGGCACCTACGACTAAAACGACAACTACAATACCAACACCAATCCAATTTTTACTATCCATATTTTATTAAAATTATTTTAATAAATCTTCCATTGGCACGCCTAATGCCTTGGCGATATTTGCAACCGTTTGCACACTTGGCTTAATTACAACATCACTCTCAATCTTGGTGAGCGTAGTGTGCTTTACGCCAGACTTTCTCACTAAATCGTCTTGGGTCAAGCCGAGCTTATTGCGTACCCTTTTTATGTTCTCGCCAACTGTTGCCATAGTTTCAATACTTTGATATCATTATTTGTATAGAGATTAACTTCAATTCTATGATATCAAAATTATTTATCTTTTTCAATAAAAATCCGCTTTTAGCCATAAAGTCCGAGCCGACATTTTTGACGGGTTCTTTGGCAGTTTGCCTTTCCGTCCCGATTCAAAGCGAGTTACGCCCGTTATCGTTAGCCCCCATCAGTTCCGTTCGTATATTTTCAAACAGACACCGCAATAAAACAAAACTTCCATTTCGGAAGTTTTTGTTTTATTGCGGAGAGGGTGGGATTCGAACCCACGGTGCAGTTTCCCGCACACCTGATTTCGAGTCAGGCACCTTTGACCACTCAGTCACCTCTCCATTATTTACTCAAATTGACTAATAAAATTATAATATATTTTATTCTTCTTTTATAAATCTTTCTATCTCGTCTTCAATGCTATGATAAGAAACAACACGTTGACCGTCCGGAGCATAAGGAATTTTTTTCCAACGATGAATTTTTAACATTCTTCCGTCGACGGTTTTTATGGTAAGCATTTCCAAATCAACATCAACCTCAACGCCTTGAAATTTACTTTCAATTTTATCTTTCAATTCTTTGGCGTCGTTTATTTCCAACCAATTAGAATATTTTCCTTCATGGCACAACTCTTCGGAAAATTTATCTTTTAAATCTTTGATTTTTTCCATACTCATAATCATCCAACCGTGCCCTACGGAGAATTGAATTGGAACTCAATTCTCCGAAATATCCGAGAGATTAAAGACCTTTTACAACTCGTCCTCCCGGAGGCGGGCATAATTCCAGACTTTTCAACCGTTTTAGCCTAAAGACATGGAACCCACCTTTTACAACTGGAATTTTATCAGAAAAATCCGGATTATTCCAGACCTGATCGGCTCCCAAATAAACGCCCCAATTTCTGTCACGTGTTTGCCCTTGGGGCAATCTTTGTACCTGAAGCCGACCGTTGAACCATTTGCGACCCCGACCCAGCACGTTGACCAAAATTGAGAGCGTAAAACGATTTGCTTAAGTTAAGCAAATATGACTCCCAAGAAAATAAACTGCCGAAATGCCTTATAAACAAAGGGCTTCCGATTTTATTATCAACCCGGTAAGAAAATAAAACTGACCGCTGGACTTGTCCCGAGGGCAAGCGTATGTTCTTGCTTGCCTATGGACGAGGACATTGAAGCCGTCCTCCGGGACGCAAAAAATGTACGATTGCCACATCAGCGCGGATCAATGAATCCGCTATCCTCGCTTCCGGAACCTAAAACCAAAATCAAACAGGCGATCAAGGAACGTATTCGACTTCTGGCTGGTGCTTATATCTCACTAGCCGGTTTTGTAGACGATGACGATATCATATTTGCCGAGGAGAACCCGAAATCAGAAAAGACCAAAACGATCTACCAAAAAGTGCTGGATGACATGGAGACGGCGCATAAGGAAATACGTCGATTTAAAATAATTGACTGAAAAATTAGAGAATCCAGTTGAATAGATATCCCGTAAACATAATCCCAACCCCAACAATCCCAGCAAAAATCAGGATAAGCCTCGTCTTCATGACTCGCTTCAGGATCATAAACTCCGGCAAAGACAGAGCGGTGACGGCCATCATAAAGGCAAGCGTTGTGCCCATAGCCACGCCTTTCTCGGTTAAAGCCCCGACCAAAGGAATGATGCCGGCGGCATTGGAATACAACGGAATGCCGATAAGCACTGCCAAGGGTACGGCATACCATTTTCCCGATCCAGCATATTGGGCAAGAAAATCAGCCGGTACATAACCGTGTATCCACGCACCGACACCAATGCCGATAATGACGTATATCCAAACCTTCTTGATGATATCCCAGGTATAATCCCGGGCGTATGCAAACCGGTCCGACCAAGTCATACTAGGCAGGTCGGTTTTGGCGTTGATGGAACTTTCGTAAACAAAGGACTCTACAAGATTTTCCATTTTCATTTTGCCAATGATAATGCCGGAAAGAATAGCAATGACCAAACCGCTCACGATGTAAATAAGAGCAATCTTCCAACCAAACATTCCTAAGAGTAAGACCAAGGCCACCTCGTTGATCATGGGAGAGGCCACCAAAAAAGAGAAGGTTGTTCCTAACGGTACACCAGCCTGCACGAAGCCCAAAAATAAAGGAATGGCCGAACAAGAGCAAAACGGTGTGATAATGCCAAGCAATGAGGCAACAACGTTACCGGTGTATTTGTTTTTGTGCGAAAGGATGAAACGAATCTTCTCCGGAGGCAGGAACGAACGAATAACTGAGACGGCAAAAATAATAACCGAAAGGAGAATTAATATTTTGATGGTGTCGAATATGAAAAAATTTACTGCACTGGCCAAAAGAGACTGCTTGGCAATATCGAAAACGGAATATGTTAGCCAATCTGCGAGCAGTTGAATAGGATAAAATATGCTCATAGTCTTTAAAATAAAATTAATGATAATAAAATCGTTCCCAATATCGCCCAGACCGAATCCTTTTTCAAAATCAGAAGCCAGATAATCGAGAGCGCGAAAATAAACCACGCCTGCCAGCTTATGAGCGATTTGAAGGCGAATTGTAAAGTCACAGCAACGAGCAAGCCGATGAAGCCTGATAGAAATCCTTTCACTATGACTTTGACTATCTTCAGATTTTGGACTCGTCCGTGGATACCGGCCAGTGCGATCATGGCGATCAAGGACGGTGCGAAAATTGCAAGAGTCGCAAATAGTGCCCCGAGGATTGCTGTCACGTGATAGCCAATGAATGTGGCGGTAATGAACACCGGCCCCGGCGTGATCTGACCCAGAGCGATACCGTCAACAAACTGCTTGCCCGAAAGCCAGCCATGTATATCAACCACTTGATGCTGGATGAGAGGAATCGTCGTAAATCCTCCGCCAAAAGCCAGCGCACCTATCCCCAGAAAAGTCGTGATGATGTTTTTTGTGGTCGGTAGAAACAAACCTGCTAAAAATATTAAGGCTACCAAGATAACAGGAATGAAATCTTTGGCAAATAGATGTTCGCGCTTGAGCGTTTCCGGTTCGGCTAGTAAAACATCACCTTTATCGGCTTTTTCGTCTTTAAATTCTCTGGTGAAATAATAAAATAAAAATCCTAAGGCACCGGCCGAAAAGATAATACAAACAATGTTTATTTTAAGAAAATAAATTCCGATAAACGCTACCGCACTTATAGCCAACCCCTTGATATCTTTTCTGTCTATTTTCTTGAACACGGACTTTCCCAGAATCAGTGTCGCATTCACAAGCAAGGCGACGACAAGCGATCCTAAACCGGCAAACAATGCCTTAACAAAAGATAAATTGCCATAGGTAAAATACGCCCACGACAAGACGATCATAAAAATCGTGGCGGGTAGAATATAGAAAAGTGGTGCTAAGATAGCACCCCACAGTTTCTTGAGTTTAAACCCAATATAACCCATGACCGAGACGCCGGTTGCGCCGGGCAAAACCTGCGCCAAACTCAAGGCATTCATGAATTCCTTTTCCGAAATCCATTCTTTTTTATGTACGAAGGTCTTTTTCATCAAAGCCAAAATCGCCGGACCCCCGTAGCCGACAAGGCCGATGTATGCTGTGGTTTTAAGAAGCTCTGATAATGTAGGTCTTTTCATAATCTATAAAAACTTAAACGCGACAATGACCAAAATTATCCCGATTGCAATCTGGAACGGTTTGCGCCAGCTATCTTTAAAGAAGTTGTCGGTGATGACGTAGGAGATATGGATAGCAAGCCACAGGCCTGATCCTAAAAAAGCATATTCACCCGTCATTTCATTCTGCCCAAGATAGAAACTATGCAGGATAATGGCAAATAGCGATGCGAAGAAGGCTGTGATCGTGTTGCCAAGATAGACCTGATTCAAATTCATTTTACCGGTTCTTACAGCAAAAGGAATTTTGAGTGGTTTGAGTGAAGTACCCACCAGACCAACAAAGAAACCGCTGACCACCGGACCGAATAGACCGCAGATTTTTTGGTAGATCGGCTTTTCGTTTTTATACTCGAATTCGTGCGGTTTGAAATGAACGAAGATAAGCCGTAAGCCGTAAAGTAGTGCCAGTACACCGATGGTTATTATCAAAACACGAGCAGGGATTATGGCAAAAACCAGCGTTCCCAAAAACACACCGATAAAAGCCAACATTGGAACTATGGTCAAAAAATTCTTTTTGTTCGCCATCGGCATACTTTTTATTTTTTCTCTGTTTCGGAGCAGTACCCACGTTGCACTCAAGAACATGATCCACAGGAACGTATTGATTGCCCCGAATACAGGCAAACCCATGAATGAAATGAGCAGAATAATGGCAAAGAAACGGTCGAACTGGATTTTGAGTCCGGCGGTTACGAAACCGACGATGATAGCAGTTATGAAAAATGAAAGTATTGGTGTCATATTTTTAAATTTATTTTAATTGCAATGCTCGCATTCCAATCCAATCTCTTTTATT
This sequence comes from bacterium, assembly GCA_021812345.1. GTDB lineage: Bacteria > Patescibacteriota > Minisyncoccia > UBA6257 > JAGOQP01 > JAKAHY01. The sequence continues at coordinate 329 of JAKANP010000005.1, read as the reverse complement.
TCCCGTGCCGATACCATCTGGATGGTTGGGTGGCGGATGTTGTATTTTTCTTTGAGTAAAACCATAACTTTAGCCAAAATTTTTACTCTTTCCGTCGCTGACATCTCTCCTGTGATCATGTGAGCGCTTAGAAAGCGGTCGTGAGATCCTGTCTGCCAGATATGTAAATCATTGATGTTCGTCACGCCGTCAAATTTTTTCAGAGCATCTTTGATTTCCTCAAAATCAAGATCGTCCGGCACTGAGTCCAGAAGCATACGGACCGACTCGGACAATATTTCGTACACTTCCTTGAGCAGAAACACGGACACTGCAATGGAGACGAGAGG
>JAKANP010000023.1 GCA_021812345.1 bacterium | reverse complement strand
TTCGTTGGTGGCAATTTTGGATGCCGACAAAGAAGGTTTTTTGAGAGATAGAACTACATTTATTCAAACCTCTGGCCGCGCCTCCAGAAACTTGGGCGGACACGTAATTATGTATGCCGACAAAATGACTAAATCAATGAGTTCGGCAATTGCCGAAATGGACAGACGTAGAAAAGTTCAGGAAGAATACAATATAAAAAATCATAAAACTCCAGTTCAGATATCAAAAGAGAATGCATATACATTGGAATCCTCCTTCGCCCCTTCTTCGCATAAAGCTACAAACGGACACGGCAAGGCTACGGAGGACAGCGAAGATGTTTCGCTGAAAAGTGAATTTACAAGAGATTATTTGAAAGAACTCAAACAAAAATTAAATTTGGCTCAGCGTAACTTGCAGTTTGAAAAAGCCGCGCAAATAAAAACACAAATCGAAAAGATAAAAAAATCCAAATAAATTCAAAGTCCCAACTCTGAAGAAATATTTATCATCGCATCGATCACGTTTTGAATATGTTCGTCCAAAGGCACTCCAAGGTCTTGAGCTCCCTGGATAATTTCTTCCCGATTTACTCCGGCAGCGAATTTTTTTTCTTTGAATCGTTTTTTTACCGAATTTACATCAACTGCCGATAATTTTTTCTCCGGCTTTACCAAGGCCACTGCTGTAATCATTCCGGTCAATTCATCAACCGCAAATAAAGTTTTTGCCATTTTAGTTTCTCTTGGCGTATTGGTATAAGTTGCATGCCCCAAAATGGCATTTAAAGATTCTTCATCGAGTTTATCGGACAAAAACTCGACGGCTTTATAAGGATGGCCTCCATTTTTATAATCGGGATATTTTTCATAATCCACATCATGTAAAAGACCGACAATCCACCATCGATTTTCATCTTGTCCGAATTTGCGGGCATAAAATTCCATAGCAGCAGCAACTGCCATCATGTGTTTTTTTAAATTGGGAGATTTTACCCCGTTAGAATCAGAGTCACGCTGCGAGCCCTCGCGGCTTCTAACGGGGTTCACCCACTCATTTAAAATATTTAACGCCTCTTGCTTATTCATAATCATCTATTTTTTCCGATTGGTTTATTATATTTAATAATTTTTCCATATTTTCTTCGGTAATATATCCATTGGTTGTGGCGTCAAAAATAATATCCTGAGCTTCTCCGGTTAAGGTTACTTGAGCATCGCTAAACATTTTAAAAATCTCTCTCACATTATCAAGCCTTGCGATATTTTCACTGCCATCTTTTTGATGTTTTGTTTCGGATTCAAAATTCATTTTTGATTTGGTAATAATAAAATTTTATGGTATTTATAACTACAAGCTTATTTTAACATGTTTTCATTTGCTATAACAAAAAAATCAAAAAAATCTTCGGCACGATTGGGAATTATAAAAACATCTCACGGACAGATAGAAACACCGGCCTTTATCGGAGTTGCCACTCAGGGAGTTATAAAAACATTGGACAGCAAAGAATTGAAAAATGCTGGGCTTCAAGCGGTAATTTCAAACACTTTTCACCTTCATTTAAAACCTGGGGAGGAAATAATTTCAAAAAATGGAGGACTTAACAAATATGCTGATCTAAAATTTCCGACAATGACAGATTCGGGCGGATATCAGGTTTTTTCACTGGGATTTGGAAGAGATTATGGAACAGGAAAAATTTTAAAAAATAAGGAAAATGAAAAAATAACCCAAGGGCATCAACCTAAAAATATAACCATAACAGAAAACGGAGTTTGGTTTAAATCCCCCATCAACGGAAGCAAAATATTTATCGGCCCAAGAGAATCGATAAAAATCCAAGAAAAAATCGGCGCGGATATAATTTTTTCTTTTGATGAATGCCCGTCTCCGCTTGCCGATTACAAATACAATCAAAAAGCTTTGGAAAGAACGCATAATTGGGCAAGAATTTGTTTAAAAGAAAAAAAATCTGATCAAGCGATTTATGGAATTGTTCAGGGAGGAAAATTCAAAGATTTGAGAATCCAAAGCGCGCAATTTATCGGTTCTTTGCCGTTTGATGGGTTTGGAATCGGAGGAGAATTCGGCAATAATAAAAAAATCATGGAAAAAATGATCGGTTGGGCGACAAAAGAACTTCCGGAAGAAAAGCCCCGCCACCTTCTTGGCATAGGAAAACTGGAAGACATTCCTAAAATAATAAAACAAGGCATAGACACTTTTGATTGTACTATACCGACTCATTATGCTCGACACGGATACGGTTTCATAAATAAAAAAACAAACATTAAAAATCAAAATGAAAAATGGAGAAAATACGAAAAAATTGATATGAATAAAACAAAATATATCGATGATTCTTCTCCATTGGATAAAAGTTGCGATTGTTATGTTTGTAAAACTTACACAAGAAGTTTTTTAAATCATCTTATAAGAGCCAAAGAAATAACCGGATTAAAACTTCTTACTTTCCATAATTTGTATTATTTTAATAAAATTGTAGAAAATATAAGAAATGAAATCAAAAAAGGAAACTTCTGATCTTGATAAAATTTTAAAACAATACGATTATTCAATTCCAAAAGAACTGATAGCTCAAGAGCCGGCGCGCCAGAGAGATAGCGCCAAACTTCTAATTTACGATAAAAAATCAAAGGAAGTTAATTTTGATAATTTTTTAAATCTACCAAAATACCTCCCTAAAAAATCACTTCTGGTCTTTAATAACACAAAAGTCATTCCGGCGCGGCTGACGATAACCAAACCAACCGGCGGTAAAGCTCGTATTTTATACACGAAAACTAAAAATGGACTAATAGAAGTGATGTCGGACAGAAAATTGGATATCGGCTCAAAATTGGCTCTTTCGCCTACAATCAGTTTTTTAGTTAAGAACCAGTCAGATAAATATTATTACCTCAAACCATCATTTCCGATAAACCGGCTGTTTTACATATTAGACAAATACGGCATAACACCAATTCCTCCTTATATAAAACATTCTCCCCTTTCGGAAAAAGAATTAAGAGAAGAATACCAAACAGATCGGAA
>JAKANP010000004.1 GCA_021812345.1 bacterium | reverse complement strand
TGAGCCGATGCGCGCCAATGGCACCCAGATAATCCCCAAAAATCCAACAAAAAATCCCAAAAACATAGTTATCGGGACAAGCGGCAAAATCAAAATATTAGACATCAGTCCGGTGAAAGAAAATCCTCCAAAATAAAAAGATAGAATCGGCAAAACAGCTAATTGAGCCGATAAAGTTTCAAAAAATATTTTTTTAAATTCACTCAAAATATTTGTTTTATTTTTTGATAAAAAAGAAAACGACAAAATAGGCATCAGATAAGTTATTCCCGCAAGCGAGACAAAAGAAAGAACAAATCCGATATCAAATTTTAAAATAGTCGGGTTTAATGCAAGCATCAAAAAAGCTGAAAAAGACATTGCTTGAGCAAAACTATAAATTCTGGAAAGTCGCTTGGAGATAATCAACAGCGAACCCATAAAAGCCGCCCGAATAACAGAACTTTGGGCCCCGGTCATTAAAACAAATAAAATTATTGCCAACAAAGAAATCCAAAAACCGATTCTTTTGGGCATAAAGAAGCTTAAAATAAAAAATAATGACGAAATTAAAATCGTTATATTATATCCGGATAAAGCGACCAGATGAGTGGTGCCGCTATTTTTCATAGCGCTTTTGAAATTATCGGAAAATCCCGCCCCTTCCTGTCCCAAAAGCATTCCACTCATTAATGCCGCTTCATCTTGATTTAAATTTTTTTTAAAAGTTTCCAAAAAAATATTTTTAAAAGAATATAAAAATCCTAAAAAAGTCGCCTGCGATTTTTTTATTGAAATAAACGATGGGTAATTTATTACTCCCGTTATCCCGTCTTTTTTTAAATAATTATTTTTATCATCCAGAGAATTTATTTTCCCGTTAACAACCAGCTTGTCTCCATAAGAAAAATTTTTTTGCAAATAGGTTCTAACTGAAATCAATTTTCCGCTATCGATTTTTATAATAAATTCTTGAGATTTTTCCGATATTTTAGGATAGGAATCGATTATGCCGGAAATTTTTACGTTTTTATCAAAAATAACCGATGTGCTTGAAGATGAAATATAATTAAAAGCCCTTAAATAAAAAGCGCCCGCAAAAATCGTCAAGATTAAAAAACTTACAATAAAAAAATCCCGATCGGATTTTAAAATTCCAAAGAAAATTAAAATTAAAGAAATAAAACAATTTCCAAGCAATATATATATTAAATCAATTTTAAAACCGGCGATAAAAATTCCAATTATAAAAAATATAAAAAATAAAAAACTTTTTCTGCCAATGCTCATTTTTGATTTTACTTACCACTCAAATCCCACCTCCGCTTTTTTCCCGCTATTAAAAGGATGCTTAATCTCCTTCATCTCGGTAACTAAGTCGGCCCTTTTTATAAAATTATCCGGCGCTCCTCGACCGCTCAAAACCACAATCATTTTTTGAGGTTCGTTTTTTATAACTTTTAAAACCTCACCCGCTTTTATTAATCCCAAAGAAACGGCGACATTAACCTCATCAAGAGCAACAATATCCCACTTTTTTGATTTAATCGCTTGTGCCGATTTTTTGAGGGCTTCCTGAGCGGCTTTCTTATGAACTTCTATCGGGAGTTTATCCCCTAAAATTCCGACAAATCCCTTGCCTTCTCGATGAATTTCCAATTTTCCCTTCAACGACTTGTGTAGCTTCAAAAATTTATGCTCCCCTGAAGTCCACGGGCCTTTTATAAATTGAAACATTATTGTCTTTCTTCCTTGCCCAACAGCCCGCAACATTTGACCAATAGTTGCGGTCGTTTTTCCCTTTCCATTTCCGGTAAAAACAACAATCATCCTAATCAGTATAAAACATAAAATAAAAAACAAAAAGCGGCTTTAACGCCGCTATGCGATGATTCTTGAATTTTCTTCGTCCCAAATATTTTCGGCTACATTCCACCAAAATTCTATCGGATAAAGTTCTTTGTGAGCCAGAGCCATGATTTCTACTATCACTTCTGCGCTGTTAAAATACCCACCTCCGCCATCTCCGATAATTCTGATAAAAGATTCAAAATAAGAAGACCCGGTGCGTTCACCGCGAACTATATTTTTCTTATATATTTTAGTGACCTTACGACAAAATTCATCCACTCGACGGTAGAGCTCTTCCAAGCCGATTGTTGCATTCCAATTTTTACTTCCTTTTACATCAAAAACAAGAAGAAACGAATCATTTTTTTCAAGTATTTTCCTTGCGCGCCTGACCAAAGATAGATCGGAACGCTCAATTTTCTTTGCCGGCCACCCCATAACCCCCCTCCAAAGTTCTGACCTTAGAATACCACAGTTATAGCAGACATCCAGCGCCTTAAATTTCACACCCAAACACGATGCGTAAAATTGTATTCATACAAAATACCAAATACAAGATACTAAATACTAAATTATTATTCCCCCTCCAAGCATTTGTCCCTTATTGTTATAAAATACCGTTGACTGCCCCGAAGCGGGAAAAATTTTGTCGGACTTTTTGAGCTCAATTTCAGCCTTATTTTGAGCCAATTTTTTAATAACAGCTTTTTTAAGTTCTTGCCTATAACGGTTTCTGATAAAAACATTAATTTGCTTTCCCAAATCAAAATTATTTTCAAAATCATGATCCAGAAAATTTATATCCGTAATTTCAAATTTTTTGCAATACAATTTTTCGCTTTCATCATAATCAACAATCAATTCATTTTTATCCAAATTCTTTCCGATGACATAAAATTGACGGCCGGAGAAATTTTTAAATCCGTGTTTCTGGCCGATGGTATAAAGCCAGACACCGTCATGCTCTCCGACTTTGTTTCCATCGGCATCTAATATGTCTCCATTTTTAGTTTTTATGTTTTCTCTTAAAAAATCACCGAAATCAAATTTACCCAAAAAACAAATTCCCTGCGAATCTTTTTTCTCAGCAACAGGCAAATCTGCCTTTTTAGCAATCCTTCTCACTTTAGGTTTTTTTATTTTTCCCAACGGAAATACCAGATGCTCAAATCTGTTTAGCGGCACATCCCACAAAAAATACGACTGGTCTTTATTTCCGTCCTTGGCTATATAAACCCCCTCTTTTCTTTCTAAAATTTTTATTTTTGATTTTTGATTTTTGATTTTATTAATGGCATAGTGTCCCGAGGCAACAAAATCAAACCCGAGATCCATCGCTTTGTCGTATAAAAGCCCGAATTTTATTTCGCGGTTGCAGACGACATCAGGATTGGGAGTAATTCCCTTTTTATATCCGTTTATCAAATAATCAACTACTCTTTTTTTATATTCTTCTTCAAAGTTAAAAATATAAAAAGGGATTTCTATTTTTTCGCAAACCAGCCGCGCATCTTCCGCATCCCTATCCTGGCAACCATCTACGTTATAGCCCCTAATAAAAGCCCCGGCTATGTCATAACCGTCTTTTTTTAATAACAAAGCCGCCACAGAAGAATCCACCCCTCCGGACATAGCTACCAATATTCTTTTGTTTTTAAATTTAGAAAACATCAAAATAATCTATATTAAAATAATACCAAAATCAAAACATTTTATAAAAATTTACGGTTTCAATATTGAAACCGAGGAATTAATGTGTTTTGTTATTAACAAAGCGCCCGTTAGGACGCTTTTTGCTTAAAATCCGACATTCTATATTCTTATTTTAAGCCTTATCGACTCTTTCCACATAATCTCCGGTTTCGGTATTTACCCTGACAACGTCGTTTTCATTCACAAACATCGGGACATTGATTTTAGCGCCGGTTTCAAGAACAACAGTTTTGGTTCCTCCGGTAGCGGTATCTCCCTTAAAGTTCGGAGGAGCTTCAACTATTTTAAGATCCATTTTAATCGGCAATTGAATATTTATAATCTTATCTTCCCACTTGATAACTAAAATTTCCGTATTGGGTTTTAAAAATTGAGCTTTAATACCAAGCTGTTCGGATGTAAAGAAAAATCTGTTTTTAGGATTTCCCAATTCATTAAACCAATATTGTCCGCGGTTTTCATATAAAAAAACAGCTTTCATTTTATCAAGCTCCGCTTCTTCGAGCTGATCACTCATTTGAAAAGATTGTTCTTTAACTTTGCCCGTAACCAAATCCTTGAGTTTGGTTTTCATTACCGGTTTTCTTTGTTGCATACGCAAAAAATTGGCCTCTTGAACTTCATAAAGAGAACCTTCATAAGTAAAAAACATTCCCGGTTTTAATTCGTTATAAGATAACATAAAAAAATAAATTAATTTTAATTATTACAGATCGCTTGGAGGATTATTGTCTTTCTGTTCAAGCGCCTTTTTGATAATATCTTTTAATTCGCCAATGTCAATCTTTTCGTTGGGATTTTTGTATTCTTTTTTCCTTTCATCTTTATGAATTTCTTTTTTGAGAATATCCGCCAAAGGCGTTTCGTTCTTTCTATTTACCAAATCCTGAGCAATTTTTTCTTCTGAATAATATTCACTGGCTATTTTTTTATCAACCGACTCTTTCGGCAATGCATATTTTTCTCTAGAAACATCAATTATGGCATCAAACATCGGGCTTCCGGAAGTTTCCATCGGAGGCAATGTTCTTGCCGAAAACGGCTTTGAGGTCATACCGTCTATCATTAATTTTACATAAACGTGAAAATTTGGAAGATTAACAAAGTCATTTGCCAAAAAATCGGGAAAGAATTCTTTTTCTAAAAATTCGGCATCGGTAGCGCCGACTCGGAAAACTATCATCGTCCCAACGTTCCCGAAAACCGCCGACCTCACCTCTTCCGACAGCTGATCTATATATTGATGAGCAACTATTAAATTAAGCTTGTATTTTCTTGCCTCCGAAAGAATGGTAGCAAAAGATTCGGTCGCAAAATTTTGAAATTCGTCCACATACAAATAAAAATCTTTCAAATCCTTATTTGCGGTTCCCGAACGTGACATCGCCGCCAACTGTATTTTGGTAACCACCATCGCGCCGAGCAAAGAAGAGTTGTCTTCTCCTATTTTTCCTTTTGATAAATTGGCAATAAAAATTTTACCATCGTCCATTACTTTTCTGAAATCAAAGGATGAATGAGGCTGACCGATAATATTTCTTATAAGAGGATTGGCGACAAATTGACCGACTTTATTTTGGATAGCGGCAACAGCCTCGGTTTCCAATTTTTGAGTGTATTTAGCAAACTCATCGGTCCAAAAAGATTTAACCACCGGATCCTGTAAATTATTGACGATAGTTTTTCTGTATTCTTTATCGGAAAACATTTTCATTATTCCAAGCAAAGTTGAATTGGGATATTCCAAAAGAGCAAGCAGTGTATTATTTAAAATATACTCCATTCTTGCCGACCAAACATCCGGCCATATTTTTTTAAACACCGACATTAGTCCTGACGCCACCAAATGACGGCTGTCATTACTCACCCTTTCCAGCGGATTGAATGCCATCGGATAATTTATATCGGAAGGATTAAAATAAATAACATCATCCACTCTGTCTTCGGGGACTAATTTCAGTATTTCTTCAGCTGTTTCACCGTGAGGGTCAACCAAACAAACACCTTTGCCGTTTGCAATATCGGAGGAAACCATATTTGACAAAAGAGTGCTTTTGCCAGTTCCCGATTTTCCGATTATATAAACATGGCGCCTTCTGTCATCTTCTTTGATGCCGAATTTTATCTCCTGATTCCTGTAATTTGTTTTGCCCAAATAAAGAATGTCCTTCATATTTTTTATAATTAATTTTATTCTATCGGAAGATTAACCGGCGGCTCTCCTTTTCGGGAATAAATTGTTTGAAGTTTAGCCGCTTTGACAACGCCGGCCGGAAAATGAAACAAAGTAGCTAATTCCTCAGTATTTAAAATCGGCAACGCTTCCGAGACCAAGCGTCCCGAATAGCCGAATTTCCTTTTTCTGTAATAATCATATATTCTCCTTTTTTTAGAGTTTATTTGAAATTGTTTATACCATGGTAAAATTCTTCCTAAAAATTTTCCGTAAGAGGTGGAAAGCTTATCTCCTTTTAGAGCGTTCAAATCACTGGTATTAAAAAGTTGAAAAGCCGATCGCAAAGCGGCTACATTTGACATCGTAAATTCATTTTTTTTGTCTATATAAATAGCTCTCAACGAAAACTGAAACGGCATTTTAGTGCCCTTGTTGCCGATAGCTTTAATAACATCCTGCTGAGCCGGAGTTAATTTCCACATACCAAGAGAAATAGTTTCCCCCTCTCCTTTCGGTTCCCGAGTAGAATCGACTATTTTTTTTATTTCATCTTCGCATTCTTTTTTCAAATCACTTCCGGTTTGAGCTCCGGTAGGACTTACCAAAAGCTGAATCCAAATCATTTCATCATCTTTTAATTTAGACATTGCTTCGGCAATGTTTGATATCGGGTCAATTCTTTTTTCTTCTTTAACTTCTTCAAAATAAGGATAGGTTTTTATCGGATAAGCGCTGTTTTTGGCAAGCGTAAAACCGCCTCCCCACAAATCCCATATTTCGTTGGGCAAAACCTCCGGCATTTCTTCCGTATAATCCTGAGTTTCAACAATTTCAACATCCGGATATTGAGCATAAATTGCCGCTTCGGCAAGATTTCTAAATTGCGCGGGACATCTTAGATAAAAATGAGTTCCTCCTCCGCGTCCGACCATTTCCAAAGACATCCAAAGGTCAACCTTGCCGTCAAGATACTTTTCGTGCCATTTTATTCCTCCCGAATATATTCCATAAAACGAAGAAAACACCTGCTCCATTGATTTTGGAGTTTTGATTAAATCTTTTGGAGGTTTTAATTCCAGCATTACCCATTTTACTTTAGAAAGAAATTCTATCCTCTTTTGATAAAGCCTTAACGTCCAAAAAAGAGCAAATAAAAAAATAGGCAGAACTATCCAAACAACCGCCAATAGGGTTTGGAAAAAACTTCCAACGGCCGCATTAATGAATTCAAACATTGATTTAAAATGAATATATATAAAGAATACCAGCTTAAAGCATTTTTTTAAAGTTCCTGCGTTATAAAAAGTCCAAAAAAATAATCAACTTTTTGACTAGGCAATATGATATAATCCTCCGTCAATTTTCTTGAAATATTTTTTATTTTGCAGATTAAGCAAAATAGTATTTTGCTTCAATATCCTCTGCTCGGAAACCAGCTGAACTATTTTGTCAAAAGACAAGGGTCCATTTTCTTTCAATATTTTTGAAATAACATCCTTTGCTGTACCGGTTTCATATCCATTTTCCTTAAGACCATAGAGTCCTCTTCCGACAAGAACAAATCTCGGATCTTTAATTAATTCGTTATGAACCGTTTGAGAATGAGCTTTTTTGGAATCAAATCTTATTCTATTTATTTCTTCGGCAATTTTTCTAAAATGCATCGGGGATTCCTTTTTCTTGAGTATTAAATACGATTTATCTCTGATTGTTTTAGGAACAATTTCCGGCCATTCGGCCAAGCCAAAATCTCCATAAGGATTGGCGGAAAATATTTTTGAATTCAAAATGAAATTAGCTGCAACATTATCCAAAATTGAATGACTTTTAACGGTCTGATAAAAAAGCTCGTCAAATTTTTTCTTGGAAATAATTTCTTCTTTTTTATTTTTAAGACTCTTGGCAACTTTGGAAATAAATTCTTTATTTGATTTCAAATCTTCGGCTGAAATATACCAAAAAGAATAAAATTCTCTGTTTTCTTGAAATATTACCGGAGATTTAAATATGGAAAATAAAAGTTCTATTTCGGAAGATTTTAAATTTTTATCCGAAAGAACAAATTTTAAATCCTGAATTAATAAATCGGCTCGTCTCACTCCTCCAAGACTTTTTATATGATTAAGCGATTTTTGATAAATTGATTTAATTTCTTTGTTATTTTCAGAAATTTTTAAAAGAGAACGCAAAGCTCCCGACTCTATTTGACGGACTCTTTCGCGGGTAATTCCATATTTATCGCCCAAGGCGGCTAATGTTTTCGGCTTACTCTCAAAAAGCCCAAAGCGTTGGGTAATTATTTCTTTTTGGCGTTTGGAAAGACTTCCAACTAAATTGTTTAATATATCTTTTAAAAACATTTTGGCTTATTTTCTACTTATTTTTACCAAACTTATGCCAAATTGTCAATATCGGACTGGCAATGAAAATTGAAGAATAGGTTCCAAAAATGACGCCTATGAGCATAATCAAAACAAAAAGCTTAAGGGTTGGAGCTCCAAAAATAAGCATCGCCGTTAAAACTAAAATTAACGTCAATGAAGTATTAATGGAACGGGCAATAGTTTGGACAACGCTGTCGTTGACGATTTCGTCAAACCCCCTGCTTCCTTTTCTGGTTAAAAGATTCTCTCTTATTCTATCAAAAACAACAATTGTGTCGTGGACCGAAAATCCCATAATAACCAAAAGCGCCACGACAAAATTAGTATCCATTTCAACTCCGGCAAAATGCCCCATAGCCGCAATCACTCCCGATGGGATAACAACATCATGAGTTAAGGCGATTAATGTCGCTATGCCATATTTCCATGATTGAACCGGATAAGACGCTTTTCTGAAAGCAAAAGCAATATATAAAGAAATTCCAATAAGAACTAAAATTATCGCCCAGATGGCGCGACTTTTAAGCTGACTGCCGATAGTCGGACCGATACTTTCAAATTTAAGTTCCTGAACTTGAGAAAATTTTTGTTCCAATGATTTTAAGTATGACTGATGGTCGGCTTCGGAAACATTTTGAAGCTTTACCATAAAACTATCGGAGGTTAAATCTTTGTAAATTATCGGATCTTTGGCGCCAAAAGAAACGAAAGCGTTTTGCAAAGCGCTATCGCTCACGGTCGGGTCGCCGATTTTTATCTGCCATAAAGTGCCTCCGGTAAAATCTATTGCCGGCTTAAATCCAAACATAACTATACAAACTAAACTGATTACGACTAAAATCAGCGAGAATGTTAAAAATATTTTTTTATGTCCGATAATATTCATATTTATTGGGTTTTATCTTTAACAAAAACAGTCATTAAATTTCTGGTAACGGTAATAGCCGTAAACATGCTGACCAAAACACCGAGAAGCAATGTTAATGCCAATCCCTTAACAAAGCTGGAGGTTAAATTGTAAAGAATCAAGGTGGTAATTATAGTGGAAACGTTTGAGTCGCGAATTGATGGCCAGGCCCGTTTAAATCCTTCTTTTATGGCAACGGTTCTGGAAAGACCTCTTCTTAATTCCTCTTTGGTGCGTTCAAAAATCAAGACGTTCGCGTCCACCGCCATTCCTATGGAAAGCAAAAATCCGGCAATTCCCGCCAAAGACATGGTTACAAAAAGTTTAAATATTGATAATGATAAAATCGTGTAGATAATCAAAGCGACTGAAGCATAAATTCCAAACGAGCGGTAATAAATAATCATAAAGAGCATAACTAAAATCATTCCGATAACTCCGGCCAAAATAGATTTATCTAAAGAATCTTTTCCTAAGCTGGCGCCAACGGTTTGTTGGTCAATTAAAGATATGGGGGCGGGTAAAGCGCCGGCGCTCAAATTGCTCGCTAATTGTTTTGCCGAATCAATAGTAAATGACGGACTGGTGATTATCGCGTTTCCTCCCGAAATTTTATCCTGAACGACAGGATCGCTTAATAAATTATTATCAACAAAAATAGCGATTCTTTTGCCGATATTGTCGCCGGTTAATTTTTCAAACATCGTCGCTCCGTCGCTATTAAAAGAAAGATCAACTCTGGGAGCTCCGGTTGTTTGGTCAAAATCAATTTTTGCCGATTGCAAATATTGTCCGGTCAAACCGGTAGGAATAAACTGAGTGCTGGTTCCATTCTGAACCTCCAATCTGAAATCAAGATAAGGAGTTTGCCCGATTTCATTTATCGCCTGATTAACATCAGAAATCCCGGCTAAATCAACATTTAATAAATAATCGGCGCCTGACTGTCCGACAGTTACTTGCGGCTCTTTAACCCCGAACATATTGACTCTTCGCTCAATAACGTCTCTTAAACCATTAGCAGTATCAGACCTGCTCGCATCGGGAACTTTTGAAAAATCTATTTTATAAACGAGATGAGTTCCGCCAACCAAATCAAGTCCTAAACGCCACGGACTCCAAGATGCCAGTTGCGGCAACACTTTATTGTTTGGATAAACAAAAAATGCCCCAAAAACGCTTATTAAAACAATGACTATTACAAATACCCAAGCGGAACGTTTTTTCATTAAAAACAATATTATCACAAAAAATAACGATTGCAAGTTTATTTATAAAAAACGGGATGCGTTTTGAAACGCATCCCTTATGAATTACTCGAACTGCATTGAAAAATATATTTTGGCGGGGTCTTCGTCCCCCTCACGTTGTCAGTTTTGGAGAATCGTTCTGGATTTTTCCCGGGAAAAATCCACGGACCTTATTGATGCCGGGGTTGATCCATTCCCCTTGATGATTTCCTCTGCCGGCAACGGACAAAGATGGGGGCGAAGACCCCGTAAGTTGCTGAAAAAGATATTATTATATCAAAAATTCAAAGTCAAACGATTAATGCGATTAATAATCGTTGATTATCATTTTTGTTTGCTGAAAATAATAATAGATGAAAGAATTGACGCCAAAAGTATATCCGAAAAAGAAATAACGCAGTAAACACACAAACTGCCGATTAAAAAAATCTGTAAATAAAGCAAATAAAAAGAAAAGGCGAGCCCCGCAAAAATAGAAGAGAAATAAGCAAATCTAAAAAATTTCTTTCCGATAAATAAATTTGATAAGGCCAATATAAAAATAAAAGAATAAAAAGCCAACCCCCAATATGATAAGTGAATGCCAAAAAGCGTGGAGTACTTTGAATACAGAACGATATCGCAACTTTTTCCGATAACGCACGGGAGATAATACCCGCCATAAATTTTTTGATGTATGGCAAAGGAATCAACCAAACCAATCAAAGAAAGCGGCAACAGAAAAAAAGAAAAATATTTTTTTGTTTTTGTCATTATTGTAAAATTTGATTATACACGAAATTTGCCACAATAAAAAACGGCTTTTTGTATTAAAGCCGTTTTTAAAAAGATTATCCCAAATTACAAACCTTGCATCCGGTTGGAGTGGTAAAATCAACAACATCCTCTTTGTCGCCGGCAATAGAGATATCATTGCCACCATTATCGGAAGAAGTTAAGGTCGGAGACATATTCAATCCGTCCGAACTGTTGTCAATTGAAGCGGAGGCTTCTTTATAAACGGAAAGTCCTTTGGCTTTTTCATCTTTAGTTGAAACCAATTCGCCATCATTTTGATTTTTTGAAGATTTTTCCTTTTTTGAAATTTTTCCGGAAACTAAAACTTGATTGGTAATTGACCCATCCCTAAAAACAGTCACCCCTTTACAACCCAATTTATAAGCCATTAAATAAACCTCTTTGACATCTTCAACGGTCGCGTCTGCCGGAAAATTATTGGTTTTGGAAATGGAAGAATCGGTCCATTTCTGAAAGGCGGCCATAGCTCTAATGTGATCTTTTGGAGAAATATCGTGAGCCGTTACAAAAACTTTTTTGAATTTTTCCGAAATATAAGAAAGATCCCTTACCGTCCCACTGTGAGATGCCACCTCTTTAATTAACGCATCGTCCATTAAACCCTCTTTCTGCATTTTTTCTTCAAAAACAGGATCGACATAATAAAAATTTCCGACGGTAACATGTTTTTCAAAAACCAAGCTGTAAACCGGTTCTATTCCGGAAGAACATCCGGCAATCATGGAAATTGAACCTGTGGGCGCGATGACGGTGGTGTATCCGTTTCTGATTCCGTGTTTTTTTACATCTTTTGAAATTTCGTCCCATTTAAAATGCCATTGAGACTTATCATAAAAACCGGAGAAAGGAAGTTTACCCTCTTTATAAAATGATTTTTCATAATAAGGCATCGGACCTCTTGATTTGGCAAGTTCAACCGAAACCAATTTTGAATAATAATTCACCGACTCCATCAACTTGCTCATAAAATCAACTCCGGATTTTCCGTTGTAAGGAAGTCCCAACTCATAAAGCGCGTCGCCGACGCCCATCACTCCAAGACCGAGCTTCCTGGTTGAAAGAGTCATTTCTTCTATTTCCTTAAGAGGATATAAATTTACATCCACCACGTTATCCAAAAATCTTGAAGCTATTTTGGTAACTCTTTCCAGTTCTTCCCAATTCATTTTGGCGGCGCTTCCGTTTTTTTGTTCAACAAAAGACCAGATGTTTAGAGAACCCAAATTACACGATTCAAACGGATAAAGCAAAACCTCTCCGCAAGGATTGGTGGTGACTATGGGACCAAGATATTTATAGAAAGGATTGTATTCATTAACCTTGTCTTCAAAAATAACTCCCGGCTCTGCTGATTCCCAAGCTTGATAAGCGATGATGTCTAAAAATTGTTTTGGGTCTATGTGGGCGACAATTTTTTTAGTTCTGGGATTAAGTAACGGGTAAGGTTCTTTTTTTTCAAGATATTTCCAGAAATCTCCCATTATCAAAGTTGAGATGTTGAAGTTGGTTAAGGCCTTATTGCCTTCTTTAGATTTAATAAATTTCAAGATATCCGGATGATTTGAATTTAAAATGCCCATATTAGCCCCTCTTCTAATTCCTCCCTGTTTAATAACATCCGTCATATTATCAAACATTGTCATAAAGCTGATAGGTCCAGAGGCAACTCCTCCGGTAGTTTTGACATAATCACCTTCCGGTCTCAATTTGGAAAAATTATATCCGACACCGCCTCCGGCTTTAAATATGATGGAAGCGGCTTTTAATTTATCCATTATATCCTCGATGGAATCCTCCACTCCAAGCACAAAGCACGCGCTTCCCATTCCCAAATAATTTCCGAAATTGGCAATTGCCGGAGTATTGGGCATAAATTTTCTCGAAATCATCACCTCATAATATTCGGAAATTTCTTTTTCGTATTTTGAAAAATATTCATTTTCAAAAAGTTTAAGAAAGGCGTTCCATTTTATATTTATTTTTCCTTGAGAATAAAATTTATTATAGAGCCTCAGAAGAGCGGAAATATGAAAACGATTTAATGAATATTTTCCTATTTTTATTTTTCCTTCAAGCTTGTCAGCATCGTATTCAACCGGAATATAATTTGAAATCGAAGTTCCTTTCTTTTTATATATTTTTTCATCGTAAAACAAAGACGGGATGGTAGCGTGAACAGAAACTCTGGTAAAAAGTTCTTTTGGGGATTCAACTATATTTCCTTCATCGCTTTTTTTAAGATATCTTGAGGCTAAAACTCTCAAGGCATTAACGTCGAATTTTTTATCAACGTCGTCAATTTCTTTTTTATTTAAGACCTGAGATTTCTCTTGTCTGATTTCATACCTATGCTGTCTGTATAAAATATAAGCTTTGGCAACTTTTGCCAACCCGCTTTCTATCAAAACTTTTTCAACCATATCCTGCACTTCTTCAACTGTGGGAATTTGAGATTTTTTTCCGTGTTCAAGCTTTTTCAAAATTTCTTTGGTAATCTCTTCCGATTTTTTCCAATCCGCCTGGCCGACAGCGGAAGATGCGTTGTAAACAGCATTGGTTATTTTTTGAACATTAAAAGGAACTTTCGCGCCATTGCGCTTTAAAATAAATTTTATCATTTTTTTAAAATTTTTTTGCTTTGCGACAAAGCTTTTTACGGTTCTAAAAAATCAATCGGAAATTAAAAATAAAAAAATACGAATATTTTTAAAAATTCCGGATAAAAATTAAAAACACAAAAAAATTAATTTTATCTTTTATTTTTATTTATTCGTACTTGCAAAAATTATCTTCGTTTGCCTTTTTTTCTCAAAAATGTCGGGATGTCCCATTCCTCTTCAGAATCTTCGGTGGCTGTCTGCTGTTGATTAGAAGACGATGAATTTTGATTATCTTTTTTTTCTTCTTTTTTGGAAACTGCGGATAATTTTTGCTTCTCTTCCGTGTTTTGAAATATGCTACCACTTTTAATGTTGGATTCAAAGTCCGAAAATAGAGAATAATTTCTTCCATAACTCGATCCAAATCCTGTAGCTATCAAAGTTACCTTAATTTGACCCTTTGATAATTTCCTGTCATGGTAAGCTCCAAAAATTATCTTTGCCGAAGGATCCACGCTCTCTGAAATAGCCGATGCTATCTCATTAATTTCGTTCATTTTAAGATCTTTATGGCCGGAAACACTAAACAACACCCCCTTAGCTCCGTCAATAACGCTTTCCAAAAGAGGAGAGTTTAGAGCCATATTGGAAGCGGTTATTGCTCTTTCTTTGCCGGAAGATATCCCCACCCCTATAATTGACGCGCCTGAATTTTGCATAATTGATTTAACATCGGCAAAATCAACATTAATAATTCCCGGAGAGATAATTAATTCCGCCACACCCAAAACCGCATTCTTCAAAACTTCATCAATCGCCTCAAAAGCTTTGTGCAAAGTTGTTTCTTTATTAATCACCGAAAAAATCTTATCGTTGGAAATAATTATTAAAGAATCAACTCTGTCTTTTACTTTAGTTATCGCATCTTGAGCTATTTGATTTCTCTGAACCCCCTCGAAAGAAAAAGGTTTGGTGACAATGGCAACGGTAAGTATTCCCAGCTCTTGAGCCACCTCGGCGATTATCGGAGTTGCTCCGCTTCCGGTCCCTCCTCCAAATCCCGATGTTAAAAAAATCATATCGGCTCCCGAAAGAGCGTTGGCAATTTCTTCTCTATTTTCTTCAGCCGCCTGTTTTCCCAAATCAGGATTCATTCCCGCTCCCATACCCTTAGTTATTTGTTTTCCGATAACTAATTTTCTTTTTGCTTTGCAATGTTCCAAATCTTGAGCATCGGTGTTAACGGCAATCAAATCAACTCCTTTTGGAAAATAATCATACATCCTGGTTATGGCATTACCTCCTCCACCGCCAACTCCGACAACTTTTATTTTAGGCATCGACAAATTTTTTTCTTTTTTGATGACGTTGCCTAAAGATACCGATTTTGTTTTTTCTTTTTTTGTGTTGATATTTTTTGACGCTTTCGGAAGATGGCCGTGGGTCGCGGACTTTTTTATTTTTATCTTTTTTTCTTTTTGTTTTTTATCGGAGAAAATTTTTATTTTTTTTGCCGAGTTTCTATTATTTTTTTTCATATTTAAAATTAAAACAAAATTAATCTTCGGAGGGGGTGAATAATTTTATAATTTTTCTATACCACGGCTCGCTAATCAAATAATTTGAACCCTGAGCAAATCTAAATGGACCTTCTTTTTTGAGATTATCCACTTTTTGCAGAGCCAATCCGCAAGCTACCACCATCTCAGGATCATCCAGCTCATTAGTAATTTGAGCATGAGAAGATTCTATCTCCGAAAGATTCGGGAGTCCAATCTGAGCAGGAAGCCTCAGTTCTTCCTTAGCTAAGTCCAAAATCCCCTGAAGCTTTGAACCTCCACCGGAAATAACCACTCCGGCAGGAAGTTTTTGAGATTTAGCAAGATTTTTTAATTCTTCGTTCACCAATGAGAATATTTCTCTTACTCTGACTTCTATTATTTCGGCAATATATCTTTTGGAAACTTCCTTACTTTGGCCTTCTTCAAATTGGCTCAAATCTATTTTTTCTTTAGTTGAAACATCTTTTGAAAATGCGCACCCTGAGGTTATTTTAATAGCTTCTGCCGTTTTAATGGAACACTTTAATCCAATAGCAATATCGTTAGTAATATTCCCGGCGCCTATGGGAAAAACTTTGGTGGAAAATATTTTACCGTCTTGGAATACGGAAAGGGATGTTGTGCCAAATCCGATATCAATTAAAGCCGACCCTAATTCTTTTTGGCTTTTGGAAAGAACGGCGCGTTCTCCAGCCATGGGATTAAAAATCAAACTTCCGTCGATGTCAGCCTTTTTACCCAAAACAAGATTGGTCATCTTTGTGAAATTTTTATAAATAGAAGAGAAGATGGCAATCAAAACCACATTAGCTTCGAGTTTTCTTCCCGAAAGACCAACGACATTAGCATCATCAACTTCAATGTCGTCAATAATAAACTCTCTTGGAAAAGAATGTATTATTTGCCAACCGGGAGGAAAATTTATTGCCAAAGATTCCTTGATAACTCTGTCTATATCATCGGAAATAATTTCAAGATCGGGACGTTGAATAGAAATCACACCTCGAGAAACTAAAAATTTACTCTTTGAACCGGATATTCCAAAAACAATGTTCTTGATACATTTTTTATCAAAGTGTTTTATCTCGCTTAAGATTTCAAAAAGAACTTTGACCGCCTCTTCAACATCGACGATCTCGCCCTTTTTTATTCCGCCGGATTTTTTCTTTATGGTTTTAACCGCAACAACCGTCCCATCTCTTTTGACGTCCACAACAACTCCTTTTATTTGAGACGACCCCAGATCTATAGCGGTTACAAACATATTTGTTTTGAATAAAAATAATTAGATTAGTATTATTTTAGACAAAACAAATTTTTTTAGCAAATTGGTTATTAACAATCGGAATCCGATAAAAGATGCAATCAAAAAACGGCTTTTTTTAAATTTTTTTAATTAAAGCCATTTCTTTTTTTTCCATTTTTAATCTTTCTTTTAAATACTCGTGGTCGTACCCGAATAAATGAAGTATCCCGTGCACAACCATCAGTTTTTCATCCTGATGATTTTTATAAATAAAATCAGGATTGATATAAATTTCTCCAAGATATTTAAATCTTGAAGGAGCACCGACAAAATCTTTGGGTTCACAAAAACTCAAGACATTGGTTGTTGCGTTTTTCTTTCTATAAATGCGGTTTATTTTTTTGATGAAATTATCGCCAACTAAATAAAAATCAACTTTATAACCGTCTTTTTTGAGCAATAAAAAAACTCTCCGCGCAATAGCAGAGACATTCTTTTTATCAAAATTAAATTTTTTATTTGTAGCAAATACCGAAATTTTATTCATCTAAAAAATCACTTTCCCAAAAGACTTTTTATGACAGCGCTAACGGATGAGCCGTCGGCTTTCCCGCCGATTTTTTCCATTGTTTTTTTTATAATGACACCAAAATCTTTTTGCGTTGGATTTTCAAATTCACCCAAAACACCGGAAACTATTTTTTTTATTTCATCTTCACTCATCTGCGCTGGGAGAAAGCTTTCTATAAATTGGACCTCTTTTTCTTCTTCATCGGCCGATTCCATCCTGCCTCCGCTTTGATACATTGCCGAAGCGTCTTTTCTTTTTTTAACTTCTTTCCTTAAAACATCAATAACGTCGTCTTCGGTTATGTTCTGTCCTTTGCCCTTTTTTTCTATTTCTCTGTTTCTTACTGCAGCAATCACCATTCTTAAAACCGACGTTTTAAAATCGTCCTTGTTTATCATTGCTTCTTTAAGAGAAGAGGTGACTTTTTCTAAAAGCATAGTTTATATTTTACCAAGTCTTTTTAATCTATTGGTTTCTTTCTTTTTATTCAAACGATAGAGAGCCGACTCTTTTCTGGCCCTAACATTTTGATTTCTGTCATGATATCTGGTTTTTTTGGATTGCTTAATTATTCCCGAACGTTGGATTTTTTTGGTAAAACGAAATAAAAAAGCATTTACCGACTCTCCTTCTTTTTTTTTGATTTCAATCATATTATAAAAAATATAAATTTATCCGATAATCATATCTTTGACTTCTTGCAAACTTTTTTGAGGAGGATTTTCAACCACCGAATGAATTGACCCGCCCTTATCCCCGATAAATCGCGGAATAATATGGACATGAAGATGATCAATCGCTTGCCCACTGACCTTACCATGATTAATACCGATTGTAAAGCCATCGGATTTTATTTTATCTTTCAGCAACTGAGTAACTTTCTTAACGGATTGAAAAACCTTAGCCACCTCGTCATCGCTTAAATCCAAAATTGTCTCGGCATGTTTTTTGGGAATAACCATAGTATGCCCGATGGAGCGTGGAAGAATATCCAAAACTCCGATGGTAAAATCATCCTGATATATCACTTGAGCCGGAATTTTGCCATCTATTATTTTGCAAAACAAACAGTCTTCCATAAAAATTATTTTAATCTTCTTTTAATTTCATCAACTAATTTTTTAATAGGAACATTTTCCTGAGCTCCGCTTTCCATATCTCTGATAATAATTACATCTTCAAAAACCTCTTGCTGTCCCAAAATCAGGGCCATTTGAGAGCCTTCTTTGTCGGCCATTCTCAGCTGAGATTTTAATGAGTCTTTCGAAAATGCCTCGTTAACGGCAATGCCTGCGTCAAAAAGAGATTTTAAAATCTCAAAAGATTTCTTTTTAGCTTGATCCCCCATATAAATCAAAAAAACTTTTGATCTTGTTTTTGGGACCGAAGAAATTTCTTGGGTTTTTAACGCTTCAATTATTCTTTCTACTCCGCAAGCGGCGCCAACTGCCGGCATTCTTGGTCCGCCTAAAGTTTCCGATAAATAATCATATCTGCCACCTCCGCCCAAAGCAAAATCCAGCCCTTCGGTAAAAATTTCAAAAACAGTTCTTGAATAATAATCCAATCCTCTAACAAGGGTCGGTTCAATAATGTAAGGAATTTTCATTTCATCCAAATACTCTAAAACTTGTTTGAAGTGAGTTTTACAGGACGAACATAAATAATCCAGAGTTTGAGGAGCTTGAGTTTTTATGGGCTGACATTTTTCTTCTTTACAATCCAGCAATCTTAGAGGATTATCATAATACCTTTTATTGCAATCGCGACAAACTTTGTTGAGTTTATTTTTATAATATT
The DNA here is from genome assembly GCA_021812345.1 of bacterium. Classification (GTDB taxonomy): domain Bacteria; phylum Patescibacteriota; class Minisyncoccia; order UBA6257; family JAGOQP01; genus JAKAHY01. The sequence continues at coordinate 40,473 of JAKANP010000004.1, read as the reverse complement.
CTTTTAATTTTTTTACATAATTTGCCCGACAGGTTCTACAGCCGATACTATTAATTTTAATAATAATATTCTTAATTTTAAGCTCCTCCATAACTCCATAGGAAGCGGAAATAATTTGAGCGTCAAATGCCGGGTCATCGGCGCCTAAGATTTCAAATCCCAATTGATAAAATTGTCTATATCTTCCATGCTGAGGCTGTTCATACCTAAAAAGAGGGCTCCAATAAAAAAATTTTGCCGGAGACATAACGTGAGATAATCCACTTTCAATATAAGCTCTTAAAACTCCGGGTGTCATCTCAGGACGCAAAGCAAAATTTTCCCCTCCTTTTCCTTTTATTAAAAACATTTGTTTTTTAACTACATCAGTCGAACTTCCTGTCCCTCGCTCAAACAACTTAACATCTTCAAACATGGGGGTTTCTATCCTGGAAAAACCCATCAAAGAAGATGTTTTTTTGACCGCCTTTTCAACTTTATCAAAATAAAGAAAGTCGTTTGGCAATAAATCTCTTGTTCCCTTCGGAGATTGGAAGGCAAATTTTTTTCCTTTTGATTTTTTTGAGGATTTCATTTTTAATTTTATTTTTTTAATTTAAAAATTATCACTAAATTTAATTAGCAGGAGACACGCTGGTGGCATTAATCATCGACGGATATTTTATTCCGTTAAAAACAGTAATTGATTTTGGCGGCCAGAGACGAAGTTTGACCGAACCGATAATGTCCGAGCGATTAAGCGGCCCCCAATATCTGGAATCATAGCTATTGAGCCGGTTATCTCCCATAACAAAATATTGCTGGTCATTTAACTTATATTCAACATGTCCGGTCCAGTCATTCATAATACCGCTTGGCAAATAATTTTCCTCCAATACTTTCCCGTTGATTTTAACCACATTGCCATCAACCAAAATATCCTCTCCGGGAAGACCGATGATTCTTTTTATATAATAAATTGATTTGTCTTGCGGAGCGCGCAAAACAATAACATCCCCTCTTTGCGGATTTTCAAAACGATAACTTATTTCATCAACCAAAAGATAATCACCATCGTAAAAATTAGGCTCCATACTGGCGCCGTTAACTATAAATGGCTGGATTAAAAAATATTTTATGGCGGCAACCGCTATTAAAGCCACCAAAAAAACTTCAGCCACTTCCCAAATCGCAAACAAAATCTTTTTCATAAATATATTTAAAATCGTATTTGTGGTATTATATGGTTAATTTATGAATAAATCAAATCGGGAAATAAAAGCTCTTATAGGACTCGGAAACACTGGAGCAAAATACGAAAAAACTTATCACAACATAGGAAGAATTTTTATCGACTATTATCGCTCAATTTTAAAAGATGAGGCGGTAACTTCTTTTATTTCTCCGTCTAAAAAAAATTTTGAATATTGCCAGCTTTCAAACAAAATATTGATAAAACCAAAAACTTTTATGAATAATTCCGGTTTGGCGGCAAAACAGGCGGTTGCCTATTTTAAAATTAATCCGGAAGAAATTGCCGTCGTTCATGACGATTCGGACATGTTTATCGGAAATTATAAAATAATTTTTGATCAACGCTCAGCGGGGCACAAAGGGGTCCAATCTATTATAGATAATTTAAAAACTCAAAAATTTTGGAGAATTAAGATCGGCATCAGACCAAGCAAAGAAGCTATCCGCAAAAAAGCTCAAGAATTTGTTTTAAAACGAATAACAAAAAAAGACGAATCGGATTTGGCTCTTGTTTTTGGGAGAATAATTTTGGAATTAAAATAAAAAAAACCGCCTTGTCATATGCAGGCGGTTTTTTGATAGTTTATTGACCGATTTTTTTGAAAATATTCAATAAGTTCTGGAAAGAAAATATGCTGAAATTGAGATTATTCGAACTTGGAACAGAGCTGGTGGAAATAACAGTTCTAATTCCCGTGCCGGTAGTGGTTATTGGAGTAAACACTGGCGGAACGTAAGAAGAAGCGGAAGTCAGCGATACTTTATCCGCCTCGGCATAGAAAGTTCTCCCTCTGTAAACAGCTACGGTTTTGGAATCAACCGGAAGGATAGCAACGGCGCTTGGAGAAAGCAGACAATATATATCTTGAGAGTTGTACATATCGTATTTTATCGAACTTTGATTTTTTATATTATCTTTAGCTTTATCTAATTCGTTATTCGGGTCGGCAATGTAAGTTAGTGTTCCATTTTTTTCGACACCCATTAAAGCAAATTGATTGCCACGACAATTGGAATTATTGATATTGCTCGCTTGATGAGCGCCATAAACGCCAGTATCTGTCGATGTGCTGACAACCTGATTTTTTGGAGCCATATATTCAAAATCAATAAATCCTCCAGAGGATCTAATTAATAACGGGTCGGGACCAACAACCGCATAAGTAGCTTGTTCTCCCGAGATTCCTCTTCTTAAGGTAATGTCGGATATTTTTTTGAATGTTGGAGGAGTAGAAAAATCCATAACCGCTAAATTAAATCTGTTATCAAAATTATTTATTGGTCGACCCATTAAACTATTTCCCTGAGTAATACCCGAAGTGACATAAAAATTTTTAGTTATCGGATCAAATATGTAAGAATTTGTGATATTATTCATAGCCAACCCGGTTCTGCCTCCCATATAATCAAACCATCCATAAAGCTGATACCCCTTGCCGCCGACAATTTGTTTTGGATTTGATGGATTGGATAAATCAAAAATAAATGTCCACTCCGTACCGGAATGAACAAAACCAAAGTCGTTATCATAAAAACTCCCGGCATCACCCGTGACAAACAGGTAGTTTTTGCCTCCTGAATTCACAATATTAAATCCATAGATATCTATAGGATAATAACTCGTGCTGCCATCCTTACTCTTTTGAACATCTCCTATTCCGGGAAGTTGGTAGAGTAAAGAGATATTAGATTCGGGATTAGTAAAATCAAAAATTGAAACAAGATGATCTACAGCCCCACCAGTAGACGGATTGTAATTTTTGTCATTAGCATAAGTAACTAAATAAACTTTTCCACCCTGAGAAAACAGTTTCATTTGAGAACCAACCGTTACGGTTGTATATCTACTATCTCCCGAATAAAATCCGTAGGGATTATTGCTGTTGTTATAAAAATTAACGTAAGAAATGACTCCGGTATTGGGATTTATTTTAAATACGGTAATCGGGTTAGTTGAGCCCGGATTATAATTGGAAGAACCAAACATTATTCCATAATTAAAATTATCAATAATTTCCATGTTTTGAAAAATCCATCTTGATGGCTGACTTGGATATTGAGATTTTGCCGTCACTGAAGACAGCGCCTCAACTGTCTGAGAGTAAAGATCAGTTGAGCCGACATATTTGGGATTAAACGGATCAGCCAAGTCATAAGTTTTGATTGCTCCTCCGGTTAAAAGAAATAAAAATGTCTTACTACCAAATCTGGCAATTTTCATATCCTGAACTTGGGGAAGGTATGTTCCATCATCTTTGATTCTTTGTGAAATAGCATAAGAGCTTGTGGTAACCAAATTAGTTGAATCAAAAAATACTTTTTCAAAATTTATTTGGCCAACGGAATTTGAAAATTGAGGAAGAGAAACAGTCGTTGAAGTATTGTTATTATTATCATTATTATTGTTATTATTATTATTATTTCTGGGATTGTTATTAACAGAGCCGACACATTGACCGGCAACTAGGGAAAAACCGCTGGGGCATCCGGTTACCGGAATACCTTCTCCGGTAACGCTGATCATACAAGAAACATAGGTATTGGGTTTTACTCCGACATCACGAACTGTGGCAACAACCGGACAAGTGCCTATTCCGGTACAATTACTTGGATGAGATGCGGAGCATGAAGCGGAAGAATAGATTGGAAAACCGCTTGATTCTTCTTCCGGAAAATTACACTCATAATTTCCGGTTCCTCCGGTGATGCTTTTGATTGAAGTATTGGGAGGAGAAGCGGAATCTGATTTTAAAGAACAGGAAAGGGTTCCGGATGATGCGGCAGTAGCGCCAAGAAAAGGACGCAAAACATCGGTTTTCATTGCTGAAATAACAGCGACAGCGGCAACGACCAATAAAGAGATTGAGAAAAATATTTTATCTTTCATTTTTTATTTTTTATATTAATCAATCGCTTTTTATCTTGGAATTATTTCACGAAGAACAGGAATAAATCCGACATTGACAGTGGCCTGAGTATCGGTAACGGTCGGAGCCCCATCACAAGAAAGATTGTATTGAGTAGTGTTTATTGGTTTTACTTTAAATGTTCCGGATTCGGTTCCTGTGGCAACCATGCTATTATCCGAAACTTTGGTAATTGCACAATTTCTTGAAACTCCGGTTGGGTCACAAGACCAAGATAAAATGGAAGATTGTCCGGTTAGAATTGATGAAGGAGAGGCAGTGAAAGTACAGGAGGCGGGAGATGGCGGAGTAACTACAATATTAGTACCCACTGGTAAAGAACAAGTTCCTGTTTTGTTTCCTCCAATTTCTTTTACATTAGCAAATGGATTATATATCCCTGCATTCGCATAAGTATGGGATGAAGCGCTGGATGAAATATATGGCGATGATTGTCCGTCGTTATAATCAAAACTATATTGATAATTTCCGTTACCTCCTGAAACATTGGAAACTTGAAAATCTACCGGCAATGAGGCAGGACCGAATTTTGGATTAGCATCAAGAGAACAACTTAATCCCCCTCCACCGGAACACCCTGGACCAACACAAATATTTGGAGGAGTGTTTACGCTGGTATCACAAGTAGCGGTATTACCGACACCATCTTTGATATTTACAGTGACTTTATAAATTCCATTACTATTGTAGGTATGAGTTTTAATCCCCAAGAAGCCGTAAACCGTTACGGGAGATCCATCTCCATAATCAAATTTATATGCATACGGAGAATTTCCTCCCGATCCGGTCGCAGTCAGGGTTGTTTGCAAAGGAGCATTATTTCCGCTTTGAGGCACAGCTGTAACAAAGCAGGAAAGATTTCCTCCGGGTTTAATCGGATTAATCGAAACTGTCGCTTGATCACTGGCGCTACTTCCTGAATTACTGCAATTAAGCGTATATGTAGTATTAACGGTCGGAGAAACATTTTTTGTTCCCCCTAAATTACAAACCGAAGAAGAATTACACACCGTTCCAATTCCTTGATCTATGGTGCAAGTGGTGGCATTAGTTGATGTCCAGGTGAGAGTACTCAAACTACCACTATCTATTAATGTTGGATTGGCAGTCAATGTGGCGGTAACTTGAGATCCGGAACAATTTGACGGAGTAGTCACTGAAACTGTAGTTGAATTTGCTGAACCAGCGCTATTCACCGCGCTAACGTAATATGAGTATTTGGTGCCTAAAGATAATCCCGTGTCGACATAACTTGTGTTAGCAGTTCTGTTTAAATAAGTGGCATTTTTATATATTTCATAATGATCTGCTCCCAAAACAGAATTCCAAGACAAAACGGCTTTTGCCGATGACACATTGCTACAACTAGAACTAATAGCCAAACCAGTTGGAGCAGATGGCGGAGTAGTTACCTGGCTACTGCAAGTATTTTGGCCAGAAGAATTACTTACAGTTGCAACGCAAGTTTTGGTTTGGTTGGCTGTTATAGAAACATTTCCATTGCCGCTTGCATCTAAAGTAATAGAGCCACTATCCGTTTGAATATTTGATAAATTTTTACAAATATAAGTCGCGTTATTTGTGGCGTTCGTGGCCGATATACTAAAAGTACTATTTCCTCCTGCCGGATTTACATTTAAAGGATTAAAAGACGCGGTGCAATATACGGATCCACCGGGTGATGTGGGGGCAAAATAACCGGTAATAGTTTGAGTTTTATTATTTGTAGTATTAAAAGTGACGGAAGGACTAGCAGAACAATATTTATATCCAGTTGGAATAGTAGTGGCAGAAATTATTGAATAAGTCCCGGCAGAAGCATTAATCGATCCGACTCCATAACTGCTACTTCCTGACGGAGTTGAAACATTATATCTAACACTACTTGCGGCAGTACCCATAGGTGTTAGTGTTCCTGTGCAATTTGAGTTTGGATAAAGAGCGGCATCTATATTTAAAACATAAGTCGGCGTTGGGACACTTACCACAACTGAGCAATTTGCAGTCTGACTTCCACTGGTAACGGTTACGGTCTTTGTTCCTGAGGTGCTATATGAAGTTGAAAAATTTGATCCACTTCCTGTTGATGGAGTTTCTCCTCCGGACCAAGAATATGTTCCGGTTCCACCGGATGCGGAAAAGCTAGCGGTCTGACCGGTATTTACCGTTTGGGTAGATGGAGAACAAGTTGGAGCTGTAGCGGGAGCATTAACAACAACCGAAGCTCCACACGTCGAACTTAGACCGGTAGAAGAGTTTGTAGCCGTAGCAGTACACCTATGAGAACCAATCGGAATTTCTGTCGAACTGTATGTATAACTTCCTGAAGGAACAGTAAGGGGCCCACCGGCAGTATAATCACAACTATAACTTAGAGTGTCTGCATATGACGAGCTCCACTTTCCTGTAGTATTTCCCACACCATAAGTATAGCTCGTCGGACTAAATGATATAGAGCAAGTTGGGGAAGGTGGAATCGTAAAAGAACTTGAATTGTTTTTGAAAGCAGAATACCCAGTGCTTCCGCAATCGTATTGGAGAGTTATTCTCGTACTAACATTATAAGTCCCGGGAGCTATATTAACTGGGACAACCGTAGTAACATCGTAAGAGTAAGTCCATACTCCCGGAGGATTTTCAACTCCGTTACTAACTTGTCCAGCCGTAGAAACTCCACCGGGAGCATCAGTGCTAGCAGTCGGAGTTCCAATGCCTAAATTAGTTGGATAGTTGGGAGGATCAGTAAACGGACAATGGGGCGAAAACGAAGCGGTAAATGAATTTACAACATAAAGATCGTTTAGATGTCTTCTTATTGTGTAAGCATTGGCATTATAAACAAATCCAAAAACACCGACCAAAATAAATAAAACAGAAAACAAATAAAATATTTTTTTCATTTTTTATATAAAATAATTTAATTTAATTATATCATATTTTTTAAAAAAAATATTAAAAAGTGGATAACTAATTAATGGCCTCCTCCCCGCCTTGAAGAGGATGGCTTTCTGGAATAGAAAAACCCCGCTATTTTTAGCGGGGTAAATAAAAACTAAGAAAGCGGAACTCCGGGCTTTTTGGGATGGGTCGGCGGTGGGGTCGGCACGATTGAAGTAGGAGTCGGGGTCGCAACCGGAGTTGAAGTTGGAGTTGGAGTTGGAGTTGCGGTTGGAGTCGGAGTGGAGACGATAATCGGAGTCGGAGTAAACACCGAAGCCGAATAACATGGGTTATCAATTTTATTTGATGGATCGTTGCCCGACAAATCATCAACGCATCCGCCATTGGCAACAGTGATAATCCCGGACGCTGTTCCGGTAATTCTGATTGAATCGGATTGCGTCTTAAATCTGTTTCCCATAATGGAAATGTCTTGGCTGTTTTCCAAATTGATGCCAATTCCGTTATTGGAAGCAACTCCGTTATTTCCGATAACGCTTCCGTTGGAACAATTTACCAAATGAATGGCTGCTGAATAATTGTTGGCAGTATTCCATCCGTTGGTAATAAAATTATTTCCGGAAACAGAAATTGAGGAGCAATTTTGAAGATAAATACCGTCATTCTTAACTCCCCAAAAATTAGAATTGGAAATATTAACTCCACTGACGTTAACAAGATAAATACTGTTTCCTCCATCATTCTTGTTGTTCGGATTAAATGCAGTTCCCGACCAATTACTGATAGTCAAAAGCCAAGGATAAGAACCTGAAGTGTTGGAATAAATTCCATAACGACAGGCATCACATCCGGCTTGAATGATTTGCGCTTCGCCAACGGAACCGTGGCTGGAAGAATTAATCAAAATTCCATACTTGGGGCCGAAAGCAAAAAATTGATTGAGATAAAACCAATCAATCCGTGAGACTTCGATTGCCGCACTGTTGTTATACATCCAATTTGCCACATCGCTATCATCCACCCACGTGGCAAACATTCCGGGATTGGCGTGAATGACATCAAACTTATCGATGTCATAACACTGATCATCTCTAATCCCTCTATAATAAACCCCGAACTCAAGATTCTGCATGTTAAGTTTCCCGTGAGGAACCGTTGCATCAATCCCTACATAAGAATTCGGGAAGAAACTGTTTTTCACCCGGCAGAAACTTCCTTGAACGGAAATTGTCGGGGGAAATTCATAAAGTTGCTTGCCTTTTACTTGGTCCGGATAATTAAAGGTGAGTCCGTCGATAACAGCTCCGTCCATCAGAACAAAGGCCGCATTGGAACTATCGGTGTTGGAATAATTTTTTCCAAAATTAATATCAATCTGAGTTCCCGAAAAAGCTCTTGAGCCAATCAATGATATGCCTCCTCTTGGAACAATGACTTGCCCCGAGATCGGATAATCGCTTTTCAAAAGAACAACACTTCCGGATGTATCAACCAAACAAGAATCTCCCAAAATAACAATTCTGTCGGATAAAGCCGCTTGAGCGATACATTGGTTCAAATTACCGGTATTATCTCCCGCAACCGGCGGACAGAAAACAGCAAAAGAATTGCTTGCCGTAAGCGACAAAAAAATGAAAACAATCCAAGAAAAAATCTTCACCAACTTTCTCATTGTCTTTTCCCCTTTCTTTGTGAAATTACTGATTAAAGTTATAAAACAAAATCACCTAAATAGCAATAGGCCTTAAAAAACAAAAAATCCCGCCTTTTTAAGACGGGACAATGATAGTTTTTTTAGTTAGAAAAAATCAATTCGTTATTTACGAGCTGATTATAGTTTGGCAATTTCTTTAATACGCTAACCAACATATTAAAATAATACGGGTCGGCTCCGGGCTCCATCTGAAGCATGTCCGGAGAAATGATTGCCGTATCACCGATATTCAAAAAAGGAGCGTAAGCTGTCGCCAATTTTTGGCTATCTCCCGAAGCATTTGTGTTTAAATCCAAATTCGTAAAGTAATAACTGATTCTCCAGTTTCCGCAACTTGGCAAAATGGTTTTTACATAACCATTTCCCCAACTTGTGAAAATTCCGGAGCCATATTGAGCATCAATCATTCTGAGAATCGGACCGACAAAAATAAATCCGAGATTATTTGAATACCACGATTGCCTATTATTCAGACAGAGGTCATCATCGGAATCAATCCTGTAATCAATCGCCACTCTCTGGGACGAGTCTCCCGTGTAAGAGAGTGTTTTTGCTACAGGATCATAATACAAAAATCTGTTTGTTACCGGAAAAATAAAATTGACATACCCTAGTCCAATGCGAGCCAACTTTTGCGGTTCGCTGATAAATTCCTGTTGAGTATTTACAAGAGTATTTACTTTCCCGCCTCCAACGCTTTGAGGGATAGGAACATTGTTCCATGTTTGAATCGGGCGCTCCTGAAACCCCGCCACCAGAGAGTAATCGTCCCACTCATAAATAATCGCCGGACCGGCACTGGCGCCACCAAAAGTCGCATCGACGATAATCCAATGATTTTCATCACCGTCCCAAACTCGGGAAACTTCATGTAATCTGTTTATCGTAGAAATCGGCATCGCCGGAATCCCCGCTTCGCGAAGCATTGCCGAAACCAAAAATGCCGCTTCATTGCAAACTCCGATTGGAGAATTGTAAACATCTTCAATCGTCGGAGGCCACGGATTGAAATTCGGATAAGCATAATTCTTTGAAGTTTTTACCCAATTGGCAATTGCAATAATTTTATCTCTTTGGGAGATAAGACCGTTTGTCAATTCTGCAACCTTGCCGGCAAGCGGAGGATAATTTTTCCAATTGCTTGGCTTCTCAAAAGAAATCAAACTTCCCAAATACAAGTTGGGATTATCGGGAGCAACGGCATCATAAATCTTTACTCCGCTATCGCACCATGGAAACGGACAATCTGCTCTTTGTGGAATAACGGAAATGTGACGCCTGATAATATGTTGATTCAAGTCAGTGCCAAAAGAATTTTGAGAAATAACAAATAAAGATGCTACCGCAAAAAACATTCCGACAAAAAAATAAGAAAACGTTCCTTTCTTCATTTCTTTTTTCCCCTTTCTTTTTTTAAATTGCTAAAAATGTTATAACACAAAAATATCTCAATAGCAAGATATACGCATAGAAATACCGCTAAAAATTAAAAAAACATAAAAATTTAATTGAATATTTTAAAAATTATTTTTTGTAAAAATAAGCCCCGAGAGAAAATCTCGGGGCTGAGTGTTCAAAAGTTAATCGCTACTTAACAATCGTTGTCGTGATTGGAAGCTTAGTGGCTTTCAGGTGCTTTTCCGGAACACGTGGCTGCCATGAGATTGTGAACTCGTTGTTGTCCGAGTTCCAATCTGCCTGACGACCGCGGTTCCAAACATTTCCGGCAGTGTATGAGGTATCGAACAAACGATACTCATACATCCCCGGAGTAAAACCACCGTCTCCGAAGAGATTGTGAATGAATCTCCCCGGAGTAATTACCTGCGGGATGGCGTTGGTGACATTCACGTCACCGCATGAGACCAAGTTACCTTGGTAGTTCATGCAGTTAGCCAAGAACGCCGTTCCGTCGGTGGTGGAGAGTGTCTGCATCCACGAAAACATATCGCGGACATTGGACACCACTTCGTTTGAGGCAAAGTAGAGCGGAACGCGGTTACCGGCCAACGAGTAGGACTCGATGGCCAGGTTGGTATACATCAACAGAGCTCCGGAGTACACAGCCGACTGTTCGCCATGGTTGTGCATAAGAATATGCACACCATCCAGCGTCTGCTCACGCACCAAAGAGTAATACCCGTTATCGGTGGTGAACACGAGGTGCAGGTACTTCTGTTCGAGGTTATTGAGGTAGTTGGCCCCAACCTTCTCGACGACCTGCGGGTAAAAATTCTTTACCCGCGAAACCAGCGACAGCATGGACACGAAGTCCTCACTGCAGCTGTTCCACGGGTCAAGCCCGCAGGTCGAATCAATCCGAAACGTATTCTCGTTAACGGCGTCTGAAAGCACGTCAACGAGTTGCGACTGTTGCTGCTGGTCGAGCTGCGACCAACAGTTCCAACCCCGGATGGCCAGCAAGTTCGCGACGAACTTGGAGAGCCACCCGTCGCCCCACCGTTCGGAAGTCCCCGGCGGGCACTGCGTGTAGTAGTGGTTCAGGGCATCCTGAACCGCCGCCACATCCGCAAACCCCAACTGGTCAACCCAGTAGTTGGCCTCAGGCGAACCGAAATTCGCCCGAGTCCAGGTGTTGCCCAGCGGATCGACCGAAGTCGTCTGTGCCATCGTCACGTTGGCCGTGACCGCCAGAAATGCTACCACCACCATCACCAAAACAAACAGATTCTTTTTCATTTTACTTCCACCTTTCTTCCGCCTTTTGGCGGATTGTTGTATTTTTGTTTTAAGTAGTTAGTTTCTCAATGTTCCAAACATATTATATCAGTTTTACATATTTTTGTCAACTATAAACACCGCATAAATACTTGATTTTTTATATCAAAAACCGTTCATAACGGTTTTTATCTTGCGCGGGCGACCGGAGTTGAACCGGCGACCTCTGCCGTGACAGGGCAGCGCTCTAACCAACTAAGCTACGCCCGCATTTTTAAAGATTCTATATTTTCTATTGAGATAAATCAACCCCTCATAATTATTGCGATACATAAATGCAAACAATTTATACGACTCATGCTTGGCATATGACAATCTATAAGCACCGCTTGAATGAGAAATGCATCCGCATACTTTTATTATACTGGACAACTTATTTTTCAATTGATAAATAAAATCTTTACTTCCAGATGTGAATCTTACCATTATAATTGGAGAGTGACGAACTTTCCCTTTCCTTTTAAAATATCCGAACGTGACATTCCCATCTCCATCAAAATACCCTCTTACAAAATCTGGGAGATACTTTATCGGAATACTGGGTAATTTAATCGTCTTGCTTTTATTTGGAGTGAGTCCGAGCTTGATTAAATCCTTAAACATATTTTTACTGCCTAATTGAAAACGATATTCCGTTTTTTCTGTTCTTTGCCTTGATGAAATCTTATGATCTGATCGCATAACTTTGTGGATTTTATATATAATATCCTTATCGGTACTGGTAAATTCAATAAAATATGCTCCTCGCTTATTTCTTATCATATTTCCATCAGCTGTAAAAAATCCCAGGACATAAGCCATATCAAAACTCCACTTTTTAAAAAAATCCGCATTTACGTATTTATAAATAGGCATAAACCTAAATAATCCTTTTTATAACAACTAACGGCCCACTTCTTGTTATCACATTTTTTATTTTATCAATTTTTACTCCCGCGCTCTTGCCTTTACCTCCGGCGTGAATAACCTTACCGTCTCCTATATACAAAACTACATGGCCGATTCCTTGTGGAAATTTTTTTGTATAATATCCTCTTTCGCCATGCATATAAATTAAATCACCTATTATAATATAACCAATACCGGCAACTGTTTTTTTTATAAATTCAGCTTGCAGGATAGTACTCCTCGGAATTTCATATCCAAAATTTTTATAGACATATTGGATAAAACCCGAGCAATCAAAAGCCTGCGGAGCGTCTTTTAAAGTAGCGCCGTATTTATACGGCACTCCGACAAATTTTTTTGCAAAATCGACGATATTTTGACGCAATATGTCTTTTTCTTTTGAAGACAATTTTTTCATTTATCGTATTGGTAAATATATTTCCGTAGCAGGGGCGGGACTCGAACCCGCGACCTGGCGCTTATGAAACGCCCGCTCTAACCAGCTGAGCTACCCTGCCTTAACTCAAAATAAAATATAAACGATAAAAAACAAAAAATAAAGTCCCCAAAAAAATTATTTGATATCGATTTTATCTTTGCCGATAAAATTTTTTAAAACCTCCGGAACTTTAAAAGAACCGCCTTCGTTTTGATAATTTTCCATAATCGCTATCATCGCTCTGCCTAAAGCAAAAACCGTACCATTGAGCGTATGCGGAAAAATATTTTGTCCGTTGATTTTAGTTTTGATATTGAGTCGTCGAGTTTGAAAATCAGTCGTGCTACTAGTGCTAGTTACTTCTCTATATTTATTTTGAGAAGGCATCCACGCTTCAATATCATATTTTCTTGAGGCGGCACTGCCCAAATCCCCTGACGCCATCTTGATTACTTGATAAGAAATGCCAAGTTCCTTCCACAACTCTTCTTCTATTTCCAAAAGTTCGTTGTGAATTTTTAGATCATCTTCCGGCTTACAGAAAACAACCATTTCAACTTTTCTGAATTCATGAACCCTTAGAATGCCACGCACATCCTTGCCGTAACTTCCGGCTTCGGTTCGATAACAAGAAGAAAGTCCGGCATATTTTATCGGCAATTTTTCTCCATCTATAACTTCATCGGTATGAAGTCCCACTAAAGTTATCTCGGCGGTTCCAATCAGATCCAAGTCCTCTCCTTCAATATGATAAATTTGTCTCTCTTTCTCGCTTCGCGCCTGATATCCGCAACCAACAATGTTTTTTTCCTTAGCTACGTTAGGAGTTATCCAAATTGAAAATCCTTTGGATAATAATTTTTTGATGGCAAAATTAATGAGTGATTGCTCCAAAAGAACGCCGTCGTTTTTTATATAATAAAATCCGGATTGAGCCACTTTAGTTCCCCTCTCAATATCCAAAATATCGGTAAGCTGTCCGATCTCAACATGATCTTTGGGTGTAAAATCAAATTTTGGAATTTTACCGACAGTTTTTACAACTTCATTTTCCTCCGGAGAGCCAACTTTAACATCACTTGCCGACAAGTTGGGAACTCTCAACATTAAATCGTTATATCTTTCGGAAGTTGATTTAAATTTTTCTTCTTTTTTATTTAACAACTCTTTAATTTCTTTGCCTTTTTCTTTGTCCGTATTTTTTTTACGGTCCGCATTAAGAGATTCTATTTCTCCTAGCAAAACTCTTCGCTCTTTATCCAGGCGTAAAAGTTCGTCTAAAAAATCTATATCGAAACCTTTTCCAATGGCCGATTTTTTAACCGCTTCCGTATTTTCTCTGATAAATTTTATATCCAACATCGTATTTAAATTATAAACACATTAATTTGTTTTATGCAAAATTTGACATCATCAGAAATGAGTGTAAAAATATCTATACTAAATTTTCCGAATATATCTGATATATCGCGAGATGGAGAAGTAGTATCTCGTCCCGACTATAGTCGGGAAGATCGCATGAACAAATTTATTACATATATAATAAAAAGTGATTCAATAAATAAATATCGCGGGATGGAGAAGTAGTATCTCGTCAGGCCCATAACCTGAAGATCGCTGGTGCAATTCCAGCTCCCGCAACTAAAATAAAAATACACCATTGAGGTGTATTTTTAAGTTTATTTTAATCCAAAAGTCCAAGTTCTCTGAATGCTTTTCTGTATTCTCTTAAATATTCTTTAGCTTTTTCCTTATCCAGCGGAAGATTGTCATCGCCTTTTAATTTGATAATTTCCAAATGAATTTCTGATATTTTTTTTATATTTGAAATATTTTCCGAATCCACTTTATCCATTCTTTCTTCTTCGTTTGACCCAAGATATCCATAAGCTTTGAGCGTATCGTCAAAAAAAGCATCCACTTCAAAAACAGATTCTTTCCACAAAGACGGGACCGGTTGAGCAATTCTTTTTAAAACATTTTTCCATAATTGAGACAATTTTCTTTTTCTTAAATCTGACAGGTGTCTAATCTCGCTTCCGTATTGCCTTCTTTCCGCAAAAAAATCTATTTTAATCATCAATCTGATGATAAAAACAAGCAATACCGCCGAAATAATCATCGAGGTGATCTGAATCCAAATAAAATTTTGAGAAAACCAGCTAAACATATTTTATATTTTAATTTTCAGCCAAATTGTTTTCATAATAATTTCCCATAGCCAGAATACTTTTTTCTTCAAAATGTTTGCCGATTATTTGAAAATTAACCGGCAAACTTCCATCCGAATATTTTTTTACCGGTAAAGACAAGGCCGGCAATCCCGCCAAATTAACCGGAATCGTAAAAATGTCGGATAAATACATCGAAAGCGGGTCGTCGGTTTTTTCTCCGATCTTAAAAGCTGTTGTTGGAGTAACCGGAGCGATTATAATATCAACCCCATTTGATGACCTGTCGAAAGCTCTCAAAAAATCATCCAGAATAAGACGTCTTACTTTTTGCGCCTTGGCATAATAAGCATCGTAATACCCCGAGGATAACACAAAAGTCCCCAAAAGAATTCTTCTTCTTGGTTCGTCGCCGATTGCCGCTCCTCTGTTTTTAAAATAAGTTTCAACCAATTTAAAATCTTCGTTTTTTAAATCTTCCGGTTTGGAATATCGTAATCCATCGTATCTGGCAAGATTAGCGCTGGCTTCCGCCGGCAAAATTATGTAATAACAAGAGAGAGCATATTTCGTGTTAGGCAAACTTATTTCTTTAACTTCAAATCCGTCTCTTTTTATTTTTCCGACAACTTCATTAAAAGATTTTTTTACCTCATCGGACATTCCGTCAATTAAATATTCCTTAGGAATCCCAATAACCAGTTTTTTAACATTAAAATTTTTAAAATCATCAACGTCGCTATAATCAACATTAGCGCTGGTTGAATCCAAATTATCGTGCCCCGAGATAACTTGAAAAATTTTGGCAACATCTTTGACGTTTTTGGCAAACGGCCCAATCTGATCCAAACTTGAAGCAAGCGCGATAGCTCCATATCTTGATACCGCCCCATAAGTCGGCTTGAGTCCGACTACTCCGCAAAATCCGGCCGGCTGCCTAATTGAACCGCCGGTATCCGTACCTAAAGAACCCAAAACCATATTTGCCGCTACCGATGCCGCCGAACCGCCGGAAGAACCGCCGGGAACCCTGCTTAAATCTCTTGGATTTCTGGTGGTCATAAAAGCGGAGTTTTCCGTAGACGAGCCCATGGCAAATTCATCCAAATTTGTTTTTCCTATGAACAAGGCGCCATCTGATTTTAACTTGAATATTACTGTCGCGTCATAGGATGCCTGATAATTTTCTAAAATTTTTGAGGCGGCGGTGGCTTTTTGTCCGGAGATTAAAATATTATCTTTAATACCCATCGGCACCCCAAACAATTCTTGTTCTTTGAGTCCTTCTTCCAGATTTTTATCCAATTCAGAAGCTTGTTTTAAAGACCCCTCTTCGTTGAATCTTAAAAATGCGCCGATTTTTTCATTTTCTTTTTTGGCGTAATTTAAAAACTCTCCGATTGCTTCGGTAATTGAAAATTCTCTGTTTTTCAAACCTTCGTGATATTTTTCAATTGTCAGATTTTTTATATCCATGCTTTAAATTTTTTGGTCTTTAGTTTTTAGTCGGTAAAGACTGGCGGAATTTTTAAATAATCATTTTCTTTTTTGGGAAATTGATTAACCGAAGCATCTCTTTGTTTTTTGTGTTCACTTGCGTCTCTATATTTTTTTTCATCATCTCTTGTAATATCGGACAGAAAAGTCCCCCCGCTTAAAGGTTCAACATTTTCGGTGTCAACTTCGTTTAATTCGTTAAAATAATCCAAAATCTTGGATATATCTTTTAATAATTTTTCTCTGCGTTTAGCGTCTTTTTCTTCAATTCTTGCCAAATCCAGCAAATGCTGAAGAGATTTTTCATTTATTTCAGCCATATTGTTAGTATACAAAAAATATTGGCTTTATCAAAATTAAGAACTCATTAAAAACTACGTATGATATCATACCAATATTGTTTATGATTTAAATTTATTTCCAGGAAATTATATTTATCTTTATTTTCAACGATCGTACAAATTAAGGTGAAATAGAATTTGATATAAACTGATATAAAATTAAGAAAAATAATAGAAAATATTTTTGTTAAGTATCTTGCAGTTATGAGATGTTTAACCGCCTTTAATTTTAAAAAATAAATAAGATTTTTATTTTGAAAAAGTGAATAAATTTTTTTATAAAATTATTTTATTATATTTATTGTTTTGTTGCTACGCTATAGCGTGGCACCTAATTTTGTGGCAATGTTTCGCTGGAATGACAAAATGGCGCGCCCTCCGTAGCTTTAGCGAAGGATGGATCGTACTTTCGTAACTTAAATAATTTTAATACTCTTCAAGCGCTTTTGATTTTTCATGATCTTTCATTTTCTCAAGAGCTTTGGCTTCAATCTGTCTGATGCGCTCTCTTGTAACTCCAAATTTTTGTCCCACTTCTTCAAGAGTATGGGTAACTCCATCGTCCAATCCGAAACGCATCCCTATAATTTCTCTTTCGCGCGGAGTTAAATCGTTCATAATTTCCGATATTTTTTCTTTAAGCAAAGAGTGGGCCGTGACTTGATCGGGCGCCAATCCTTTTTCGTCTTTTACAAACTCCGCCAAAGTTGAATTATCTTCATCGTCACCGACAGGAGATTCGAGCGATAAAACTTCCTGTGAGATTTCCTGAATGTGACGAATTTTATCAACTGCAATTCCCATTTCAATCGCGATTTCTTCGGCTAATGGGTCCCTCCCCAATTCCTGAGCTAAGCGCCTTTTTATTTGAGTATATTTTGAGATTGTTTCAACCATATGCACCGGTATGCGAATTGTGCGCGATTGATCGGCTAAAGCGCGAGTTATTGCCTGCCTAATCCACCAAGTGGCATAAGTGGAAAATTTAAATCCTTTTCTGTAATCAAATTTATCCACCGCGCGAGAAAGACCAATATTCCCTTCTTGAATCAAATCCAAAATTCCAAGATGCGAACTGCGATTAACGTAGTGCTTAGCGATTGAAACCACCAAACGCAAATTGGCCTGAATTAATTTATGGCGCGCTTCTTCGTCGCCTCTTTCGGAACGCTTTGCCAAATCTTTTTCATCCTGAGCGGTAAGCAAAGGAGTTCTTCCGATAGTTTTTAAATAAAGTTGAACAGCATCGGGCAAATCTGAATTTTCGAGCGAGCTTACTTCTTTTACCGTCGGTTCTTTTATGGTGTCTTTGGTGTCTATAAGCTGGCTCACTTCAACAACTTTTATATTTCTTTCATCCAATTGAGAATAAATTTCTTCCAAAAAATCAACACTTAGTTCAATATTCGGAAAAATTGATAAAATTTCGGAGTCGGTAACAAATCCCCTGCCCTTACCCCTTTCGATAAGTTCGGCAATTGATTTTTCGTCAAAAATTATTTTTTTCTTTTTTGTTTTTGAACCGGAAGATGTTTTTTTCGATTTTTTTGAAGATATCTTTTTCTTTTTTGTCGTTTTTGATTTTTTTATTTTCTTCGTTTTTTTAACACGAACGGAAATTTTAGATTTTCGTTTTTTTGAAACTTTTTTGGACTTTTTCGATTTTTTTATTTTTTTATTTTTTTTCTTCATAAAAAATAATTTACCGGCTCTTGCCATCGCAAAAACAGCTTTATCAAACTGATTTACGATACAAATTCCACCGGTTTAAAAGACGACATTAATTAACCTAATTATTAACTAATTTTGCTATTTCGTCAAATTCCTTTAAAGCATCGGCTATTTTCTCTGTTTTTCCGCTTTTTTCCAAAACTTTTATCTTGGCGAGTATCTCTTCCTTTTTTTCTCTATAATATTCCTTCTTTAATTCCTGGCACAGCACATTAACTTCAAAAGGTATTTTATCCTGCTCTATTTCTCCGTATCTCAAAGATGCTTTCATCTCGGCATAACGGCCTATATCCATGCCTTTCAAATTTTCTTTCGTTTCTTCTTTGGCGCCTTTTAAATAATCCAACGCCATAATAAAATCTTCCGGCAAAAAGGCTCTTACTTCATCTATTTTTGAAATCAACGGTTGGCTCATTGCCACCAAAATTAAAAGCTCCATAGCAATTCGCTCGCTCCTGTTTTTTAACTCCAATTCTTGCGATAAATCCGATTTTATTTTTTCTTCTTCTTTTTTGATGGACTTTTTCTTTAGCAAATTAAATTCTTCAACCAGCGATTGTTCGGAAATTTTAGAATGCTCGGATATTTTTCTAAGCCAACGCCCCTGTTCAAGCGGGCTGTAAATCAAAATAACTTTTTCCAAAATATGCCTGATTTTCGCCTTAATCTGATATTCGGGAACATTATCAACATAACGCTTTAAATAAAATTCAAGAGCGGAAATTGAAGACGATTCTATCAATCTTTTGATTTTTCCCGGATTTTTTTGAATATACTCCGCCGAATCTTTAGCGTCGTCCAAAATAAAAATATTAACGACAAAATCCATAGCGTGAGCCATATCAATTGCCCGCTCGGAGGCAATTATTCCGGCGTTGTCGCTATCAAAGGCCAAGATCAATCTTTCCGATATTTTTTTCAAAATTTCCAGATGCCTTTGAGTTAAAGCTGTTCCCGAAGTAGCGCAGACATTATGCACTCCGTCCTGATAGAGCATCAAAAAATCCATCTGTCCCTCAACCAACATCGCCACGCCGGTTTCTCTTATATATTGTTTTGATGCGTCAAATCCATAAAGAGTTCTCGATTTATTAAAAATGGGAGTCTCCGGACTATTGATGTATTTTCCGGAATTTCCATCGTCATATTCGGGCAAAATTCTTCCGGAAAATCCGACAATTTTTCCAAAAGTATTTTTTATGGGGAACATTATTCTTCCTCTGAATCTGTCCATATACGTTCCTCTTTCGGTTTTAAAGGCCAATCCCGCTCTTTCAACATCGGCTATATCATACCCGGCATTGACTAAATGCAAAATCAAAGCATCTTTTTGAGCGGGGGCAAAACCTATTGCAAATTCTTTTATGGTTTCCGTCTTTAATCCTCTACCGGTTAAATATTTTTGAGATTTTTCTTCGCTTGAGAGCTGTCCGGCAAAAAAATCTTCCGCCGATTTATTAATGTCATAAAGCACCCCGAATTCTTTTTGATTTTGAGGACTGATTCTTTTAAGCTCCACTCCGGCTATCTGAGCCAACATCGAAAGCGCTTCATAAAATTCAAGATGTTCATATTTCATTATGAAGCTAAAAATATCCCCGCCCTCATTGCACGATCCAAAGCAATGCCAGGTTTGTCTTTCGGGAGAGATAATAAAAGAGGGGGTTTTTTCTTTATGAAAAGGACATAAAGCTTTAAAGTTTTTTCCTGCGGGAATTAAAGAAATTCTTTCTTTTGCTATATCCACTATATCTAATTTGTTTTTTATTTCTTGAACCGGGTCCATTTTTTATTGATTATGTTTTATTTTTAGCCAATTATAGCACATGATGGCAAATTGCAAGCAGATAAATTTTATCCGGAATATTTATGAGCGCCAAGACGATGAGAGACATCATTGGGGTGTTGGCCGGGGGAACAATAATTCGTCAAATTGATTTCGTCTTATTTATGAGAGATAATCGTTTTAGGACTCAAGAAGGGAAACCACAATGCAAGAACTCAATTTCTCCAATCGCAAAGTTTTACTGGATATCAAATATTGGGGCAATCAATTAATCATCACCATCAGTGGAGGATTTAATCTCTCGGAAATGAAAACTATCAAGGAAGAGATGGGAGCGTGTTTTAAGAATTTGGGGTGCGATAAGGGAACTGTTGAAATAAAAATTAACGAAACAGCTAATAGACTGACTTGCATTGCTACTCCGCCATCGGAAAATAATAAATAGCAAATCGCCCTTGAGGCGATTTTTTTATTTTGTGACCCCTGCCTACCGGCAGGCAAGCCATCCCTCCTTCGCTTAAGCTACGGACGGGCAAGGCGGGAATTTCACGTCGCTTCCTTATTTAAAATCCATCGGGAATTTCACCGCTCACCCCCGACCCCCGCTTAAGAAACCTTCGGGTTTCTTACGTTCCTATTTTCCAACACGGGAGTTCGCCGTTCAAATCCAGAGGGCAAAAACAAAACATCCCGCTTGCGCGGGTATGTTTTTGTTTTTGTGACCCCATCGGGATTTGAACCCGAGTTCCAGGAATGAAAATCCTGTGTCCTAGACCAGGCTAGACGATAGGGCCAAGAAAAATAATATATGTCCTGTTTTATTTAATATCAAAAACAACCAATAATCAACCCCCACTAAGACTACAAAATACGAAACCTAAAAAAAATAATTTCCTAACTAACTTATCCACTACCCCCCCCCTTAAAAAGTATGTTATTATTAAACTAAATAATAATTAATAAATATGTCTAAAATATCTGACAAACTCTTTAGCAAGTTAAAGGCAAGACCCTTTGACAAGCTCAGGGCAAGATCCTCTTTTACATTGATAGAACTTCTAGTAGTCATAGGTATTTTAGCTATATTAACCGCAGCAGTTATAATCATCCTAAACCCCGCAGAATATCTCAAACAAACCAGAGATGTCACCAGAATGAATGACTTAGGCTCCATCAATCAGGCCTTAAATGTCTTAGAAACCCAAGGAGTAACCAACTTCGGACTAGCTAATACCGTCTATGTCTCAATCCCTGATTCCACTTCCACTTGCGCCAACTTAGGTCTTCCCACTCTACCTTCCAATTATTCTTATCATTGTGTCTCCACCTCTACTCTCCAAAGTGTCAATGGAACCGGATGGATTCCTGTTGACTTTACCCAATCTCCAACCCTTTCCTTCTCTTCTTTACCCATAGACCCCATCAACTCCACCTCTACAGGAGATTATTATACCTATACCTCAGGAGGATCTTGGGAACTGGATGCCATATTTGAATCCAATAAATACAGAGATAATACCACCCTTACCAAATCCAATCTTCCCGGAGTATATGCTAAAGGAAATAATCTAACTCTTTCTCCCATATATAACAATACCGGACTTGTTGGATACTGGCCGTTTGATGAAGGTTCCGGGACTACCGCTTATGACAAGAGTGGAAATGGGAATAATGGGACATGGAGCGGCGCAACGCCTTACTATACTAGTGGTAAGATTGGATCTTACGCGGGAAATTTTAATGGAACAAACGACTATGTGTATGTGGGCACTTCCAATCTCTATAATTTTTCCAATGCTTTTACTTTGGTCGCCTGGGTAAAAACTGGATGTTCCGGCTGCGGTCATCAAATTATAACTAGAAGAGACGGGAGTACGTCATTTGCTCATTACCAACTACAATTATTATCGGGGACTATAAACTTCGGTTGGTATAATGGCAGTTGGACATCGGTGAGCGCCTCAAGTACGTCTGCTGATAATACTTGGCAGCAAGTTGCCCTGGTATATAATACATATTCTTCAATAACGATTTATGATAATGGCGCGAGTGTTTTTAGTGGTCCTGGAGCGTCATCTTTAGTCCAGAACTCGACTAAATTTTGCATAGGAGCAATATGTGACGGGTCAGAATCATTTAAGGGGCAAATTGACGATGTTCGGGCATACAGCCGCGCCCTCTCCGCAAGTGAAATATCCGCTCTCTATAATGCCACAAAATAATTTTTTCTTATTACAAAACAAAAGCCGCTTTGATGGCGGCTTATTAAAATAACAACTAGCATCCATTATCGGGAAAAAGTTTTTTTTGAACTCCGGCAGTCTTTGAATCGAGCCATTTCTTGTAAAATTCTTCGCCCTTTTCGGTCAAAAAATAAACTTCAATAGATTCCAACGCTCTGCGAATAAGTCCCATATCTTCCAAAAGTATCGCTGACATTTTCATTAGCTTTTCAATCCTTCCAATCTCAATAAAATTTGGAGCTTGTTTATTTTCCATTGCTTGATGGGCAATTTTCAGAATCTGCCTGGCAGGTTCTTCAAATTTATCGAAATACTCTTTGGTAAAAATCTTCTTTTCATTTTCAGAAGGCATTTTTATCCCCCTTTTTTGTGCCGTCAAAAATATATTATTAAAAAACAAAAAAATCAAGAAAATAAAATCCGCCGATTGCTTTGGCGGATAGTTTTAAGTTATTAAACTTTACTGTTAATTGGCTTATAACAAGGAAGTCCGTCAACAATCTTTGATTCAAAATCACCAAAAAGATTGGAATATCTCTTGCAAACTATTTCTCCGACTTTTCCGAAGACAAAACGAATTTCCTCTTCGGCGCTTGGGTCGGTTCTCATCTCAAGAACCCATCTTAGAGCTCTGGCATTTGCCGACCAGCCGATAGTTGTGGCAAGACCTATGGGAGCAATTCTCCGCATGGCCGAAGTAATTTTCTTTTTGAATTCAAAATTCTTTTCTTTGCCCGACTCGTCAACTTTATCCAATTCATACAATATTGCCAATTCTTTTTGAAGTAATTCGAGTTCTTTGAATGTGTTGACAAAAACAGTCATCGCCCTTTCATCTTCGCGGACAACAGTCGGCAACCATTGACCCAAATCATCCAATCTCACATAACGCAAACTTTCTTGAGAAATAGCAACCCCCGCCCGATGGCGAACAAGCTCATGAGTAAAAACTCTGGATACATCGGCAAAAACAAAATTGAAGTTGACATGCTCCAACACCGAACCATGATGAGTTTTTTCAAGATTCGCCAGATATTGATCGTTGCTGTTTCTGATTTTACTGACATTAGGATTCATTTTTGGCTTAAAACTGCGATAGCAAAGACGACCATAAAATTCAACCAATTTTTCAGAATCGGTGGGCGCATTTGAAGTCCAATCGCCAGCATTAATATGTTTAAGATATTCGGAAAGTTCCGATTCAATAACCCGAGTTTCTCCTATCAAAAAAACCTTTGGCTCTACGGATCTCATTTTTTCCTCCTTGCGTGTTAATGTTCTGGAATAAAGAATACCAAAAAAGATTTATCAATCAAGCATAAAAAATCTCTGTCAAAAAAGACATTTTTAAAAATTTTATTCTCACTTTTCTAAAGGGAGCACCGTCCGTAGGATGGGGAGGGATTTATTCTCTCCCTAACAACAAATCCTCCGTCCTTCGACTCCGCTCAGGACAAGTCTCTTCGACAAAGTTCAGGCCACCTCCTTTAGGAAAGGGGGAATAAAAAAAATTGTTTCTATTTTTCAAAACTAATAATTTATTTTCCAAAAACTTTTGAAAATTTAACAGCCAGATAAGCTCCAACGCCATTTCCAAGAGCATAGGTGATAATCAACCAAACTCCCGAATCCGGAGTAAGATTAGTTAATATTCCATAAAGAATAGTCAAATTGATTAAAGTGGTGATAGAAGAAAGTGTCGCCGAAAGCCCCGCTTTTTTATCGGCAACAAAACGATAATAAAGAGCTATTGCGATATCTTGAAGAACTCCGGTCCCAAAATATATAACATACATCCAAAAATTTCCCATAATTTATATTTATTTTAATTTGATTTTATTTATTGTGCTCGGGGGGACTCTCACGTCGTCCCTCGACAAACTCGGGACTCTTTCAAAACCATCGGTTTTGAATAATTTCCTATACGGGAGACTAAGCGCCTCCCGCCCCCTCCCTATTCGATTCCCTTACCCAATCACAATATAAATAAAATCAATCCGAAATAATTTGATTTTATTTATTGTGCTCGGGGTGGGACTCGAACCCACACGACCTTGCGATCAAAGGATTTTAAGTCCTTCGCGTATACCATTCCGCCACCCGAGCATTCGGAGGCGCGGGCGGGAATTGAACCCGCGCATAAGGGTTTTGCAGACCCTCGCCTTACCACTTGGCTACCGCGCCCAAACTTTTAAAACCGTTATTTTAATTTTAACAGCAATTTGAACCCAATGTCCAATTTTGCTCTATTTAAATATTAATTCCGGAATTTTTTTTATTCTTATTTTTTTTAAAAGAAACCAAGCAAGCGCCGACGCCTGACTGCTTAATTTTATCAAGACATCTTTTTTCTTATCGTCGGGAAAAACAGAGATATTGACTATAGTTTTATCGTGTCCCTCATCCACGTCCACACTCATAACAGTCACCAAAACATTATTCATTTCAATCGTTTTTTCAATCTGTTTTGAAATCAATTCCTGAATTAAACTTTCTAAACGAGGTTTTCTATAAAGAGACATTTTAAAATAAATTAAATAATTTTATTTATATGACAAAAATTATTTGGCGTATTCAATTGAAATCAAATCGCCAACTTGAGCCATTGTAGGTGATTCTATCATAATCCCAAATTCCCCTTCGGAAACTTTTTTAACTACGGACTTCCCCTGTCTTAAACTTTCAATTCTTCCGAAACCAAGCGACTGCCCGTTTCTTTTGATATTTATTTTTTGATTTAATGTAAAAATTCCGGAAATAATCTTTCCTCCAATAAGCTGCTTTTTATTTTTTTGACTAAAAAGCGCCAGAACTTCCATCGTCGGCTCGCCCTGAGAATCGCTTTCACCTTTGACAATTTTTTCCAACGACTCAATTAATCTGTAAATAATATCGGAAGAAACAATTTTTACATTTTGCCCTCTTGCCAGATTGTCGGCCGACTTAACAATCCTCGTATTAAATC
The DNA here is from genome assembly GCA_021812345.1 of bacterium. Classification (GTDB taxonomy): domain Bacteria; phylum Patescibacteriota; class Minisyncoccia; order UBA6257; family JAGOQP01; genus JAKAHY01. The sequence goes on along the minus strand of JAKANP010000004.1, from coordinate 14,898 downwards.
CGACAATTAACGCGTTGGCAGTTGATGCAAGTTTTACATCGCTGTCATTTATCTCTCCGATACTTTCTGAAACAATTTTAAATTTTTTGCCGTCAATATCCAAGCTACCGATAATCTGCAAAAGCGCCTCAAGCGAACCGGATACATCAGCCTTAATAATCACATTTATCATATTGTCGTTGACTTCTTTTTGGATAATGGGATTTTTCTTCTTTTCTTCAATTTGAGAGTTTGGAGCCGTTTCCAATTCCAATTTTCCGGCAGTGAAAGACTGACCTATTGAAGGCAACGATTCAAAACCAACAACTAATGCCGGACTTGATGGATGAAGTTCATCAACTCTTTTTCCCAAAAAGTTTTCCAAAACTTTAACTTTTCCAAAAGCAGTGGGAGTGGCGATGTCATCTCCGAACTTTAACACTCCATCAACCACAATAACTGACGCTAAAATACCCCTCCTACTATCAAGCTCCGCTTCAATTACAAATCCTTTGGCTACGCCTTCCGGATTATAAGTCGGATTTTCCAATTGCCACATCAATAAAACCAAATCTAAAAGTTCATCCACGCCCTCGCCTTGCTTTGCCGAAATCGCCTGCCAGGAAACATTTCCTCCAAATCCTTCCAAAAAAACTCCGTGCTTTAGCAAATCATTTTTTGTTTTTTCGATATCGGCGTTATTTTTATCAACTTTATTTATCGCGACAATAAAAGGAGTTTTTGAATTCTGCAAAATATCAATAGACTCTTCGGTCTGAGGTTTAACTCCGTCATCGGCGGCAATAACCAAGATTCCAATATCGGCAATGTGAGCTCCGCGCTGACGCATTTTCATAAAAGCTTCGTGACCCGGCGTATCAATAAAAGTTATTTTCTGACCATTTTTTTCTATCTCATAAGCGCCGATTGATTGCGTAATTCCGCCGGCTTCTCTTTCGGCAATTTTTGTTTTGCGGATATAATCCAAAAGAGTCGTTTTGCCGTGGTCAACGTGCCCCATTACCACCACTATCGGCGGACGGGGTTTTTGGGTTGGATTATTAAGCGGTTTTTGCCCCGCGTTTTGCGATTTAATAGAAGGCATAATTTGATTCAAAGAATAACAGAAAAATAACCTCTTGGCAACTGGCTTATAATCATCCGCAAAAAAAATAATAAAGTTATCCACAGCAAAATAAAAAAGTGTGCTATAATGAATACGTGGTAAATATGGCTTTGCCTCAACCACACGCCCGCTGGGAGCTTTCCTAGCAATCAAGCACTTTTTATTTTTTGGGTTTTACCCAATACCAGCACACTCACTAAAGACGCCTTCCTGAGGCGTCTTTTCTTTTTTCCTTATCGCAAATAAATAAAATTAAGTATTAAAGCAAAATTACTTCCTTCTGCTATAAAATAAAACCGCCACAAGGGTGGTATTTTATTTTGCAGAGAGAGCGGAATTTAAACCTGCACAGAGGATTAACCTCTTTAATATAAAAACCCCTTTAATTGCTTGAGTTAGAAATTAAATAATGGAGTAACTGTTGTGTTTAACTAAAAATTTGTAGGATTGCCATGATTATCCAACTTTAATATATACATACGAGTGTATGATTTATCTCCCCCTACGGCAATATATCCGCCATCAAGTGTTTGTCTTACATCATCTACATGCGCAAACAAACTACCCTGCGTGTTGCCCAAATCATCAAGCCCATTATTTCCAAACGAGACATCGAGTGAACCGTTAGAATTATATTTATAGACATGGCCATCGCCAGCGAAAAGCAAATATCCGCCATCAGACGTATTTCTTACAAATGACTTTGCAGTACCGGCACTCATATGAGTTGTACTGGCATTGATACCAAAACTCGTATCCAATTGGCCACCAGAAGTAAACTTGATTAAAAATATATTATAATTACTGTCATAACCCGCTATGACATATCCACCATCTGACGATTGAACAGAAGACCCAGCGTCATCCGACCCAACTTGGCTAGGTAATAGGTCAGTTGATGATCCGTTGATACCAAATGATGTGTCAAGAGTTTTTCCATCTGAAAGGACTCTTGCAATCATAATTCTATCACCACTCGGGTATCCCGGAACAGAGCTCAAGTTCTGATTTCCAACATATATATATCCCCCTCCCGAAAGTTGGTATACGTCATTAGGCATGCGCCCTGCGCAACGAGGAGTTTGGGCGGACAAAATACCTAAATCTCCATTACAAAATATAGTAGAACTACCATTAACACCAAATGATTGGTCACTAGATCCGTTTGATAATATTTTATCAGCATAACCCACTGCAATAATATATCCGCCATCTGAAGTTTGTTCTACTTGTCCATCAGGATAATAACCAGTGCCTGCCCTAAGCGATTGCGAATAGCCGCCATTACCAAAACTGGAATCCAATGAACCATTTGAATTTATTTTTATAATTCCGGTTGCGGGATATTTATCAACTGTCATGGGCCAACTATATCTACCGCCAATAACATAACTTCCATCCGAAAGTTGTTTTATATATGACGGATCATAATTCAGATTAGTAAACCCTCCGGTGCCAAAACTGGTATCTAGGATTCCGCCGGGCGTCAATTTAAAAACGGTACTTGATACCATAGAACCAAGCAAAGACGAATAAGCATTTTTTCCGAGAATTGCGTATGACCCATCCGATGATTGACTAACTGAAATAGCCTCCGGATTATAGGAATTGTTTATTACTACTCCCCAATAATTTGTAGTGAACGAATAATCGCCTGATAATAATTGTAATCCCAACGAATCTTTTGAGACGACCTGAAAATGATAGGTGGTGTATGGAGTGAGACCGGAAATAGTAACCGAGTGATTATTAACCAAATTGGAATCCAGTGACGATGAATTAGAATAACTGGAAGTAGCAGTACCGTAATTAACCTGGGAATCGGAAAGTTGATCCGTTGACCAAGTAATAGTCGCCGTCGTTTGAGTAGTCGTCGCATTAGGACCGGCGGTGATAATCGGAGCATTGGCAAACGTAACCACTTGAGACTGATTTAGCGTCGTTCCGCTGGCAGTTACTGTTATTGTTTTATCTTCAGCCGTTGTTGAAGTTATTACACAAACGGTTTGACCGTTTGAATCGGTTAGGTTCGGAGTTGAAACCGTATTATTGCTTCCCGTAACATTACAAGTCGACTGAACTCCTGAAATTGGAGTGCTGGAATCATCTAAAAGAGTTATTGTTGCGGTGATAGCATCAACACCGTCGGCCGATGCTGAAGTTTTATCTACAGTGACGGTTGAATTGATGGCCGACACAGACACGGTGGAAATAAAACCTACAACCGGCTGATTATTTAGAGTGACTGGAGACGCCACCACTTGAACATTATCTATAAACTCATCATTTCCATAATCGGCTGTTCCCAAAAATCCAATCAAAACATTACTGGTCGAACCGGAAATTCCGGTAAGGCTAACCGTATGTTCAGTCCACTGAGTTGTTCCATCATAACGATAAACCGGAGAACCCACATTCTGCCAAGTAGTTCCTCCGTCAGTAGAAACTTGAACCTGGACGCTATCTCTGGCAGTATCCCAACTTGTTTCATGATACATCCAGAAAGAAACATTAATCGGCGTGTAAGCATCCGGAAAAGCAAATCCGGAACTCGCGTATAATCGAGCAGAATCTCCCGAATTAGCATAATACGAATTAAAATCCATCATATAAGTTCCTTGCTGAGGACCGCCAAAATCAGTTCTATCGGTTTGAGTCCAATTAGCGCTAGATCCGTTAACAGACGCACTGGTCCATCCGGTCAAAGGATTGGTTTCGAAACTGTCGCTAAGCAAAGTCGCATTGCTCCCGGCATCAACCGAAATTGTTTTACTTTCGGGATTGGTTGAAGTTATTACGCAGACGGCCTGCCCATTGGAATCTGTCAGATTTGGCGTTGAAACCGCATTATTGCTCCCCGTTACGTTACAAGTTGATTGAACTCCGGAAATAGGATTATTTAAACTATCTTTGAGTGTAATTGTCGCCGTAATCGCATCAACACCGTCAGCTACTGCTGAAGTTTTATCTACAGTAACAGTTGAATTTGAAGCTGACAGCGACGGATTGGAAACGGAAGTAAATATGACCGTCGGTTGATCACTAAGAGTAACCCCACTGGCAATAGTTGTTATAGTTTTTGTTTCCGCAACGTTTGAATTAAATTGCATCGTAGAAGAGCCGTTGGCATCTGTCGCTTGAGGAGAAAGAGTTACTGTATTTCCGCTTCCACTAACTGACACATCTGGAACAACTCCCGAAATCGGATTCCCGGAATCGTCTTTAAGAATAACAGTAACAGTTGCCAAACTGGAGCCATTAGCTTGAAGTGATGTCGGCGAGACGGTAACGGACGACGCCGCAGAAGAAACCACTCCGGTTGTTGGAGAATTTGTAAATGTCACGCTCCTGCTGGGGCCAACCTGAACTTGAAAATCTCTATTCGATGGAGCTGTCCATGCTGAAAAATTAAAAGTTTCTTCAACCGAATCCTGGACCGAGCAAACCGCTTGTCCGTTTGCGTCGGTAAAATTTCCATTCGGATAATTAGTCCATGCATTCGCGCTTGTTCCAATCTTACACTCAAATTGCACCCCTGATTGAGGGACTCCATTACTGTCAACCATAGTCATCGTTCCGGTTATGCTGTCACTACCATCCGGCAAAGCTTGAGATTTGTTAATAACAAATGTGCTCGTTACATTTCCGGATACGGCAACAAAAGTCATATTTTTAGATTGAACGGTAACGTTGGATGAATTGATAAAATAAAATTGGCTTGTTTCGGGAACGGTTGACGCAAACATACAAGTTATCTGGCCATTAGCGTCCGTGGATCCGCCGGCACCAAAAACTTGAATCTCTCCATTATTTGGATTGGCTCCGCAATCCATAGCCGCATTCGGAACCGGAACATTATTTACATCGTAAGCAGTTAACGTAAATTTAATAACCGAAATTCCATCAGCCGGAGCTTGCAAATTTGATGGAGAATAAGTCAATGTCGTGTGGTCAACTCCATTAGTAAACGATATTGCCACTGTTTGACTCAACAAAACCCAAGAACCTCCAGATCCGAGCCTAGCCTGAACCGAAATAGTGCTTGTGCCAACTACCGTAGAACTAAAATTTCCAACAGCTCCACCTCCGGAATCAGTTACGCCGTTGGGCTGAGTTATCACATCATAATTCGGTCTGTCGGTTATTACCTGAACTTCGGCGCTCGGAACATTTGCTCCGGTAGTATCAATTATATGAATATAAACCTGACCGGTAGCTCCATTTATCGGCAAGCTTCTTTGTGCGTCATAAACATAAACCGTTGAAAGTGATGGGGAAATTGTTACGCCCGCAAAATTAGTAAACGAAATTGTTTGCGGTCCCATAGTATCATTACCCATCGTAATTGAAACAGAATAGCTACCAACTTGAGTTGAAGCAAAACCGCAAGTTACTTGACCGTTTGAATCAGTAAACGCCCCATCGCCGATAACCGTAACTCCGGTTAATGTTGCTCCGTTTAAACCACTAATATTGCAAAAAGTTCTGACATTGGGAACAGGTTGATTATTGGAATTGTTTGCCGTAAGAACGGCATTAATAAGAGTGACGCCATCCGCCGGCGCAGAAGTTCCATTTGGAAAATTTAAATTTGAATTTGCAACAACAGCAGGATCAATAAAAGGAACATCGGCTGTTTGGCTTAAAGTAACAGGCGTATCGGAGCCAAGTTGAGCAGTAACGGAAACTGTTTTTGTTTCAACGGCAGTTGAAGAAACAGAGCACCATCCATTTCCACTCGCATCGGTAGTTCCGGAAGCTGGGCTATTTGGTCCGTAATAATTAAACGAAGCTCCGGTAGAAGGACTGGCAGAGCAGGTAATTGTTGCTCCGGAAACAGGGTTGTTGCTTGTATCTCTTATTGTGAAATAAATTGTACCTCCAGACCCGCCATCTGCCGGTATTGATGGTCCGCTATAAGGCTGAACAGTTGAATTAGTTGGCGATATAGTTACGGTTGGATTAATCACTCCGCCCCCACCACTTGTTGGGGTGCAGGTAAAAGAAGGCATTATTGTTATATTCTTTCCTTTTTCATACAAAATATCACTCGCTCCCCCGTCACTTGCCGGAAATGAAGCGATAAATTTATCCGATTCAAATCTTGTCGCCAGTTCCCAATTTTGAGAATCCTGATAAGCAAACATTGTGTATTCACAAGAAGAAGTGGTGTTTATCGGATCGATCGGAAGATTGGTTAAATAAAAACTTCCCATAATATTGGAAAGATTTATGGGCAACCATCCGGTGCCGTCTGTTTTGTCCAAACTATCGGTGCTGGTTACACAATGATATTGCCAACCACCGCTTAATGCCGGAAGTCCCAAATCAGCGCAGGAAGATGAACCCGGGTCAACCAAGGAAACATAAAGCGTAGAAGTAGTATTGGGATAAGTGACTATACCCTGAGATTCACCAAAATTAATATCGTTATTTAAAGTGGTTAAATCCTGAGACCTCACAGAATCTCTTGACTGCTTAAGATATTGAACCGGATTTAAATAAATTAAAGTTGCCGCAGATAAAACAGAAATTACACCGATGACTACAATGAGTTCAACTAGTGTGAACGCTTGATTTTTGGAAAGTGATAATTTCAAGTTTATAAAATTTTATTTATTGAACAATAATTGAAGCCGCCGTTTTATCAGCTCCGCATCCGACAAGTATTGTGGCCGGTAATGTTTTTCTGGAAACGGTGGTTAATTTATACTGACCGGCAGCAATCGAAAAAGTTGTTTGATCCAAAGAAAAAGTAGTGTTGTTCTTCCCCTGATTAACTATCATAATTGCCGAATTATTTTTTACGGTCAGCTTATCCGGAGTTGGTTTGCAATTTGAATCAAAAACAATTTGCTTGTCCGAAAAGAATTTTGAGGCCTGATCAATAGATAATTTTTGGACTGGCGATGAAGATTGACTATTTTGATTACTCTTTGAACTTTTATTATAAAACCCAAAATACAATCCTACCCCCAACCCGACGACGACCAAAGCCACTATCGCGTAAATTGTTTTTTTATCCATAAATTGTTTAATTAATTTTAATTTATTATAACACAAAAGAAAAAAAAGATGTGGATAAATGACCACCATTGAAAACCGCTCTTATCAAACGATAAACAAAACAAATTCCGTCAACAAAAAACCGCCTTAATTTTTAAAAGCGGTTTTTGTTAATTAAACAATTTTTAATTATTATCGAGTTTTTGTGGAAACAGGAAGCGTTATATCACGAATGATTTGAGCGCTAATAGTCCCACTGGTATTAACTCCCCAGACACGAACGGTATCTCCGCTATTTATCCCGGAAAGTTGGATTTTAACCCAATTCCTGTTGACGATTTCCACGTTAGAAGCGGTATTAACTGTATAAGCAGTTCCGTTCTCCGTTAAGGTTAACGATGAAGTGCTGATATTGCTGGCCACTCCGACAAAATTTCTCGGAGTTCCATTTTTTATTGTCTGGCGAGCATTATCAATATTTTGTTTTGTTTCTTGACTAACTTCTTTTTTATAAGTCCAATCGCGGACTACTTTCGCATCGATTGTCCACGCCGCGGATTGCGAAGCAATTCCCGAAACACCGACAAAATCTCCGACGCCAAACTTAGTTACGTCTTTTCCAACCGCAGCCGGAACAACTTCGGCCGATGATGGAACATTGACTGTCCAAACTCCTCCCCAACTATTTACCGTCAAAACTCCGCTAGCCACGGAAGCGATTGTTCCTCTTAAAAGAGCTTCACCCTTGGGTCCAATTTGCAAAACAAATTTTTGCGAAACCGACGGAGCCGACGCGGTAGAAGTAGTGCTGGTTGAAGTCTGAGCATTTGCCATAAAACCGGCAAATAAAGCGGATATTGTCATAACCGCTGCCATTCCTGCCAATATTTTTTTATTCATCTTAAATTTTTTATAATAATTTGCCGACCTTTAATTATTTTAATATCTTGCATATAAATATACGAATTGATTTTGTTTTTGTTATTCTGTGCTTTCCATAATTAATTATAGCAAAAAATCCATAATTATTACTGCCCCGGGAAAGAAGAAGTCGACTGAGGCGCGGAAGAAAAAATCGATAAATTGACATCACAAGGACATTGTTCCGGTCTTGTGTTTGAAATATTGTGAAAAATAGTCAAAAAATTAATGGCAACAACACCGCTTCCCTTGCGATAAACGGTCTGTCCGCTGGCTGGTCCATTAGCCAAAAGAGAGTTGTCGACCTTCCACCCAAGCGCAGTCAATTTGTCTTTATAATACTTGTCAAAAGGCGAGAAAAATTTTGACGGGTTCATGGTGCTTGTGGCCACGGTTGCATTTATAGCCGAACCAAAAATCCCGCCACTTGGAGTTTCCAAAGAATAGGTATTGGGAGCGCTCCATTCTATTGAATCTGAATTATAAATCGGGTAAACATCTTGAGACAGCGCCGGCGGTTGTATTTTAAACGGAGAACTTTCAACAGCAATTACATTTGTTATCGGCACGGACTTATAACTATTTACGGCGATTATGTAATTCCCGGACGGATAAGAAACGGGAATAGTCCAATCGATACTTCCGGTATTTTGCAAATTAATAAACAATATCGGATCAAATTCTTGTCCGTCGATTGGAAGGGGCGGAGGAGGAATTCTTCTTATGGTTATTGAAATTTTATTTTCCGCCGGAATATTTTTAGTATTCCAAGAGATTGTATGAGTTGACCCCATCGCCCAAACGTCTTCGGCTGATGGAGAATTGATTGTAATAGATGGAGAATTTTGCGTTTGTTGGCGGGACCACCAAAAATAAAGCCCAACACCGACAGCAATAACGACAATAATCGCCAAAATAAAAATTAAGTTTTTATTATTTTTTTGAGAGTTATCAATCACAAGCTTATTTTACAATTTGAAGCCATAAAAAACAACAAAAAAAGCGCCAACTTAGTTGGCGCCATTAAACCGAAACGAATCACAGGATGATGGTCTTCTTCATTTTTCACCACCTCCCTTCTTGAGTTCTATCTGTTCGCTTAGTTGCGAACAGATTTATAATAATATAAAAAAATATTTAATCAAATAATTTCCCCCCATCAATAACTTTTAAATATCGTCCACCCGAATCAAAATCATTATTCCTTAAAATCTTCCGGAACCAATAAAGTTTTTGATAATTTATCCGCCAAAAGATATTTATCAACCGCCCTACCCACATCTTCGATTGTAATCTTTTCTATTTCCGATTTTATCTGTTCATATCCTCGTGGGGAACCTAAAAAAGTTATATCCGATGCCGCAATGCGTATAACATTGGACATATTCTCAAAATCAAGAGCTAATCGTCCAATTCTCAAAGCTTTTGCCTTCTCTAATAAATCTTTATCCAATTTTGATTTCTCTAAAACTTCCAGAGTTGCTTCAACGGCTTCTTTATATCTTTTTGGATCTGTTCCAATATAGATATTAAAATTACTAAAATCGCTCCATTTATTAAGCCCACCGTGAATTTCATAACACAACCCTCTTTTGTCCCTAACTTCTTGAAATAACGGGAATGACATTCCCCCCGAAATCATATATCCAAAAAGTTCCAGGTTGGACGCGTCTTGAGATGCAGCAGAGCCGGCAATGGCGCTCAATATTAAATGGATTTGTTCTATTTCTCTTTTATCTGCGCTCGATTTTGCCGAAAAATCATTCAATTCTTCCGCTTTTCTTTCATTTTTCTCTCCGGGAACAAACGAAAAGAATTCATCAAATAAATCGACTGCGGATTTGTCATCAATATTTCCGGCAACAACAAAAACCATATTATTTGAATTATAATATCGATTTTTAAAGCTGATAAAATCATCCCTCTTAAAAGCAGCAACGGATTCTTCTGTCCCCAAAGTGTCTTTTCCCAAGGGATGTTTTCCGTATATAAGTTCATTATTTATTTTATAAATATAATTTCCGGGATTATCGTTTCTCCTTCTTATTTCTTGGACAATATTCTTCATCTCAATTCCTATTTTTTCTTCCGGAAAAACAGAAGCTAGCATCTGCTGGCTTAAAATTTCAACACCCCTTCTGGCATGCTCTGCCGGCATATAGACATGATGAAAAGTCATTTCTTTCCATGTCCAGGCATTTAATCTTCCGCCCACTTCTTCCACAAATCCGGAAATTTTTGCGCTTGAAGGAAACTTCTCGGTTCCTTGAAAATGCATGTGCTCCAAAGCGTGAGCAATGCCGGCTTCTTTGGGCCAATTCTCGTCTCTGGTTCCGGCAAATATCAAAACTCCCAAAGCAACGCTGTTGGCATTCGGCTGGGGAAAAATCCACAACGGACTTTTTGATTTGGTTTCTAACCTACGAAAGTTGAGATTCATATAAAACAGTCTAACACTAATTCATAAAGTAAATCAAAAAATCCCGACAAAGTCGGGATAATATAATATTGCTCTCAAGACGATTAGCACCACAGAGTATGAGAAACGCTCACCAATCTCCAAGTAGCCTTGGATAGTTCATTCTTATTCATTATCTCGTGAGCTGCCTGCAGAAAATCATCCAATTCCAAGCTCGAATTATTATCCTCGTGCATCCACACTTTACGATTGAATGATCTGTAAAGATGCTTATGCTCTTCACATTCAAAAATTGCAATGACATGGACACAAATATGTCCGCCCGGTTTTGCCGAAGACACCTTTTTTGAATCCGAATTCGGCATTTCCTCTCCTTTTGTTCAGGTTCTGCCCTATTTTATACCTCAACTTTAAAACAAAAGCAACACTCCAACATTCTGCAGAATGTTGGAATGTTGGTGGTGGAATTGTCCGCCTTGGGCGGATTATCATTTATTCTAATTAATATTAGTTAACCTTAATACAGCCGGTGCTCTTATCCATGCTAAACAATAATTGTCCAATTTCTATGTAATTCCACTTCCCGGTAGCGAAATCAAAATCCACAGAAAGCGGCAAAAAGTATTCCGAAATGTGATTATATCTTTGACAGCCATTACTACTACTGATTTCGACGTCCCACTGCCTCCCGACAATTCCGGCGACGCCACCGCCATGACAGGACGTTGGTCCCGGATCTTTCATGCAAGGCATTCTCATAGATCTCGTTTCTCCATCATTTAATTTCCCGTCTAATTGAACGCCGAAAGTATTCTTGCTAGTCGTTGCAACAGAAATGTTGTCTATTTCCAAAATAGTATTATCAAACTTCAGATAAAGAGGGGTCTTATCTCCATTATGTATGATGGCTGACTTGAAAAAGTCCCCGCCACTAAGATTGTTCGGAGATACGTCATATCTTGTATAAATTGAAGGCAGTTGAGGTCTTGGTGTTTTAGATATTTCCTGGTTTATTTGCGCCATGAAATTGCTCAATCTTTCGGCGTAAGTATCGATTTTTGAAAATTTTATTCTATAAATTGCGTAACCGGCGCCGATGATTGCACCTGCCAGAGCGATAGCAATAACTATATATATGATTGCAATTCCTTTGTCCTGTTTTTTATCCATTATCTAATAATACATAAAATAATAATTTATAGAAACTATCCTTGCCTGTTAATTTATTCAGAATTTAGCCGGACAGTTTTCATAAATCCATTGCGCCAATAACTTGTTTATACCAACATTCCAACATTCTTAAGAATGTTGGAATGTTGGTGGTGGAATATTTTTTATTTAAAGTACCTAACCCCTACTCCGCTATGATATTTATTGCTCATGGGTTTATTATATCAAAAAATCGCCCGGAATATTCCGGACGATGCACTTATTTATCGGTATTAATTCGGTATACACGTATGAGAAAAACTCACCAGTTCCCACTTATTACTCCAGCTGTCAGCTTCAAGCATCAACGTATTCATTCTGTTCCCCAAATTTTCTCCGCTGAGAGTGTGAGCAGTCATCATGTGCTTACTTGGATCCTTCTTATTGCGATAAACCATAACAATATGCAAAGTGATATTGTCTGGCGTATGCATTTATACCCCCTTGTACTGTCTTAGTTTATACACCCGGTTTAAAACTATGTCAAAAATCCGACGAGCGAAGGCGAGGAGACGCTGAGCACAGCAGTGCGAACGTACCGAACATTTCTGTCATTCCGAACGGAGTGAGGAATCTCAAAAATCCGCCTTGAGGCAGATTATTTTTTGAAGCGACTTTCGATGCCTTTTTTTAAATAATCCTTCTGTTCTTTGGTAAAGGTCCTGCCGTGATTTTCGAGCATATCCTTTTCCAGTTTGTGCAATTCCTCTTCAACAACGTCGGAATTGAGCATTTCCTTTTGTCTGGCATAAGTTTTATTTAAGTGAGCCAGTATTTCGTCTATCTGCTCATCATCTAGTCCCCCGTTGCGCAGGACCTCAATCCAGCTGGGCATATCTTTGTCGGGTATTCTTATTTTTTCTATTTTTTCTCCCTCCTGCCTTTGTATTCTTTCTTTGGACATAGGTTTATTATAGCAAATCCGCCGAAGGCGGATTTTATTTTTCATCTCCAAATGAAATAAACTATAAAGAATACAGCAATAGTGAATAGCGCATTTGCAATAAATGGCATAAAGCCACGAAATGATGGCTTTCGTTTATTTCTCATTTTATCCGCCTCCTCTTTTCCAAAATTTTCCTCTGTTATTGATACAATTTTTTTAAAACTTTCATCCTCCGCTTTGTTAACCTCATAAAATAAACCCCATAAACTTGCCGGAATTAAAAAAAGCAAGGCTGAGAGCAACACTCTTACATAATTATCAAGAATGATTAATTTGTCGTTGAAAGTAGCAACTATTAGTAGGGTCGCAGCTAGCGCGCTTACTGTCGGCAAAGTTTTAAATCTCTCTCTTACTGCCCAATTCATTAATTCGGCGTGCATCTTAATTTTCTCGTATCCGCTGAGTATTTTTTTGCTACGCTCAATCTCAGATTCAAAACCCTTGATATCTTCTGGGCTGAAATATTCACCAAAATCGCCGCCTATAAAATTTATCCTTTCTTGCGCTTTATCCCTGTTAAAATTTTTATCTTCATTCTCTGACATAATAACTCAAAAAATATTAATTATCGCCATTATTCTCCCACGATTTCAGAAAATTGCAACGATCTTTGATCGATTTGGTTTTTATGCACAATTAGATTTGACAAAAATAATTAATGAATTAAAATTATCTTGTGGTACTGCCTCGCATACCACTATTACTAGCTTCAAATGCTGTAATACTCGTAGGAAAACCTCGAGAAACGTTTAGCGGAAGCTAATGTGCGGTCGACACATTTTTATAGCTTTATAACTGAACGTGCGAGGAACGCACGTTTTTTGTTTTGAAGAAGTTGTAAAAATAACAATTAACTAAAAATTATATGATTACAAAACTAATTAAATTACCAGTTGTTTCTTTCAGAAAAATTGCCAGCCCATACGACGAATCTGGTTCAAGAACATATATTGCTGTTCTTAATGCAAAGGATATTCCAGAAGAATTTGAGGAATGGCGAACATTAAATCCTCGTGATCCAAAAACCACTTCTGGCGTTGCAAAAAAAATATTTGCCACTCTCGAAAATGATCCTGATTCATTTTTCTTTAGAAACCGTGGGATTACTTTGATCGCGGAAAAAACATCATTTGACAATCAGAAAAATATTCTTGAGATCGAGATGGCAGATAAATCTAGGAACGGATTACTAGATGGAGGCCACACTTTTCGCGTAATCCGAGAATTTATAGAAAATTTACCACCGGAAGAACTCGTAGATTTAAAAGCTTACGTGAAGCTAGAAATTCTTGAAGGAATAACGGATCCAGATATGGTAGTAGATATTGTAGAGTCAAGAAACACCTCTACTCAAGTTAAAGAACAAAGTTTAGAAGAGCTCAGAGGGCATTATGAAGCAATAAAAAAAGTCCTTTCTGGGAAACCTTATACAGATCGTATAGCATATAAAGAATTTGAATTATCCGATGAAGGAAGTGCTAAAGATATCGATATAAAAGAAATTCTTTCATACCTAGTTTGCTTTGATGTCGAAGAATTTGATCGTGATAATCATCCCATTAAAGCATATTCGACTCGAGCCTCTGTGGTTGAGCATTTCAAGAAAAACAAGGATAGAATGATGAAATATATTCCTCTCTTACCAATGATACTTGAGTTACACGACGTTATTTATCGGGATCTTCCAGAAGCTTATAACCATGGACATGGAGATAAAAACGGTAAATTTGGAAAATTGACCGGAGTCACAGAAGTTACCAATCGTAGAATGGAAATGGCTTCGCTTCCATTTATTAAGGGGGAGTCCAGATATCGAATTCCTAGTGGTTTTATCTATCCAATACTGTCTGGCTTTAGAAATCTCATCCATCTATCCACTAACAAGTGCTCGTGGAAAACGGATCCGATAAAATTTTTCGAAGAACTAAAAAACGATCTTGCAAGCAGAGTTGGAGAACAAGCTCTAGAATTTAGGAACCCAAATAAACTTGGGAAGGATAAGGCAACGTGGCGTGCCTGCTATGACTCAATAGAGCTCGCTGTACTCAGACGCGGTTTATAAAAAATAAATAGGCCATGCAATAAAAAGCAGCGCGCTTTTATAAGGCGCGCTGCTTTTTAATTAAAATGATTCGAAAATAATAGAAATCAAAAACTAACGCATCTAATTATTTAATTTTAAATCTCCCAGATTTTACTAATCTGATGCTGTTGTAGTTGTTTGGATTTGTAAACTCAAATCGCCAAATAGAATAACTATCATCCGAATGATTTTTTTCAAAAAATAAAGTA
>JAKANP010000016.1 GCA_021812345.1 bacterium | reverse complement strand
GGAAAAGATTCTTGTTGAAACCGATGCGCCGTTTGTTTCTCCAAAAAGTCATAAAAAAGAAAGAAACGAGCCGGCTTTTATTGAAGAGGTTGTAGAAACCATAGCTTTCTTGAAAAACAGAGGAATTCAGGAAGTGAAAAGTATAATTTTATCAAACACCAAAAGAGTTTTTAACTTGGATAAGTTTTTTAAATAAAAAAGGCCAAAATAATTTTGGCCTATCACTTTGTGGCTAGGGTAGCCCATCGTTCCGACGAAATTTTTCTGGCGGTGTTATAAGATGCCTTTGCTACGCCATTGATAAATTTATGAATTGCGGTTGCGTTAGGCAAGCTGTTGATAAATTTTCTGTCTTCTTCGGGTAGGGCGATTTTTTCATCCCCCCATCCGTTGACCCAAATGACGGCAGTGATGGGACGACAAACATTGTTTGCCAGAGATTCTTCCTTGTCCTTTTCGCAAATCGGAATCGCCATAGAAATTTTTACACCCAAAAGCGCTACAGGACGCTTTCTGTCGATCTTAGCTTTCTTCACTTTCATTATCACCTCCGTTTGTGAACTTTTTAGATTAAACAATATATTTTATCTAAAGTCAATCTGTAAAAACATTTATTTTATATTTTTATTTTTAAAAAGTGGCGGGAGACAAAAAAATAATTTATAATATAAAAATGAAATTAACATTTACCGGCGGAGCCGGACAAGTTACCGGCTCTTGTTATTTGCTCGAATCCAATGAAGGCAAGATTCTTATAGATTGCGGATTGAATCAGGGCGACCAATTTTCAAACGAAGAAAATTATGAACCGTTTGGTTTTAACCCCAGAGAGATAGACGCTGTCTTCATCACTCATTCTCACATAGACCACATAGGACGAATCCCTAAATTGGTAAAAGAGGGTTTTATTGGGAGTATTTATTCCACTGCGCCAACCAAAGACGAAGCTTATGAGCTTCTTTTGGATGCCCGTCATTTGATGGAAAACGAAACTCCGCCAGGCAAGCCGATGCTCTATGAAATCTCAGATATTGATAACTCAAGAGAAAAATGGAAGACGCTTTCTTATCATCAGATATTTAAAATCAAAGATTTTCAAATAGAATTTTATAATTCTGGTCATATTTTGGGCTCGGCATCAATTAAGGTGACGGTAGGCGGAAAATCCATTGTATTTTCCGGAGATTTGGGGAATATTCCCGCTCCATTAGTAAAAGATACGGAATACATTCAAAATACAGACTATGCTTTGGTTGAATCGGCTTACGGAAACAGAGTCCATGAATCGGTTGATGAGAGAAAGTCAATTCTTGAGGATTTGATAGAGGACACCTTTAAATCCAAAGGCACGTTAATGATTCCGGCATTCGCAATGGAAAGAACTCAGGAACTTTTATTTGAGCTAAACGATTTGGTGGAAAACAAAAGAATTCCCAAAGTTCCGATTTTTATAGACAGTCCCTTGGCGATAAAACTTACGGCAATTTATCAAAAATATTCCGGCGATAAAGAATATTTTGACGATGAAGCATTGAAGATGATGAAGGACAATAAAGACATTTTTAATTTTCCGGGATTAAGATTCACTTTAACCAAAGAAGAGTCAAAATCAATCAATGATGTTGTTCCCCCAAAAATAATTATTGCCGGTTCCGGAATGTCCAACGGTGGAAGGATTTTATATCACGAGATAAGATATTTACCCGACGAAAAAAGCGCCATGCTGATTGTCGGATATCAATCGCAAGGAACTTTAGGCAGAAGAATAATCGATGGCGCTCAATCGGTAAGAATCATGGGACAGGAAGTTCCGATAAAATGTAAGGTCAAAGCTATTGGCGGATACAGCGCTCATGCCGACCAACCACTTTTGTTAAAATGGGTTGAATCGATGAAACAAAGCGTCAAAAAAGTTTTTGTCGTTCAAGGCGAGGAAGATCAAAGTAAGCCACTGGCGGACAAAATCAGAGATAATTTTGCGATTGATGCGACTGTTCCGTCAAAAGGCGATGTTTTTGAATTTTAAAATTGATAGCAATTAAAAAATCGGTTAAAATAAAAAAATGGACAATAAACATATTACAAACGGACATACTCCCAAATATAAAATATGTATTTCGGGAGCGGCTGATACCAGCCATTGCGGAGATGCGGCTTTTTCCAAAGCGCAGGAATTGGGAAGAGAAATTATAAATCACGAAGGGGTATTGGTTACGGGAGCAACAACGGGATTTCCTTTTTGGGCGGCAAAAGGCGCCAAAGAAGTCGGCGGAATAGTCATTGGGCTCTCTCCGGCGTCAAGCGAAAAAGAACATCTTAAAGTTTACAAATTGCCGGTTGAATATCACGATTTGATAACTTATACGGGATTTGGATATTCGGGGAGAAATTTGCTTTTAACCCGTTCATCGGATGCCGTGATCGTCGGATGCGGACGACTCGGGACTTTAAACGAATTTACGATTGCTTTCGAGGACAAAAAACCGATAGGAGTTTTGGAAGGAGATTGGGCAACCGATAATTTGATTAAAGAAATAATCGCCAAAGGTCACAGAGGAAAAGGCAAGATAGCTTATTCATCGGACCCTAAAGAGCTTGTTGAAAAAGTCATTGCTTTAATCAGAGAGGAAAGACAGGAAACACAAAAAGAAACGGAAGCAGAGGCTGTTGAAGACATACACGAGGGAGGAGGAGAATAAAACGGCAAAATCAATAAAACCCCGCTTCTTAAGAGGCGGTTTTTTATTTAACTCCGGTTCTTAATTTGTTGCTGTTTTTTTGTTATAATAACAAAAAGGTCGTTATTGATTTATTCAAAAATATGGCAAAAAAAGAAAAACCAATCGGAGAAATTACCCACGTATTTGCGAAAATAGGAGTGGCGGTAATTAAATTTTCTCAGCCGGTTTCGGTAGGCGATGAGATAAGAATAAAAGGCCACAGCGAAGATTTTTCACAAGTCATTGAATCGATGCAAATAGAACATGAACAGGTGAAAAAAGCGAAAAAAGGCCAGGAAGTTGGAATGAAAATGGACGGCAAAGTTCACGAGGGAGATAAAATATATTTTGAGGAGTAATTTTTAAATCCGATTTTTATGAATTTTTTTAAAAGTTTTATATTGCCGACTTCTTTGCTTGCCGGCACCATTGTTGGTGCGGGCATTTTTTCTTTGCCTTATATTTTCAATATGTCGGGAGTCGGTCTTGGAATTATATTTTTAATTTTATTCGCTTTTATTTATTGTATTATTCATTTGATGTATGCCGATTTGATAATAAAAAACGGCAGTAAGCACAGATTTGCCGGACTAGCCAAAATTTATTTCGGAAATTTTGGATATTGGATGTCGATTTTGATGACTATCGTGGAAATGTTTTTTGTTCTGACTATCTATCTTGTTTTATCGTCAAGCTTCGTGTCTTTGGCTTTTCCTTCTATTTCTAAAATATATCAGGCAATTATTTTTTGGTGGATTGGGTCTGTTATAATTTTTTCCGGAATAAAAAAAGTTTCTTTGTTTGAATTTTTATCTATCGTCGGCATTATCGGAGCGATAGCGCTTGTTGTTTTTTGGGGAGGGGCGTCTTTTTTCAATAAATCATTCAGCTTTGTTTCAAGCACGCCGATTCTTTGGTTGATGCCATTTGGCGCGATTTTATTTTCTTTGAATGGCAGACCGGCTGTGCCATCGGTAATAAATTATTTTGAAAATAACGCAATGAACCCGATTGAATCAAAAAAATCCATCATTTGGGGAACAGCCATTCCGGCATTTATTTATTTGGCTTTTATTCTCGGAGTTTTGGGAATTTCAAAAACAGTTACTCCGGATTCGGTTTCGGGAATTGTAAGTTCAATTTCTTCTCAATTTTCAATTTTTATTTTGGCGGCACTGGGGATTCTGGCTCTTATCAGTTCATATTTCTCAATTGGGCTCGATATTTTTAAATCTCTTGAATTAGACCTCAAATTTCCCAAAAAGCTCGCCATATTTTTTGCTATCTTTATGCCGATGTTCATTTATTTTTTGAATATTGGCGGATTTATAAAATTAATTGAAATTGCCGGAGGTTTTTTTATCGGCTTTGAAGGAATTTTCATTGTTGCTATGTGGTCAAAAATGAGAAAGGGAGAAATTTCCGTTGGCAGTTCCAGACAGGCGCTTGTTTCAAATTTTTCTCCAATATTAAAAAACGCCCTTTATTTTATTTTTGGATTGAGCGTTTTTTATGTTATTGCTTCGATCGCGTTTAATTTTTGATTATTATCTTAACCCCACTTTTTGATAAACTTCTTCTATTTTTTGCAATGCAATTTTTCCGGCCGAGGCAGCTCCTTTTTTTAAGACGGATTCAACTTTCTTGTCGCTTATTTTTTTATAATTCTCTTGAAACTTGGAAAGCAGTTGAACGACAGCATCGGCGCAATCAATTTTTAATCTCCCGTAATTTTCTCCAAAGTATTTATTTTCTATTTCTTTGACATCTTTACCTAAAGAAAGCGCCAAGATTGTAAGCAGATTTGAAATTCCCGGTTTTTTCAACGGATCATATTTTATAAGCGTTTCCGAATCCGTTACCGCTTTTTTAATTTTATCTTTTATTTTTTCGGGTTCGTCGGTTAGGGCTATGTAATTGTATTCACTGGAAGCGCTTTTTGACATTTTTTTTGTCGGATTATCCAAGCCCATTATTTTTGAGCCGACTTTTTCAATCAATTCTTCGGGTTCTTTGAATGTTTTTCCATATAACCCGTTGAATCTTCTTGCAAGTTCTCTGGTTAATTCAAGGTGTTGCCTTTGATCTTCCCCAACCGGGACAATTTGAGCGTCATAAAGCAAAATATCGGAAGCCATCAGAACCGGATAATTTAAAAGTCCGGCAGTGGAACTCTTGCCGTTCTGAGTTTTGTCTTTATATTGAGTCATTAATTCCAACTCCGCCACTTTGGTTATGGAATTTAATATCCAATAAAGCTCAAGATGTTCGGCAATTTCCGACTGAACAAAAATAATTGATTTCTCGGGGTCAATTCCGGATGCTAAAAGAATTTTAGCGGTATCAATTATCTGGTTTCTGAATTTTTTCGGGTCTTGATAGACAGTAAGAGCGTGCAGATCAACGACGCTAAAAATAGAATCGTATTTTTCCTGAATCGTCACCCATCTTTTTATCGCCCCCAAATAATTTCCCAAATGTATAGTTCCTGAGGGCTGAATACCCGAAAAAAGTCGTTTCATATTATTGATTATTATACACCAATTTTTATTTTTGTTTAATTTTTTGGTTTTTTACTTATCTCCAAAAAATATCTGAAAATTCCTTTGCTGAATGTTTTTTCCAAAAGGCGAGCCAAAGGGAGCAGGGTTCCCTTAAAATGAGCGTCGGCAAAAAGGTTAAAAACTTCTTCTTTTGAAGAAAACTTATCTTTATTTTTTTCAAATAATTCATCAATGATAATATTTAAGGCTTCTCTCCATTTTGGATATGAATATTCCGCTATCTCGCTTTTATAATCTCCCGATTCCTGACGCGTTGTCTTGATTTCTAAGATATTTTTTTGAGCCAATTCTTGTTTTTCGACGGGAAGGTTTTTTATAAATTCTTGTTTTTTTTCGGCCACTTTTTTTAGGGATTCGTTTTTTGAAAAAAAGAAATCGCAAAATCTTGAAGTTAACTCCGAGGTTATCGCTTCATCAAGAAATAATCCCAGTTCGTTGTTTTCTTTGTCTTTTATTGAGAATCCAAGCCGGCGTCTTTTGAGGTAGGCGGTTTCCTTGCTTATTTTTCTTTCAAAAACGGCCTCAGCGCCTTTTTCGCTCGGTATTTTTTGAAGCGACTGGAAAGAATTTAAATGAATTAATTCGTGAGCTACGATTTCTGTAAGCGTTGCCGGAGATTCTTTGGTAGCATCTATATTGGCTATAATTTTTTGGCGCCAAATGTAGTAAGCTCCCTGATTATTTTCTTTTTTAATCTCTTGTTTTTGGTCTTCGGTTAATTTGGCGTAATCAAGCATGAGTATATTGTCAGGAGAAACATTAACCGCTTTCACTCCGTATCGCAAAAGGAATTCATCTAAATTTTTAATTATGTCCGATATAAGTTTTTGAGTTTCGGGAGATTTTTTTAATTCCACACTTTCAAACTCTTTGGTTTTGGTTTGGGTATCTTTTATTTTTCTGGAAAAAACATCTATCAATTCGGATTCCTGCTTTTTGTCTTTAGTCCCGATTATTTTGTTTATCCCGGAATCTTTTTGAATAAATTTTTCCATAAATTAAACTTCTATTACTACCGGCAAAATCATTGGCCTTCGCTTGGTTTTATTATACAAGAATTGTCCCACCTGGTCCCTTAAAATAGTTTTTACGTAATCGGGGTCAAGCGATTGAGATCTGTTGGGTATTCTGCCAATCAGCATTTTTATTTTTTTTCTCAATTCTTCAACAATCAGTTTATTCTCTTTAAGATAGATAAAACCTCTTGAGATAATATCCGGGCTTTTAATGAGCTGTCCGGTTCTTACATCCAAAGTGACAATAATAACCGCCATTCCTTCTTGGGCTAACAGCATTCTGTCTCTTACCACTACTTCTTCCACGTCTCCCACTCCCAGTCCGTCCACCATAACATAATAAGCCGGAACCGATTCTTGCGAGATCTTTATTTCATTTTCACGAATTTCTATTATCTGTCCGTTATCAATCAGAAAACAGTTTTCCGCTTTAACTCCGGCCTCTTTGGCATTTTCAACATTGGCCGCTCTCATAAAATACATTCCGTGAATGGGAATAAAATATTTTGGCTTGGTCATCTTAATAATAGTTTTTAAATCTTCGGATGGACCATGGCCACTGGCGTGAACATCGATGTGTTGAGTCTGAATGACTCTGGCTCCTTGTCTGGTTAAATTGTCTTTTAGTGTTTGAATCGGTTTTTCGTTTCCCGGAATAACCGAAGCGGAAAATATTATGGTGTCGCCATTTTTTATCGTCAGATATTTATTTTCTCCATTGGCGATTTTCATCAAACTGGCTTTCGGTTCTCCTTGAGCTCCGGTGCTTAAAACAAGAATTTTATCGTCTTTATATTTATGCAATTCTTCAAGCGGGACAATCAGTCCTTTGGACGCTTTTATGTACCCGAGATTCTGGGCAATATTGACATTGGTTTTTAACGACAGACCGCTTAAAAATACTTTCTTTCCGTGTTTTTCGGCGATTCTTAAAATCGGTTCTATTCTTGTTAAAAGCGAAGCAAAGAGTCCAATAACAATTCTGCCGTTAGCTTTCCCGATTAATTCGTCGATGTTTTTTTCCACTACTTTTTCGGAGAGAGATTTTCCCGGAGCTTCGGCGCGGGTGCTTTCCAAAAACAAAGTGTGTATCTTTTTTGAGGCGATTTTTTCAAAAACATCAAGATCCTGAGGATTTCCCTCCAGGTCGTAATTTATTTTGATATCGGAAAAATAAGCCATATTGCCGATAGGCGTTTTAATCACTGTTGAAATTGAATCGGGGATAGTGTGTTCGGTTTCAAAAAATTCCGCTTCAAAATTTTCGGATAATTTCACTTTATCTCCTCCTTTGATGACGTTGATTATCAACTTTGATGCTTTCGGAAAGTCGTCCTGTCTTCTTTTGATTATTTCTTTAGTCAAAGCGGCGGTGTAAATCGGAATATGAGGTCCCAGTTTATCAATTAAATAAGGAATGGCGCCGATGTGATCGTAGTGACCGTGAGTTATAATTACCGCTCTGATGTTTTTCTTTTTTGGAATCAACGAATTTATGTTGGGGATGATGTAGTCTATTCCCGGCGTGTCTTCTTCGGGGAATTGAAGTCCCATATCAAAAATTATAATTTCGTTTTTATATTCCAGCATCGACATATTTCTTCCTATCTCTTCCAATCCTCCAAGCGGAACAAATTTGACGGTTTCTTTTCCGGCCAAATTTTCCGATTTACTTGTTTGCCCGATAAAGCTTTTTTTAGCGTGAATCGGTTTTGTGGAATGGTTTTTTGTATTTGTATTTACCATATTTTTTTAATGATTAATAATGTTAATGAATTTTGTGGGGATAGAGAGATTCGAACTCTCAAGGGTTTCCCCATACGCTCCTGAAGCGTACGCGTCTACCAATTTCGCCATATCCCCTTAAGCGATAATTTAAAAATTAAGCCTTCTTTGCGCTATTTAAGAAGGAGAATTTTTTAGGATTTTTTAAAAATTCTTCATACAACGGTTCTTTTTTATTTATTTTGATTGATTTGGGAAAGGAATATTTTTTCGATATCGGAGCCAGTTTGGTTTTTGAATTGCTTTTTTGATTTTTTATAAATTGTATTTTATTTTTTGAAACTATCGGATACCAAGCCGGTCCTTGAGTCTTTTTGAAAAAAGAATAATCGGAAACATTTTTTTTGTTAATGAATATATTGGCGACAACAAGCGGATTTTTAACGTCGGCATTGATGGTGATGTGGGCGTTATTGCCGGAAATGATTATTTTCTGATTAGCGGTTCTTTCTATCGGATAGATAGTGTTGGTTTTTAAATTGTGAAGGATAAAAATAGCTTTTCCTCTAATGACTTGATAGATTTCCGAAGGTCTTCCTATTTTTGGCAGTGATTTATGAATGTGGCCGATAGTTCTTGAGGGCTCTTGGCCGATTTTTCCCGGCTGGATGACTGTAATATCATAACGCAATCCATTCTTGTTAAAAACGGATTCATCTTTCCTGAGGCAACTATTTCTGTAAATATAGTACATTTTTTTGTCTTTGTCCAGTTTTTGGTCTTTAAAAAAATTTCTATATTTTTTATAACTCTTTATTTCAACTTTCGGTTTTGTCGTTTCTTTGCCGAAAATAACCCTGCCGTTTTGAAGTGATATCGGCAAAGCGGAATTTTTTTTTAAATTAAGCGATGACATTTTATTTTAAGACTCTTTTGGTTATCACGTACCAATCGGTTATTTGATTAAACCTGTCCTGAGGCAAAGAAATTAATCCTACGCTTATTCCGCTCAAATTTCTTTTGTGTATATAAAAATAATCGGGAGAAAACAAAAATATTGCCGGAACATCGTTTGTGATGGTTTCTTGAAGCTGGTCGGTTTGGCTTTGCCAAAGACTGTCTTGGGTGTCGGTTTGTCTGATGGATTCCATTATTTTATCGGCAGTCGGACTATTATAGAGCGCCAAATTATTTCCCGGATAAAACATTTGTGAAGAATGCCACAGAGAATAAAGATCGGGCGTCGGGAAAACTATATTTCCAAATAAAAGAGCCTGATAATCTCTCGTCCTGATAGCGTCGTCGCTTATGGTTTGAAAATCAACCAAAGCTAAGTCGGTTTTGACGCCGATAGAATCCCATGCGTTTTGAATGTATTTTGCCATATCGTTAAGAGGCCAAATATCCGGAGCTTTGATGGTGATTGAGAGTTGTTGAGTTTTTCCTTTTTGCGTCATTTCCCAATCGTTTGAGCTTTGATTAAACTGCCAACCGTCGGCGGCAATCAGCGACTTTGCGTCATTGGGGTCAAATTTGTAAAAAGATTTAACATTTGAATCATAAGCCGGAAGTGATGGGGGAATGGGTCCGTATTCGGCGCTGGCATATCCGCCCATTATTTTTTGGATAATATCTTTTTTATCGATTGCTTCACTCAAAGCTAAGCGGATATTTTTGGATGTTAAATAACTATTGGCATTTGAATTGAAAAATATCGCAAAATATTTTGAAGAAGGAGCGTTGATGATGGTGGAGTTTAGCATAATTTTATCCAAAAGAGATTTTTCGTACGTGCCGAATCCGTCGATGAGCCCCAAGTTATAAGCCTTGATTAAATTGTCGTCGTTTTCATAAAAATTTATGGCAATATTTTGTATATGAGAAACTTGTCCGATGGCGCCATACATCTGATTTGATTTAAGATGATAGGCCGAAATAAATCCATCATGCCTTTCTTCCAAATAATCATAAGTGAACGGTCCGCTACCAATCGGCTCAAGCATATAAGGAGAAAGTTTCAAATGCGCCGGAGAAAGATCGGCAAAAAGTTTTTTGGGGACCGGTCTTAGGTTTTTTAAAATATTCGGGAACATCGTGTAAGGCGATGTTAAATCAAATTGAATTTCTCTTTCGCTTACTCTGGACCAGGTTATGTTTTGCCAGTCGGAATATAAAGGAGAAAGAGTGTCGGGATTTTGAATGGTTTGAATGGTAAAAATTATATCGTCGCTTGTGATTGGCGTTCCATCCTGCCAAACAGCTCCTTCTTTTATGCGATAATTCCATACTTTATAACTGCTGTCGTGTTTTACGCTTTCCGCCATGTCCATAGCCGAAGCGAATATCAATGAAACCAGGTCGCTATCGGGGGTGTTTGATTTTGCCAAAAGAGGATTAACAAAAGACGGCTGTCCGACAATGCCTTCCGTGTAAGTTCCTCCGTTGTCCGGTATGAGTTTTGTGGTCGCATTAATAATGGCAATAGAAAGTAAAATTCCGGAAACAATAAAAACCACCAAAGCTCCAAAAAACACCAATCGTTCACGCTTTGAAAAACTTTTTTCTATTTGGACAAACAAAGAAATCATTTATTTGATGAAAAGATTTGCCAGAGAAGTGGCGGCGAATAAAAACAAAAAAATCAAAGTTATTATAAAAATAACTTTTTCCATTCCTCTTCGATGTTGATAAAAACCGGCTCCGCCTCCTCCGCCGAAAGTTTCGGAAACTCCTTCTCCTTTTTCTTGAAGAAGAACCAGAACTATTAATATGACCGATATAACCAATTGTGAAATTTCAATTATTTTTGACATATTTATTATTTGTAAGCTCTTTTTGACGCGAAATTAATAACAAAGTGAACCGCGCTGACAATGAGAGTAGCATAAACCAAAGGATAAAGTCCAGCCGTTACCATATCAATGCTGAGTCCGGAAGGATAAATTTTATAAAGAAGATACAAGATAATCGCATTAACGACAATAATTCCAAGTCCCAAAGTGAGAATAACAATCGGAGTCATGACTAATCTCAAAATCGGACGGATAAAAATATTCAAAGCGGTAAAAATAACTCCCAGTTTAAGATAATTTATTATATCCGGATTTATATAAAAACCTTTAACAAAATAAGCGGCTAAGAATAGTCCCACCAAATTAGTGATGAAAATCAGTAAAAGTTTTGAAATTAATTTCATATTTTTTGATAAAAAATAACTTAATTGAACCAATTTTAGCATATTTTCAGTTATCCACAAAGCGCGCTTTTTTGAAAAATTGATTTGTTGTATAATTAAAGATAAGAGACATCATAAAGGTCGATTTTCTGATGTTATCTTAAAAAATTAATTAATTTTTTTTTATGACTTATTCTTGGTCTGATGTAATTATAAGTTCTTTTCAAAACGCTTGGAACACAATCGTTCAATTTTTGCCTTCGTTTATCGGAGCATTAGTTGTTTTGATTATCGGACTTTTGATAGCGGCACTTTTAAGGTCGTTGTTTGAAAAAATAATAGACGCTCTTAAAATAGACGCCTTGCTTAAAAAGACCGGTTTTGAAGAGATAGTTGAACGTTCCGGATATCATTTGAATAGTGGCAAATTTATCGGCGGATTGGTTTATTGGTTCATTGTTATTGCCGTTATTTTGTCAATTTCGGATGTTTTGTCATTGTGGGGACTTTCAACCTTTTTGGCCGAGGTTTTGGCTTACTTCCCGAACATCATCGTAGCGGTATTGGTTATGCTTGCCGCTTTGGTGGTCGGAAATTTCTTGAGGGGAGTGGTCAGAGGTTCCATTGCCAGCGCTAAGCTTCACGGAGCAAAATTCTTGGGAGCTTTGACTTGGTGGTCGGTGGTGATTTTTGGATTTTTGGCCGCTTTGCTCCAATTGGGAGTTGCCGCCACAATAATTCAAATAATCGTCATTGGCTTTATCGCCATGTTGGCTTTGGCGGGAGGAATCGCCTTTGGTCTTGGAGGAAAAGATTATGCCGCTTTTCTTATCGGCAAACTTCGCAATCACACGGAATAATTTTATTTTCGCGAAATAAAAATAAAAACGCCATTTTAAATAGGCGTTTTTATTTTTTATGTGATTTTATAAAATTAAAAATATTTACCCTTCGACTCCGCTCAGGGCAGGCTCCTTCGACAAACCTCAGGACGCCTCCTTTAGAAAAGGAGGAATTATATAAGTTATCCACTACCCCCCCCCTTAAAAAGTATGTTATTATCTATAATAAATAAGATAAATAAAATATAAAAAAATGTATCAAATAAGAAAGGAAGAATCTTTTACCCTCATAGAGTTATTGGTAGTCATAGGTATTTTAGCTATTCTCACCGCAGCAGTTATAATCATCCTTAACCCCGCAGAATATCTCAAACAAACCAGAGATGTCACCAGAATGAATGACTTAGGTTCTATCAATCAGGCCTTAAATGTCTTAGAAACCCAAGGAGTAACTAACTTTGGACTGGCTAATACTGTTTATGTCTCAATTCCTGATTCCACCTCCACTTGCGCCAACTTAGGTCTTCCCACTCTACCTTCCAATTATTCTTATCATTGTGTCTCCACCTCTACTCTCCAAAGTGTCAATGGAACAGGCTGGATTCCTGTAGACTTTACCCAATCTCCAACTCTTTCTTTCTCCAATCTCCCTATTGACCCTATTAACTCAACTTCTACAGGAGATTATTATACCTATACAACAGGAGGATCTTGGGATCTAACTGCTTCTTTTGAATCATACAAATACAAACTAGGAGGAAGTGGAGATAAAGCTTCTACCGATGGAGGATCTTATCCTGATTTATATGAAGTTGGATCCAATAAGACTCTTTTACCCATAGATTATGGAGATAGTTCTTTAATTTGGTATTTCCCATTAACAGAGGGATCCGGAACAATTGTTTATAATCATAGTTCTATTGGTGGTACAGGTTTATTTACAAACTCAGATGGAGTTATGCCATTCCCGTCGTGGGTAGCTGGACGTAATGGTGGTAGCGGAGTTCAATTTTCAAGTAATAGTTATGGTACTTTAGGAAATGGCATCACGGCAGTTGCTTCCACTTTATATTTTAATCATCCAAACGCAACCGTTGCGGCATGGATTAATCCTTCATATTCGACGAGTACAGCTAATGATGTTGGTTACATCTATGGATCTGGAGGTAATTCAAATCCAGGATGTTCGCCCGTTATAAGATTTGATGCTAATTATTCAAATCGTCTTTTGTCTGTAATTTCTGATGATTCTTCTAACCAATATTTTAGTAATAGTGGCCCAACGGCTCCGTCCGGAAATTCATGGCATTTTATAGCTGAATCTATAAATCAAAATAATAATTCGGTATATCTTTATCTCGATGGACAATCGGCCACATCTTCATTTACTTCAAATATAAATTCTATTTCTTTTTCCCCCGTTGGCCCCTCTCGTCTTGAAATTGGAGGAGAGCCCTGCTCTTGGGGATCTGGTTTTAACGGAGTTATAAATGATGTTTATGTTTACAACCGCGCCCTCTCCGCATCAGAAATCCAAGCTTTGTATAATGCAACAAAATAATTTTTCTACCCTTCGACTTCGCTCAGGGCAAGTCTCTTCAACAAAGCTCAGGCCACTTCCTTTATAAAAGGAGGAATAAAAATTATATACAAAATACGAAAGGATGGATTATAAAAAATTATTAAATTGACGATTGACTTTTTTTATCCGTTTGATATTATGTGTTATAGAAATCCGCTAAAGAGAGAGCGGATTATTTATTAATTTAAATACAATATGTTTGATATAAAAACATTGAATAAAGCTATTGAACAATTAGCGAACGAAAAAGATATAAAAGTAGGCCAAGTTGTTGAGGCGGTTGAAGCGGCTTTGGCTTCGGCTTACAAAAAAGAATATGAAAAAAAGGGAGAAGTCGTCCGTTGTTCTTTGGATTCAAAAAAGAATCAGTTGAAATTTTATCAAGTTAAAACAGTTGTTGATGATTCGACTGTCCGCTTTGAGCAAGAAGAACCGACCGATGAAGAAGGTGTAAAATCCAATACCGAAAAAGTTCAGGAAGAACCAACATTCAATCGGCACGAGCCTAACATGGATGAGGAAACAATTCTTCCTCTTTATAATCCCGAAAGGCACATTCTTCTTGAAGACGCAAAAAAAATAAAAAAAGATGTTATTGTTGGAGACGAAATGTTGTTTGATTTGGAATCGCCATCGTCCGATTTTGGAAGAATTGCCGCTCAAACAGCAAAACAAGTTATTCTTCAAAAATTAAGAGAAATCGAAAAAACCGCGGTTAAATCCGAATTTGAAAATAAAGCCGGAGGTTTGGTGAGCGGTACCGTTCAGCGAATTGAAAGAGGAAGCGTCTTTGTAGATTTAGGGAAGGCCTCGGGCGTTATGTATTTTTCAGAAAGCATTCCCGGAGAGCGATGCAGAATCGGCGACAGGCTTAAATTTTATCTGCTTTCAGTCCAAGAAAGCGGACGCGGACCTCAGTTGATTCTTTCGCGCTCACATCCGAATTTTATTTCCGAACTTTTTAAATTGGAAGTTCCTGAAATTGCCGATGGGATTGTTGAAATTAAGGGAATAATCAGAGAGGCGGGAAGCCGAACAAAAATAGCGGTTGCTTCAAATTCGGAAGGCGTAGATCCGGTTGGTGCCTGCGTCGGACAGAGAGGAAGATCGG
>JAKANP010000003.1 GCA_021812345.1 bacterium | reverse complement strand
CCACGCGGTGTCGCTCCATCAGGCTTTCGCCCATTGTGGAATATTCTCGACTGCTGCCACCCGTAGGTGTACGGTCCGTGTCTCAGTACCGTCGTCGGGGAACGGGCTCTCACCCCCCCTACTGGTCGTAGCCTTGGTAGGCCATTACCCTACCAACAAGCTGATCAGACCTAGGCCGATCCCAAAGCGTGTTTCCACTTTAATCTTTCGATCACATGGAGAATTAGCGAACCTTTCGGCTCGTTATGCTCCACTTTGGGGTACGTACCAAGGTGTTACTGACTCGTTCGCCACTATTCAAAATCTTTATTGCTAAAAATTTTAAACCGTTCGACTTGCATGCCTTATCCACACCGCCAGCGTTCATCCTGAGCTAGGATCAAACTCTCAATATAAATGTCAAAATCTCCAAACCGTCAAAGACGTGGAAAATTCTGCCACAGATATTTATTTTTATCTTTTGAAAATCAAAAAACAAAAATGGTTAAATTGTAGCAAAAATTTCGACGCCTTAGGTCCGCTTTTACACGGACAATGGTTTAAAAATTTTTGACAATTTTTAGACTTGGTTAACCAAAAAAGTTTTCAAATTCAGTTTTAGATTTTAAAATTAATTTTAAATCTCTAGCTCGCACAAATTCTCATTATTAAGGTTATTGAATTTTAATGTTCTCTCCGTTAAAAAACGAAGTGATATAAGTATACAAAACAATCGTTCATTGTCAAGAAATTATTCATTTAAAAACATATCGCATAAAAATTTTCGAGAACACGCTAGTCAAAGCGCTTTAGTTTGGATTTTGTTGACTTTTTTTGATTTTCCGATATTATTTGTGTATTAATAATTAACTACAGTTATTCAATTATTTATATTTATATGAAAAAAGAAATTCACCCGGAATATTATCCAAACGCCAAGGTTACTTGCGCTTGCGGAAACGTTTTTTATGTCGGCTCAACTAAAAAAGAAATTGCCGTCGAAATTTGCTATGCTTGCCACCCGTTTTATACCGGTAAAGAAAAATTGATAGATACAGCGGGACGCGTTGAGAAATTTAAAGCCAAGAGAGAAAAAGCGTCAAAAACGACAACCCGAAGCAAAACCGAAAAGAGAACCGCTAAAGCTGCTAAAAAAACTAAGAAAGCAAAGTAGTTTTCTCTACGAAAGTACGAAATTTTTACGAATGTACGAAAGCAGATAATTTTTTCGTAATTTCGTAGTTTCGTACTTTTTTCGTATTTCATAGCATATGGATAATATAAACAAAATAATCATAGAAGTACGAGCCGGAGCTGGTGGTGACGAGGCCTCAATTTTTGCCGGTGAATTGGTTAATATGTACCAAAAATATGCCCAGAAAAGAAACTGGAAATTTTCTGTTATTGATTCAAACCAAACAACTCTTGGCGGATATAAAACTTTTATCGGAAAAATGGAGGGAGCCGGAGTTTACGAAGCTTTGAAACATGAATCCGGAGTCCACAGAATTCAAAGAGTTCCGGCAACAGAAAAATCCGGACGAGTCCATACTTCAACCGCTTCAGTGGCAATACTTCCGGTAGTGGAACAAAAAGTTTTTGAAATAAATCCAAACGATTTGGAAATTTCATTTTTCCGCTCGTCGGGACCCGGAGGACAAAACGTCAATAAAGTTGAAACGGCAGTGAGAGTTTTACACAAACCTACCGGAGTTGTTGTCGCTTCCCAGACCGAACGTTCTCAAAACGCCAACAAAGAAAGCGCGCTGACTATTTTGCGTTCAAAGCTTTACGAAGAAATGCAGCGCCAGCAAGCCAGCTCCTTGGGAGCACTAAGAAGAGAACAAATCGGTTCAATGGAACGTTCTGAAAAAATAAGAACATACAATTTCCCCGATGATCGCGTAACCGACCATCGCATAGGTAAAAAATTTCACAACATAGAAAAAATAATAGCCGGCGACCTGGATCCTATAATCAAAGAATTTTCTAAACAGCAATAAAAAACCGTCCCGATAAATTGGGACGGTTTTTTATTTAATATTTATCCCGTTAAAACATCTATATCTCCTTGAAACTCGTCGGCTTTGGCAATAACTGCCGCTCCGTAAGTATTAATGTAATATTGCCAACTTCCTCCGGCATAATATTTTGCTGCCGCAACTTTTTCATTATATAACGAACCGGTAGCGCCTGCGTCTTTCAAATAAAGAGCCGTCGCCACAAACGCATCCAAATTATTCCACGGAGAAGGAACGCTATGTCCGGTAATAGAAGCAATCTGACTTTGATACAAAGACCAAGTTGAAGGAATAAATTGCGCTGGCCCCATTCCTCCACCATAAGCTCCGTCTCTTGGAATAGGACAAGAAACCGAAACGCTGTCAGGATTCATACTAAGCGATTGCATAATTTGCAGAAAAATCGGAATATCTCTTTTTGGATTCATCGTCGTTGGATTTGATGCTTTGTTTGGATAATAAGGATTAACATTGTATTTACAATTTCCGACATTTCTTCCTAAAGCCGATTCTCTATCAAGCACCGCCAAAATCAAAGCCGCCCTAACCCCAGTCGCATCTTGCGCTGTTTTTGCCAGTTGATAAGCATCTCCAAATTGAAGTTGGCCTCCGCCAAGCAATTGATAAAGTTGGCTCCTGATTTGAGCAGCTGTCTTTTTTTTGTCGGCAACAATTTGTTCGTACTTTGATTGCTGCCCTTTGGTCACTTTAAGCAAATCATTTTTTTGAGCTTCTGTTTGTTGAGCGGCCTGCTGCTGAGCTAACTGATATTCCTGAAGTTGTTGGGTGTCGTTGTATTGAGAAGCCAAAACTCCTTTCTGATCAATTAAATTACTTTTAAGTTGAACTATGTTATCTAAAGTTGAGCGAATATCATCTTGTGTGGCAAGTAAATTATTTAAGTCCAAAAAGAAGTCGGATAATTTTGGATTTGCCAACATTATTTGAACGGCATTAGTGGTATCGCTTTCATAAACACTTTGCAAGACTGCCGACAAATAACCTTTTTGCGTTTCAATATCGCTTTCGGTTTGAGTGATTTTAAGTTTAGTCACATTGATATCTCCGCTTATTTTTGCCAAAGTCAAAGTAATGGCTTTGATTTGCAAATTGAGTTGAGAAATTCTGGCGTTAAGTTTTTTTATTTCCGCGGACAAGCTTGCGCCTTGTTTGCTGTATTGTTCAATCGTCTGTTCATCTTGAGCTATCTGATTTTCTAAATCCTGCAGTTGCGCCTCATAAGCCGCTCTTTGTGTATCAACATTAGATGCCGCCAAAAGATATCCTTCGCTTATCGGAGCATTTGCCGCTCCCAGTAAAAGATAAAAAATAGAAAACGAAATAGCCCCATAAACCATTATTTTTTTTAGAGGTATTCTTAATATTTTTTTATAACTTAAATCAAGACGTTCTTTGGAATGTCTGATTCTTTTTTGAGGTTCTTTATAAACTATGTCCGATATTAAACGTCTGTCCATTAAAAGATTAATAACTAAAAAAATTCGTCATTTTGTGCTTTTGGCGATATATAAAAATTATAACAAAAATCCCCTGATTTTGTAAATACAAAAAGGGGATTTTTGTTTTAAATTTTTTATTTTTATTTTTCGGATTTATTGGATGAGGACTTGGATGAAGCAGTATTCTATTTTTCTGTTTCGGCAGTCGGCTGAGCTTCAGCTTCGGCGGTAACAGCCCCTTCGGCAGCTTCAGTTGTGGGAGCTTCAACTACTTCTTCTTTTTGCTGTTCAGTAACAGTCGCTATACCCATTTCCGGTTCTACTAAAATTTTAACTCCCTTGGGAACTTTAATATCTTTAATATGCAAACTCTGATGCAGTTCGGCCAAAACGGATAAATCAGCTTCAAGTTGGTGAGGTAAATCTCCGGGAAGAGATTCTATTTCAACTTCTTCAACGGATTTGACCAAGACTCCTCCCTTTTCTTTAACCGCCGGCGCTTCTCCGATAAAAATTAAAGGAACTGTAGCTTTTATCTTTTCGTCCATTCTCACCCGGTAAAAATCTATATGAATTATTTTATCTCCCAAAACATCTTTTTGAACATCATAAATAATAGCAGGAAAAGAATCCTTACCAACAGAAACAGTGATAAGCGAACTTTCCCCCGCTTCTTTTAAAACATTTTTGAAATCTTTCAATACAACACTGGCATGAACATTTTCAAATCCATGTCCGTAGATTTCGGCAGGAATCAGACCTTCTTCAAAAAGGCTTTTGTTTTTACTTCCAAAAATTTCTCTTTTTTTAACTTCAAGCTTTAACATAATCGGTAATTAGTATTTTGTATTTTGTACGCTGTTCAATTTACAACAGTAACTGAAAAAAATCAAGCTTTTTGATTATTTTTATACTAAATACCAACTACAACATACAAAATAAAAAAAGGCCGCGGAGGCGGCTTGAGTGGAAAAAACGGCGTGGATTTTTAGCGGATGAGTTTGGCGGGACTTGATTGAAAACTTCCTTGGCGGGTCCGCGGCAAAGCTCCGTTTAGAAGCGAGCTGATTATTTTATACTACCGATATATTTATTAGTCAAATTATACTATCGCATCTCTATCCGTCTCTATTTATCTCAATTGATTTTCATCTGCTTATTTCCAATTACTATTTAGCCCGCCAAGTATTGAACTTTTATTATTTATTCCGCAAAAGCGGATAAAATTTCCCTGTCTGCCGGCAGACAGGTACTACTTGGTTGCGTTGTATATATTTTGAATTTCGGATGTCGAAAGA
This sequence comes from bacterium, assembly GCA_021812345.1. GTDB lineage: Bacteria > Patescibacteriota > Minisyncoccia > UBA6257 > JAGOQP01 > JAKAHY01. The sequence goes on along the minus strand of JAKANP010000003.1, from coordinate 59,678 downwards.
GCTCGACTATATACACGAACATCATCAATTGATCCGGCAACATAAAGATTAAGAGATTGGGAACGAACACCTATGGTCGTATCATTTGTAGAAACTGCCAGAGTTCCTCCATAATATTTACTACCAACAGGTAAGCCATCACAATATAATCTCAAATACCCATCAGATGATGTATAAGTAAGCGCAGCATAGTGCCAACCATTTAAGTAATTACATGCATAGCCGGTATATGCGGCATCCAATAAGCTTGTATTCCACCACCCGTTCATAGCATTGCCACCACCGACAGCAAGAAATCTGTGAGCATTTTGAATACCCACAATGCTTTGATAAGCGGAGGTTGATGTCGAAAATATCCAGCCCGATAAAGTCGCACTGTTTGTTATTGACAAAGATTGATTATATGGAATGTCCACATAATCACTACTTCCGTTGAAAAATCCAGCCGAGAAACCAACCTTACCAGGAACATATCTAGAAGTTGAAGTTCCATACCAGGTTCCGTTGAATCCAAGACCGGAATTATCAGACAAACTATTTTCAAACGGCCAATACCCCACAAGTCCTGATGCTTGAGTCCATAAAGTAAGCGTTTCTCCCACTTCATATTTTGCCGGATCAGTCCCGCTGTCAACCAATGCAGTATCTTTAAGTTTTTTTTGCGATTCCAACGTTGCCGTCAACTCAAACTGCCCCGAAGAATTTACAATGTAAGAATAATAGAGATTTGATGTCGCATTATTGCTTGGATCAATCGGCAAAGACGGTAAGATCCCCAAAGAAGATATATTTATTGGAATCCATCCTGTGCCGTCAACATCTTGTAAAGTGCTTGTTGAGGTGACACAACTATAAACCCACCCCGATGCCAGCGCGGGCAATCCCAAATCGGCGCAAGAAGAAGAACTCGCATCCACCAAAGAAACATATACCGTGTTTGAATTTCCAAGCGAACCGATTCTGTTCCCGCTATATTTATATTTTCCGATTATCGATTGGATATTTTTTAAGTCGGTTATTCTTTGAACATCGCGTGATTGCTTGAGCCACTCAACGGGATTAATCACAACTACCGCGGCAGCGGTCAATATTGTTAAAATAGCAATGACAACAATCATTTCAACAAGAGTAAAAGAGTCTTGATGGTATAGCGTATTTTGTATTTTGCCTGCCTGCCGGTAGGCAAGGTATTTTATATGGAAATTCATTGATAATTAATCTGGAATAATTAATCTGGAAAAAATTTTAATTTGTAATAAACATAAATACAAAATGCTACATATTATTGAAAATTTTTAACTTTTCCAATACAACTTTTTGAACTTCATGAACCATCTCCGGAAAAATTTTGTAAGGAGCTATCTCTTTAGGGTGAGATAAAAGCGCCAAATCGAGTCCCCTTTTCCACGCCGCTCTAAGTTCGGTATTGATATGAACTATGGAAATTCCGGAAGCAATCGCTTGCTTTATGTCTTCTGCCGTATTTCCGGAAGCGCCGTGCAAAACCAAAGGAGTTTGAGATGCTTCATAAATTTCCACAATTCTTTGAATGTCCAGATTCGGGTCCGGAACATCGGCAAACATTCCATGAATATTGCCCACTGCCGGAGCCAGTAAATCAACGCCTGTCTCTTGAACAAATCTTTTGGCATCTTCCGGTTTTGTTAAATCCTCTTTTTTTATTGAAACTCCTTCTGGAATCCTATCCAAAATAACCGAACCTCCGCCGATATACCCAATCTCTCCCTCAACCATAATGTCTTTGCCATATGTTTCGTTATAATTTTTAACGTATCCGACAACTTCTTTAGTTAAAGCGATATTTTCATCAAGCGGTTTTTGCCCGGCATCAAAAAGCACTTCATCAAATCCCGCCTCAACCGCTTCTTTTATTTTTTCCAAAGAATGAGTGTGATCGGCATTGATAAAAATCGGATAATTGTATTCATCTCTTATGCTCTTAACCAAAGCCGCCGCCTGTTTGGTGCCGATAAATTCACGCTCTCCTTCCGATACCCCGATAATGACCGGTAATTTTAGCGAAAACGCCGCCGTAAAAATAGCATTCAAACCCACCAAGTCGGAAATATTAAAATGACCGACCGCTGTTTTTTGAAATTTTGACTGTTGAACTATTTCTCTTAATTGTGACGCCATATTAAAAATTATTTAATTAAATTTTCAGAAATTTCAACATAACCCTTTAAAACATTATTCTTAACGATATTTTCCGTTTTTTCTTCTCCAAAATAAGAATAAAATATTTTATTCCAAAGCGCCTCCTGGTGGTGATAAAGATATTTTATCATTTCTTTTTCTTTAACCAATGCCATCGAAGTGTCGATAAGATTAAAACTCACCAAAACATCAACTCCGGTATCGGTCGGAAAATAATCTCCAACCCAATTCAAGTTTTTCCAAAAAGAAAAATCTTTTTCCAACGAATCATACTTTGTTCCCAAATCAACGAACATTTTTTCCGCTTTTTCCCAATGAGCCGCTTCCGGATTTAAATGAGGCGCAAATAGTCGCCAATCATTTTCATCGTCTTTGGCAAGATATCTTTGAACAATAAGCCAATTATCGGACAATAAAATTTTTTTATCATCGGGAACATCGCCTCTTAATAATGACTGAATGTTTTTTATAAAATCGTTTTTATTTTCCGATATTTTTATAAAAATTTCCGAATAAAATTTTATCTCGTTTATGTAGTGGAACAAAAGTCCTACCGTTCTCACTAATTCTCCCGGCAAATTTAAAGAAACGGGAATTATAAAAATTATTCCAAGTTCTTTTAAATGACTGATATTGTGATACTTTTTCTCCACAAATTTTCTTCCAAGTTTTTCCCATTTTGGACCAAGCGCTATAATTTCAAAATCTCTTTTTTCAAAATCATCAGCCGTCAATTTATTGTATTTTGGTAAAAATACTTCGTTAATCCACTCGCCTCCCTGAATAAATCTCAAAGCCGCCGCCACTTCTTTCCAGTCTTCTTTTTGAATCAATTCTTCAACGGAAGAATATCCGAGCATTTGAAGAATTTTTTGAGGGGGAATTTCTTTAATCAGTTCAATAAATTTTTCTTTCTTTAAAAAAAATCCGTTTCTGTTTCCGGCAACGGACGACACAAAATTTGCCACAATTTCACAACCTTGTTTGCAGGTAAAATTTGGCTCATTCATTATCTCCATAAGTTTTTTATTATCCAATTCTATTTTATTTATCAATCCGTTAAAAATCGATTTAGCCGAAGATTTTCTGCTCAAATTAAGAATCGCCAATCGTTGATCCATCGCTTCGTCATTTTGTCTCACGATTGATTCAAAAACTCCCGTCTTGCCTGTTATTTTTTCAAGGCGTTTTTCCGTTTCCAAAACAACATCTTTATCCGCTCTCAATATTTGCGCTATCTTTTCTTGTGCTATCATATTTTAATAATTTTTTAATTTTTTTTAACGATAAAATTTTTCCATCTTTTTTGAGACATAAATTCTTCAGTGGTTATAATTCCCGGAGTGGCTCCTATTTTTTCTATTACCGCTGTAGCGTTTGCCGCTCCCCTTCTTAAAGCAAATTCTATTTTTTTGGGATTACAAATACCTCTTATACACTGCTCGTCTGTTTCTATGAGTCCGGCGACAAAAGAACTGCCAAAAGCGTCCCCTGCTCCGGTTCTGTCAATAACTTTTTTTTCTTTAAAAATTCCGCAAGTATAAACAAATCTACCATCAGATACAATTGCTCCATTTTTGCCGTCGGTCATTACAACAATCCCGGGGACATATTCGTCTAATTTTTTAAAAAGCCTTTCCTTATTTTCAAAAGAGGTTTTTGTGAGATAAGATGCCTCTTCTCTATTCATAATAACTACCGACGCTTTATCTAAAAATGGACGGCATTTTTTAATTCCCCCCGCAATCATGTCCTTTGACGGATTGACGGCAATTTTTATTTTATTTTTTTTTAAATAATTGAAAATTTTAAGCAATACGGAATCAGGAATGCTTCCGGGGGCAATGTAAGCCCATTTGGCATTCAATTTGTTAAATGGAATTTCTTTGATTTCAATGTCTCCGGATGATCCGCGAAAAACCAAAATCGTCCTCTCTCCGCTTTTATCCAATAAAATATAAGAGACGCCGGTTTTTTCTCCATTATCGACAATAGTTAAAGGATCAATTCCTTTTTTAATAAATTCTTCAACTATCAAATCTCCATTTTTGTCCGAACCGACATTAAATAACGAAGCTGTTTTTAAATTTGCCCGCGAAAAAGTGACGGCCGAATTATGAGCCCCTCCGCCCATTTCAATAATCGGTTCTTTGATTTCAATTTTAGAACCAAAAGAAAAACACTGAGCTTGACCCGTAGGAAATCCGATTTTTTCCAAATGTTTTTTATCGGTAACGGTTTTCAAAAAATCCGCCTTAATAAAGGTATCAACGGTAACCGTCCCAATAGTTATAACATCCAACATAATCAGAATATTTAATAATTTGTGTATCACATATAGTATACAATATTTTTAGTTATAAAAAAACACCATCAATATTATTACACCAACGTCACAACAATAATTCCATTAAAACAAAATCAAAAAGATAACAACTCAATTTTATATTCATATTTCATTTCACCTTAAATCCTACGATCGTATTAAATAAGGATAAATAAAAATATATACATAAATGAACTACTTAAATTTTATCACAAAAACATTTTTTTAATCTTCAAAATCAATATTTTCTAAAGTGCCTAAATCTTTTATTTCAAGGATGTGAACATTGTCAATAATTTTTTTCATATTATCGTGCCTTAAAACTTCTTCAGATAATGGTCTTTGCCCTATCCAGACACTCTTTTGAAGCATTTTAAAATTATGTCTGATCAATTCATCTCTGATCCATTGCCTGCAATATTTTTTTATTTCCGGAATATCAAAAATAACTAGGCGAGTTTTACCATCTTTTTTTGGTAAAGATAAACGATTTAATGAATATAAGATCTTCTTCCCTTCATTATTTATCTTCCAAATTGATTTTTTAGTAGAGCCGTTTTTTGAAATTAACCCCTTATTTTTTAAACGAACCAAAGTTTTTGATATAAAATAATTTATTTTATTATTATCCATATCATTCTTATAATCTATACCAAAAAAATCTCTCCACAACGCAGCTTCTGGATATTTTTTGGGGAAAAACGCATCTAAAATCACACTCTCAACTTCATTGAGAAAAGAGAGTAATTTGTACTCTCTTGTATCTGTTTTTATTTTAACTCTCGGACTCAATTTTGGCATTAAAAATATTAAAATTAAAAATTAAATTAATAAATAATGACAATTAACATAAATATCTATTTCACCTTAAATTCTACGATCGTATTAAATAAGGATAAATAAATTTATAGTTATATTTTTATAGAATAAAAATGAATTGATTATTTTCTTTTGATAACCTTCTTTACCGCGCTAATAACATCTTTAACATCCAAATGGTATTTTTTTATAAGCTCTTCGGGCTGACCCGATTCTCCAAAAACATCTTTGATGCCGACTCGTTCCAAAGGCGTTGGCATTTTTTCAGAAAGCAATTCCGAAACGACACCTCCTAATCCGCCAATAATATTATGCTCCTCCACAGTCACAACAGCACCGGTTTTTTTCGCCCACTTTAAAATTTCTTTTTCGTCCAGCGGTTTTATGGTGTGGCTGTTTAATACAACAGTTTTTATTTTTTCTCTTTCCAGTTCTTTTGCCGCCAACAACGCATTATAAATAATCGGTCCGGCTGAAATTATTAAAACATCTATATTTTTACCGGAAGAAATCCACATAGGATATGCCTTACCAAAAACAAACGGCGTTTCCTTGGTTGTCATTATCGGAGTTTTTTCTCTTTGAAAACGCAAATACATGGGACCGTAAATTTGAGTTGAAGAGACAACCGCCTTTTGAGCTTCAATAGCATCGCAAGGAACAATTACTTTCATATTCGGCAAAGCACGCATTATGGCGATATCTTCGGTTGCCTGATGAGTAGCTCCATCGGGACCGACCGAAATTCCGGCATGATGGCCGGCAATTTTAACATTGGCATTATTATAACAAGCGGTAGTTCTAACCTGTTCCCAGGTTCTTCCCGGACAAAAATTGGCATAAGAATTTACAAAAGGAATTTTTCCGGAAATTGCCAATCCTGCGGCGATGGTTACCATCCCCTGCTCGGCCACGCCACACTCAATAAATCTTTCCGGATAAACTTTAGCAAACCAATGACAACGGGTGGATTCCTCCAAATCAGCCGATAAAGCAATAACATTTTTTTCACTTCCCGCCTCAAGCAGTCCTTTGCCAAATCCGTCACGGGTCGGTGCTTCATCTATGTGTCTTGAAAAAATATTGTGATTTAATTTTGCGTCTGAATTTAACATAAAAATTAATTTACAAACTACAACTAACGACTTACGACTGTTTACGCGCCAATCTCCAGTGGTATAAAAACAACGGCGCTCCGACTATTATCATCGCAATAGCATTGGAAGCGGAGCTTTGTCTCTGACTGACTAGATTGTTTTGTTGATATTCGTCAACAGCTTTTTGGTCAGGTTGAATAATTGATTGACTCTTGCTGTCTGCGGTTGGTGTTGAAATCGGTTGAGGATAGCTGTAATAATTGTCGGCTTTGGTAAATATCCACGATTTTAATCCCAGATTAATCAGCTGAATCAAACCGGTTACGGCGATAATCAGTCCAATTGCCGAAAATAAATAAATATAAATTTTTTTAACCCATTCTATTGCGGACATAATTTTGATATTTAAATATGTTTATTTTTACATTGTCTTATTCGTGCTTTATTTTACCTCCCAATGTTCTTAATTGTTTTAACGCTTCTTTGGCCTGCTCTTTGTTTGGAGGAATTCCGTGCCAAGAGTAATTCCCTTCCATAAAACCAACTCCTTTGCCGGCGATGGTGTGAGCAATAACTGCCGTCGGCTTTTCATAAATCGACTTGGCTTCGTAAACTGCGGCAATGAATTCTTCTATGTCATGACCGTTGACATCAATTACATTCCATCTGAAGGCTTCAAATTTATCTCTGATTGATTCAAGAGGCATAATATCTTCCGTATAGCCGTCTATTTGAATATTGTTTCTATCAACAACCAAAGTTAAATTGCTTAAACGATTTTTTCCGGCAAACATCACCGCTTCCCAATAATTTCCTTCCTCCATTTCTCCATCCGAACCCATCACATAAATTCGATGCTTTTCTCCGTTAAGTTTTGCCGCCAAAGCCATCCCAATTCCTTGAGCCAGCCCCGACCCAAGAGGTCCTGAGGTGGTTTCAATTCCGGGAAGGCTTCCTCTGTGAGGATGCCCCTGAAGACGGGAGTTTATTTTTCTTAAAGTTTTTAATTCTTTTAATGGAAAATATCCAGCTCTTGCCAAAGCGGCATATTGAATCGGGCAAATATGGCCGTTGGACAGAATCAATCTGTCACGCTGTTCCCAATTGGGATTTTTCGGTTTGTGATTCAAAATACCAAAATACATCGCCGCAAAAATATCAGCCATATCTAACGGACCGGCAGAATGTCCGGAACCTGCTTCAACCAGCATCTCAATCACGTCTTCTCTCAAGCGATTGGCAACGCCGTATAACGATTTTATTCTGTTGTGAGAAATATAGTCCATACAAAGATTTTTTCTATACGGAAATTAATTTTTTATACGCCTTAGTCGGATTTTTGTTCTCCCAAATATAAGAAGTGGAGACAACATTGTTTATTTTTTTATTTTTTAATTTCTTTGCTATTTTTAAATTAATTCCTCCGTCAACCGATATTATAGCATGAGGATATTTTTTTCTCAAAAAATCGATCGCGTGAAATGCCGACGAATTGAATTTTTGTCCGGATTTTCCGGGAATTACAGAAAGCAACAATATTTTTTTAATCCCTTTTGGGACAATTATATCGCCTTCCTTCTGGTCAAAATCAAAAACAACGCCTATTTCTTTTTTGTGTTGTTTTGCCGATTTCAAAATTTTTTCCCAGTCGGGACAAACTGACGAATGAATAAATAAAACATCTAAAGGCGATGAAAACCATTTTTTATCTAAGATTTTATTTTTTGGAACCATTAAATGCCCCTCAAGTTTAAAATAACGGGAATATTTTTTTAAAATTTTAAAATCAAAAAAAGAATTTATTGAGGAAAATCTTTTTTGTGAAATATCAATATGAAGTGCCGCATTTTGAGGTAAAAAAATTTTGGCTTTTTCAAGTTGATTTAAAAAATCATTTTTATTTTTAGCGTTAATCCCAACAGCAACTTTCATTTTAATCAAAATATTTGGTAATTCTCGTTTCCAGCTCTTCTATTTTTTTTATTCTGCGAACATGATTTTCTTTTTTATCAAATTGAGTTTGAAGCCATACGGAAACAATTTTTTTAGCGCTATTTTCATCCAAGAAATCGGCGGCTAAAGCCAAAACATTTGGGTCATCATCCGTTCTTACCGACATGGCGTGGTCTGCCGAAAAACAAAGCGAGCATCTTACATTCCTGAATTTATTGGCAACAATATCCATTCCAACTCCGGAACCGCAAACCAAAATCCCCCTCCCTAAAGAAGGATCTTTGCTTATTTCTTTAGCTACATTCGCGGCAAAATCATTGTAATCATCATTTGCGTCAAGCTTGTCATTTCCAAAATCAACGACTTCATATCCGGAATCGGTAAGATATTTTTTTATTGATTCTTTAATGGCAAAACCTCTGTGGTCGGCGCCGATGTAAATAAGCATGTTTAGTAAATAATGATTAGTAAATAGTAATTAATAATCAGCTAATAGAAAAGATGAAAATCTAAGACCTGTTTATCTAAGTATATCTCATTTTTTAACCAATATGTAGCCAAATAAAAACAGAGGCATCACACCTATGTTTTTATCATTATTATTTAATAATTAATGAGACAATAAATTCAGTATGTTCTGAAGCGTTTGGGACGCCGCATACAATATGTTAGCCATATTAGAGTTGTTGGATAACTGAGAAGTAGTAGTTGTGCTGACAGGAAACGGATTGGATATGGCGGTAATGTTGAATGCGGGGCTAATTCCACCTCCACCCCCGGGCCCTCCAAGGGCGCCGAACTGGATGTAATAATTTGATCCGGTTCCGACGTCACTTCCCACTGTCCAGGAAAATGATTTAGCTGCCATAGATGACGCGGATGTAGTACCAAGAAGTTTAACGGTAGAAGGAACCGTATTTGCCAGAGCTCCGCCCCCAAGATAAATGTTGTAGCCGGTCACTCCGGTATCGGCGCCTGACCAGGTTATATTATACGTTTGTCCCTGAACCACGGTCGTTCCGGCTGTGGGAAATGTGATGCTGAAAGGAGTCGACGTTGCCGTTATCTGAGTTATAACTACAGGATTAGCCGAACCCAAAACAGTGTTACTCCCCGTCGATCCAGTAACACCGCCGGATGTGTATTTTAAATTTGAGGCAGATATCTGAGCCGTGACATTTTGAGTTGCATCAACGGGAGTTCTTAAACTACTCACGTTCACATATATGTATAAGGTCTTATATGTTCCTGGGGAAACAGCTTCGTTTTGCAGAGGGATTGAAACTTTCGTTCCATTTATGCCATCGGCCACATTACTTCCAACAATTGACCCGGTTGTAATGTCATAAACCGAAATAGTCGGGTTGGAACTTGCCGACGAGTTTGCATTGTTTATATCAAGACCCACATCAATCGAATTCAGGTTGGCCAGAGGATTTGATGCCGAAGAACTGATGGTGTAAGCCCCCACAAGATAATTTGTAAACGATCCGCCATACATTATGTTGCTGGCAGTATTGATTGACACCTGTCCGGAAGTACTGGAAATAATATTGAATTTACCGCTTGAACCACTTGTATTGGTAGACCCATCTTCATAAACACTAATCGAATACACCCCCGACCAAGATTGGGGTATGGTCCAAGAGTAAGAACCGGAATTGTAAATTTTGCTGGCAATAGTTATTGGCGCAGACAGCATACATGGCACTTCACTTGAAACACAGGATACCGACGGCCAAGCAATAATATCAACCGGCCCTACTCCGCCAGTGCTCGTCCATACTATATTAAGCGCGCTTCCAGCAGCATAAGTTTGACCCGCAACCGGTGATGTCACTGTTATTGTTTTCGAAATATTAGTAGCCGGAGGAGAAACTGTTATGGAAGTTGCGCAACTACTATTGATCTGATCTTGAGCGGTAAATGACAACGGTCCGGAAGAAATGAAGAAGTCCCCGTAATGTTTTGTTGTCCCGTAAGCGGTCACTTCGGGAGTGTATCCTTGGAAATTTGTAGTCCAACCATTAGATGAAGTGGGGGGATTTACGGCACTAACCGCTACATCAAATCCCCATGCCGTATTATTTTCAGCCAGATTAGTCCCAACAACTTTAGCGGTAAGCGCGCATGTTGTTGTCGTCTTACCGACACTCACGCTCAAACTCGTCTGGGTATTAAGTCCGGCACTATTAGTTACCGTAAATTTAGGAGTAAATGTTCCGGCAGTGTTATAGACATGAGTAAATGTTGACTGTTGAACGGGAGGGGTAGGAGATCCGTTAATGCTTGTAGCACAAACATTTCCCGAACAAACAGTTTCGTCTCCCCAAACAACAGAGTAACTCAATGTTCCGTTATTAGGGTCGGATGCTTTTACCGTCCAAGTTCCCTGCTGGCCGACGTTAAGAGTAGTCGGTCCGGAAACTCCGGAAATTACCGGGTATTGACTTGAAGAACCAGAAGTAATTGTAAATACTCCGCTCTTTCCAAATACAGAATTGGCCACATAAGAACCGCTAGTTGTGATTTGTTCAACTATTATCTGTTCCTGTCCAACATAATATCCGGAAAAATCACTCGGCACAGTCCATGAAAATTGGCCGTCATTATCGGTAGAGTCCGTAATTACATAGGGCTTTATCAGATATTGCGGGCACATTGAACCGAGCGGACAAACTGGCGTCGGCGAAACCGGAATCATGGATATTTTTACTTTATAGGCCGAAGACAAAGCTCCCTGCCGTGAAGACCAATTGATATTGTAGGTACTGCCAGTTTTCCAGGTATCGCCCGCCGCAGGAGAAGTAACGCTTATTGGAGCGATAACGGTATTAAATGAGATGGAAAAACTTGCGCTTTGACCGCTAGTTGAACCGTTAACTGTTTGAACCAATATATAGCCACCCGAATATTGTTTAGGCAATGCAGTTGGAATACTCCACTCATATGAGCCATCATTATCCACGTTTGTAGCTATTGAGTAAGGAGCTGTAGCCTGACAATTTACGACTGTTCCTCCAAGACAAAGCTGTTGAGGAACATATAAAGAGATATTAACCTTAACGTCACTGCTCATTCCACTATTCCATTGGATATTATATGTACTACCAACATACCAGGTGGAGCCGGAAGCCGGAGACGTTACAGTAATACCGCCAATCACCGGAGGAGTTGATGTCGGGCTAGGAGGCACGACTACCGGAGGATTTGTAGCATTACATCCGTACAACGCATTGAGTTTAGCCCTGGTTCCTTTTCCGGCAAAACCGGTACCATAATTGAGGCCAAAAGGTTTTAACACATCACTTGAATATTTTTCCTGAAAACCCGAAACAGCGGAAGCGGTTGATTCGCTAAAGGTATCGCTATTTGTTTCGGTTGAGTTCATAGTAAATCCTTCTTTAGCTAAAGCGGTTTGAAGGGCGGCAACATCATTTCCGGTACTGCCGACAGAAAGATTATTATTGAAAGTATAGCACCATCTATTTGAAGTCCCTCCGTTTTGAGCTTTAATCTGAGCTTGAAGATTGGCAACTTGCTGTAAAAGCGCCTGAAGTTGAGCCTGTAAATCACTTACACTTTGGGCCCTAACCAAAGAAACCGAAGCGAACCCGACCAAAATGACAAAAACAGATAAAAATATTTTTTTGAACATATTTTATATTAATTAATAATTAAATTTATTATACATAATAATCAATAAAATAGATACCCTTTCTGTTGTAAATAACTTTCTATCTATCTATGAATTTAGATTTCCGATAAAAAATTGAGGTAGTAAATCAAATGCCGCCTGAGAATGACGGCTATCAAAAGCGTTTGTGGCATCTTTTCCGCAACCACTCAAAATTGCTCTTTCTCCTCCGGGATGAGATCCGATAAAAGAAGTAACATCATAAACCTTTCCACCAATTGCCATCCAGCAATCATTTTGATTATTATGTTTGGCAATTTCGTTTAATGAATAACTTTTAATAGAAGTATTGCCGGCTGTTGCAGTCGATGAAGAAACAGGAGTTGTCTTATTTGGTTGAACACCGGAAGAGGATTGATTGGGTTTATTTCCAAAAGAAAAAAGTCCTGCGGTTATAAAAATCACCAAAATGGTCCACGATATAAAAAGCGAAATTGATACAATTTTTTTTGTCATATTATTCCTTACATATTAAATTCCTCACTAAAAATATTCTCTTTCAAAACTCCATTATTGATAAAATCTTTTTTTAAAGCAATTATCATTTCCGACGGACCGCAAATAAAAATAACTTTCTCTTCGATTTTATCGCTTACTCTTTTTATTTTGGAAGCGTCTATTCTTCCCATTTTTTGAGAAATCCACGGGGCAATTCTTAAATTATCGGTCTTTTCCGAAATTTCCTCGAGTTCCTTCAAATAAACTCCATCTCCATCTTCTTTGAAAGAATAATACAAATCGACGGAGAAATTTTTCCAATTCAAACTTCGCGCCACGCTTACAAAGGGAGTTATCCCTATTCCACCGGCAATCCAAATCTGATTTCTATTTTTTGATTTTTCCGGAGAAAAAATTCCAAATGCTCCTTCGACTTCAGCCGTATCTCCTATGGATAAATTAATTAAATGCTTTGTATAATCGCCTGAAGATTTCACCCCGATTTGAATAAAATCATCCTCAGGGCGCGAAGTCAAAGAAAATGGATGGGGTTCTTTGCTCACGGAATTGCTTTGAAAACTCAAAAATGCAAATTGTCCGGCTTGATATTTAATCTTTTCTCCGATCGGAACCATGGTGATTTCAACAACGTCGTCCCCTATTTTTTTTATTGCCGACACCTTATAAAGATAACGCCTTACACTAAAAGGATACAATAAGGTTCTGTAAAAATAAGCCGCGATCCCTACCGCTGATAAAATTAAAATATACCAACGCAACGGCATATTGGTTGAAATATCGCTTGTTATAAAAAAAGAATGGAGTCCGCCGAAGAAAAAAGCGACACCCAGCAATTTATGGGATAATTTCCAATTTTGATATTTAATGGAAGTTCTATAATAAAAAGTCAAAATAAGCAAAATGAACATTATTAAAAATCCTATTCTTCCATAATTGACAGCCATCGTCGACGGAAAAAATAAAAAACTCAAAGCCAGAGACGGCGTCACAGAAAAATAAGCCAACGCCAAAAATAAAGGATGAAAAAGAATAAACACGAAAGCCAATCCCCCCAAAAAATGGTGTAAATCATACGCCCTGCTTAATCCGTCAAAATATTTGTCAAAAAATTTAAGTCGAGCGCTTAAAAAAAGAGAAACAGCAAACATACTTATCCCAACTAATCCGAATAATTGGCCAAAACTTCTGAAAGTGGAGAACGTTCCGGAAAATCTGATTCCGATTGATTCCTGAAAAATCCAAAAAATCGCCGGCAATAAAGAAGCGACAAAAACCAAAATAACTCCAAAATTGCCGGCAAAATATTTTTTCATTGGGTGAACCGATTAAAACGCGAAAAATTATTTTAATTTCAAAATATGTTTTATGAGCGTACTTACATATCCCCACTCGTTATCATACCAGGAAAGAATCTTAACCAAATTTCCTCCGATAACTTTGGTAAATTTCAAATCCACCGTCGCTCCATAAGGAACGCCGATTATATCGGACGAAACCAACGGTTCTTCGCTTACAGCCAAAATCCCCTGCCATTTTGGCAATGATGCCGCTTGTCTTAAAATAGAATTTATCTCTTCGGCAGTAGTCGGTCTTTTTGAAATAAAAGTTATATCGGAAACCGAACCGGTTATTGATGGAACTCTTATGGCAATTCCGTCAAAATTTCCTTCCAGTTCTTTAATGGCTCTGGTGACGGCAATCGCCGCTCCGGTCGTCGAAGGAACAATATTTTGCGCCGCCGCTCTTCCTCTCCTAAAATCATCTCCCTTAACCGGACCGTCAACTATGGATTGCGTGGCGGTATATGAATGGACCGTGTTTAATACCGCTTTTTCTATTCCTGGATTTTCGGATAAAACTGAAATAACCGGCGATGCCGAGTTGGTTGTACAAGAGCCGTTTGATGAAATTTTTGAAATTGATATTTTATCTTCATTGACTCCGACTAAAACCGTCTGTCCTAAATCTCCGTCGGCATCTTTGGCGGGCGCCGTAATCACAACCCTTTTGGCTCCGGCATCCAGATGGACTTTTGATTTTTCGTAAGATTCAAAAATTCCGGTTGATTCCACAACAACATCAACACCTAATTGTCCCCAAGGAAGTTGGGTGGCGTCTTTTTGTTGTAAAAACTTTATTTCTTTTCCTCCGACAATTAGGACCCCTTTCGTTACATCACTCTTAACATCAATATCCCAAGTTCGATAGACGGTATCCCGCCTCAATAGATACGCCAAATCGTCCACATTTCCCAAATCATTTATGGCAACGATATCCAAATCCGGGTTCCCCCACGCTTGCCTAAAAAATAAACGACCAATTCTTCCAAATCCATTAATTGCTATTTTCATATTTATGATTCTTCTAAAATTAATTTATTTTTAAAACCGCCCCTTTTTTCTAATTTGTCTTTTTTTATTTTATTGATTTCATCTCTATCAAATCCGAATTGATCGAAAATCGCATCTATTACCTCTAAAATATCAGCCAATTCTTCGGGTGAACTATTTTCCATAAATTCCTCGACCTCTTCCAGCAATTTTTGTTTAAGCTTTCTTTCATATTCTTCATTGTCAGCCACATGAGTGATAGCCCTTTCCCCGTTTGCCGATATTATCTCGGGAATTTTATCACGAATCAACTTATCGTATTTCATATTTTTATATATTTATTTTTTAATGCTTTTTACTAACGCACGGCAGCGTTTATCTCTTGTTTTGTTTTTTCAATAATTTTTTCTTGTATCAAATTTACTTCTTCGTTGGTGAGCGTCCTTTCCGGAGAGCGATAGGTAATTCTGAAAGTATAACTTATTTTATCCGGACCGAATTTTTGATTATTTTCATATTTGTCGGTCATTTTAACTTCTTCCACTAAATCACCGGCGCAATCACGGACAATTTCGTAATAATTATTCAAACTCGTATCCTTATTTATAATAAATGAAATGTCGCGATAAGTCATCGGAAACTTACTTACTTCTTTGTATTGACTATTTATATCTTTAAATTGTCCGGCAATCCTTTCGTCGTTGGACCAAAAAACTCTGATATCGTTGATACCGTTCTTTATCATCGCCAGACGCTCCAAGCCGAATCCGAATGCCCATCCGTTATAAATTTCCGGATCAATATTAAGATTCTTTAGCACCTGAGTGTGAACCACTCCGGCGCCGACAACTTCAAGCCAAACATCTTTTGATTTTATTTCAATTTGAGTGCTTGGATTTGTAAAAGGAAAACTGTCTTCCAAAAATTTGTATTCTATATCTCCATAAATAGCTTTCGTTATGGCAGTTAAGACCTCCTGAAGTTCCGGGATGCCGATTATTTTCTTTTCTTTTTTGCAAATATAAAGTCCGTCTATCTGATGGAAAACCGGAAAATGACTTCTGTCTATTTCATCTTTTCTAAAAACTTTTCCGTAACTCAACAATCCTATTTCTCCTTCTTTTTTAAGTTGCTCTATCGCTTCAGGACGCTGTAAATAAAACGGCCACATAACCGTAGTTTGAGTTCGCAAAACATGATTTACGTCAACATAATAAGTATCGGTTTCTTTTCGGCTGGGATGTTCGGCGGGGGCATTTAACAAATCAAAATTATCCCGAACACTTACAATTTCCGGAAATTCCAAAATATCAAAATCTTTGAAAATCGGCAGAGCCAGAATGGCGTCAATAATAAATTTAAGCGGAGAATTTATTTTTCGTGAAAGATCCGGCATTGCCAAAAGCCTTTTAATTCTTTCACTTTTAATATCGTTTTTGTTTTCTATTTCCTTGAGCAATTTTTCGCTTGTTTGATCTTTGGCGACAATATTTTCTCGTTTCATAATTTTTATTTTAGATGATTTTATTTTAAATAAAATTTTACAAAAAGGCAAAAAATGATTATGCGTTAATATTAATTTATCAGGCATCCTACGGTTGTAAGATGCTTGATAAAATTATTTTAAATAAAAAAAGTCCCGGAAACTACCGGGACATATTTAAAATAAATTACAAACCAATCTTCATTTGAAGTCTGAGTATCATCAAGTCGCGCTTTTTTCTCTCAAGAAATCCGCGCAGCCGACCATAGCGACCGCGAAAAGTATTGGCAAATCCGCGCATCCGGGAGTTGTTGATTACCTGCCCATACACATTTTCAAACGGGCTGAGAAAGTTCACAACTTGCTCCACGATCTTAACATATTTATCCCACAGTTCTACGTACGCGCTGGGAGAAAGATCATTGTCAATACAATAATCCTCCAAAACCTTACCCAATTCGGTAGGAGCATCGATAAGACCGGCGAGCCATTGCTGAGGAGTAAATGAACACATATAATCGTTTCTCGCTTGTTTTTCACGATATTCTTCGCTATCTTCATCGCCATCTTCATCCGGCGGATAAATATCAAACTTCTTAAAATCCAACGCCGCGCCGTCAAAAAGATAATCGTACATAGCTACAACAAATTCAAACTCCCACAATTCTTGAGCCGCCTCGGCTTCGTGACGCCAAGCAAGATCCGAAGGAATACGGGCATCAATTAATTCTGTCCAAGCATCGGAAATTTTTTGTCTGATTCCGCCAATCTCATCTCTGTTTCCACTCTTGAGAACCTCAATTCCTTTCTTCACCAAATCTCGAATCTGAGTGCTAAAGCGAAAACCCTTTTTGCCGATATCAACCCGACTGCTCTCAAACAAATTCAAAAAAATATCGCGAGTCGAAAAAAAATCGGAAGAAAATAAATTGCTCATCTTGTTCCCCTTTCTTGCTCTTTCATTAGTAACGAGCTCACTCTCTTCATCTGCGAGAGTCAGCGTTAAATCCGCGATCATCTTTAGATGAAGGTAGTCAGCTCATTACTAATTTATATATAAAAATACTAAAAATATAATATACCGAAATTATTATTGTGTCAAATTAATTGATCCATCAAATATGCTCGCTTGGAAATTAAAAAACCCTGACGTTATTGTCAGGGTTTTGATTTTTTCCCTTCACTATTGACTCCTCCAGGGTCAATTTAGTGAAGAGAGAGTGCTTTCACTCAGTCTTCGCTCATGAGATCGCGGGCCAACTTTCCGCTGGCACGCTTGAGTCCGGAGGTGTGCCGACGGTTGAAGTCGGCGCGTCGGGAGTCCACGCGCTTGCCGGCGATCTGTCGGGAAGCCGAGTGCTCCATCCGCTCGGCCTCAGCCTCGCGCTTGGCGTTCTCTTCGGCCTCGCGCGCCTCGTTCTCCCGGATGCGGGAGATTTTGTTCACCGCCTCGCCGAGGCGGTAGAACGTCAACTTCTCGCCACGCTCGCGGGCGGCGGCGATCGCCTTGTCCTTGCAGAAGGGACAGAAGCGCATGATCCGCCCCTCCCCGGTGACCAGGAAGTCGCCGGTGACGATCGCCTCGGATGTGCCCTGGTGGCACATCCGAGTCAGCTCGCCGTCCGCGTTCTTGCGGACGATGAACTTCTGGGTCGGGAGAACTGCCATGTTCGCCCCGGCGTGACGAGGCGACTGACAGATGACACGAAACTCCTGCGTCTCATCCACCTGGACCTTGATGATGCAGTCCAGATGTGCGGCGGCGATGTTCTCGGGGGTGAAGGTCTCGTCGACCTTCGCCTCCACGAGCTGCCTCTTGGCGGCCAGAAACTGCTCGGCCGCCTTGACGTCCTTTGCCGCTGCCGGGTTCTCGGAGGAGAACCCTCGTTTGGACAGCTCGTTGGCGAGCTCGTGGACCATCTTGTCCTTCCAGGTCCCGAACTCACCGGCCCACTTCTCGACGGCCTTCTCGTCCATCAAACCCTTGATTCTCTCCATCGCTTCCATTGTGACCTCCCTGCCCCGACTCCCATCGGGACAAAAACATTAAAACATTGAGTGCTGTATCGGTAGAATTTTGGGACAATCCCTCATCCCCCGATTATGAGCAAATACTAGCACATATTATTACTTGTGTCAAGTTGATAAATAAAATCAAAAATAGACCGTGATGGGCCTATTTTATGTTTTGCTCTATTAAAAAAAGAAGCTTTAGCAAAGTAGTGCTTTGTGCTACGAAGCTTTACCGCGTCCTACGAAGTTTCTACGAAGTAGGAGCGAAGTAGTGCTTTGTGCTACGAAGCTTTACCGCGTCCTACGAAGTTTCTACGAAGTAGGAGCAAAGTAGTGCTTTGTGCTACGAAGCTTTACCGCGTCCTACGAAGTTTCTACGAAGTAGGAGCAAAGTAGTGCTTTGTGCTACGAAGCTTTACCGCGTCCTACGAAGTTTCTACGAAGTAGGAGCAAAGTAGTGCTTTGTGCTACGAAGCTTTACCGCGTCCTACGAAGTTTCTACGAAGTAGGAGCGAAGTAGTACCCAGGAGACCTGCCTACCGGCAGGTAAGGGATTTACCCTCGCCTCTCGCTTCGCCAGTCGCTCAGCTCGGGCTGGGCACCGACTCGTGCGCTCGCCTGCTGGCTCGCACATACTCCGTCGTTCGAATCCTCACACAAGCAAATAAATTTACCTGCTTCCTGCACAAAACAAAACAGCCTATTTGGCTGTTTTGTTTTGTGCCCAGGAGAGGACTCGAACCTCCACGTCCTTGCGGACACCAGCACCTCAAGCTGGCCTGGCTACCAGTTACAGCACCTGGGCATCTTCAACTTTATTTATTGCTAATGCCTTTTTGATTTTCTCTATTTTTCTAGAAAGACATACAACCTTTTTACCATAGTACATTCTTGAAATCAATTTTGTAGACTCTCTTTTCGCATATTTTAATTGATAAACTGAATTATTTTTTGATTTTGTTATATGCCCATTGATTCCAATTTTTTTAGAAATTTCGCCCCTAAGCCAATCAATATGTTTTTTACTGGCCGATATGAACTCTGTATAAAACATGAAGCTTGATTTCCAACGCTTATCCCAATAAGAATAGGAAGTGCCATCCCCATCAAAATGTCCCCGCAAAAAATCAAAGAAATATTTGTCAGGTATGTTAATAATTCCGATAGTTTTTGATTTTGCCGGAGTAAGTCCAATAGAATTCAGAAACTTATAGAAATTTATATCCCCGATCTGAACATAATAATACTTCTTCTCTTTCTCATTGCTCCTAGCCTTCATGCTTATTTTTGAAGATACAGATAGACATTTTAAAAAATTATTTATCATTTCCAAGTCTTTTGACGTAAAAACAATACATCTGCCATTTGATGATAAATTTCCGTCTGTCGCTATCAACCCAATCGCGTAAGCAAAATTCGGAGACCATTTGATTTTAACTTTACCCAAAGGATTCATATTTATATTTTATCAAATATAATATTTCGCTCAAGGTATTAGCGCATAACAATGTATTTTACCAAAAACAGGGGTATGATCCCCTGTTTTTGTTTTTATATTTTAGATTTGATATTTGATTTGAATTTATGCCGTTACTCCGATTTTCTGCCTTGATTTCTTTTTGGAAACTTTTCTCAAATAATAAAGTTTCGAACGTCCCACTTTTTTGGGAGAAGAAATTATTTTTACCGAAACGATATTCGGCGACAATAAAGGATAAATTTTTTCAACACCCACTCCATCGACGACCGCTCTAACAGTGAAAGTTGCCCCGGGCTGATCGCCATGCTTTCTTGATAAAACAATGCCCTTAAATTGGCTCTGTCTTTCTTTATCGCCCTCTTTGATTCTTTCAACTACCGACACAAGAGCGCCGGATTTTATTTTTTCGGAAATTTCTTTGGATAACATAGTAGTCAAGATAATACTATACAAAAACCAAATTGTCAAAAATAAATTTAGTTAACTTTCTCTTCTGCTTTTCCATCGCTTGATATTTCGTTTATTGCTTCATCTATCATTTTATCGGCAATTTCTTTTTGCTTGACTTCCAAATTGTTCCATCTTGCGTCTTGATCGGCGTCAAAATCTTTTAATATCTTGGAAATATTTTCAAGTTGTTCATCTTCTTTTTCTAAGGAATAAGCCAAATCATTTAATGCATTTTCCGGCATTTTATCCAAATTTTCCAAAACAACATCTTTGATTTCTTTATCTAAAGGCGACTTTGCCAATAATTCTCCGATTTTTTCAAAATTATTTTCCATATTTTTAAGATTTTCTTAATAATAATTTTATTTTATTATCCCAACGATTTTATCATTAATAATTTTTTTATAACTCCCCCCATTTTAAGCAAATAACCTGCTGGCATCTTGGTGCTTAAAATATGTCCGTTTATTCCCCATTCCGGGACTGTCACTCCGCTTTCTTGCGCCACGGTTCTGGCAGCTTCAAGAACTTGTTTGTTTGAAGGATTGGAAATTCCCTCTTTAACAAGGAATCTTCGCGATTCATTCCAAACATTATCTCTCATTCCAATTTCAACGCTTTTTTCGGCAGAACTATGGGATGAAACCAGTCCGGGAGCTTTTTCCGAAACCGCCGCAACCGATTTTTCCGCTAAAACTTTGGAAAGAATCAACTTAACTCCAATAGCATCCAGTGCAGTTTCCAATCCGCCATAAATATATCTTGACCACCACTTTGGATCCAATCCTCTTCTCATAACTGTTGCATATTTTTCAACATCCTGACGAGCAGTGCCGTCTTTCATT
Source organism: bacterium (assembly GCA_021812345.1). Lineage (GTDB taxonomy): Bacteria > Patescibacteriota > Minisyncoccia > UBA6257 > JAGOQP01 > JAKAHY01. The sequence goes on along the minus strand of JAKANP010000003.1, from coordinate 38,548 downwards.
TTTTCGAGCTCAATCCTGATTTTCTCCTGCAAATCTTTTATTTTTTCCGGAGTCATAGCTATTTTACCGGTATTGGCTTCCCTATATTTTTGCACGTTTCGACTTTCGAGAGCGGCCGGAATTCCATCAATTATTTTTTTAATAACAACTTCATTTTCCTGTTTTTTTCTATCGGTTATTTTTTCTGATAAAAGATCGTATTCTTCTTTTCTCCTGTCGGTCGGATCAATTCCGGCGGCATCAAAAACTTTTTCCATATGGGAAGCTTCCTCCAAAGCGGCATTTAAATCCAAATGCTTTTCTTCCGAAATCAGTTTTGCCTGCTCCTCGATTGTCTTTCCTGTTTTAGCTGTTCCGCTTCTTAATCTTTCCGCCTGATGAAATTCCCAAAAACCGAAAGTCCCAAAGCCTTTTGCTCTTTCTTTTATAAATCCCCACGCATTGCTGTCTTTAAAAGATTCGAAAGCTTTTTTAATCGCATCAATTGCTCCGGGGATTATGCCTTTTTCGTATTTTGATATTTCTTCTTTAATTTTTTTAATAATATCTTCCCAATATGCGATTTCCATCGGTTTGGCGCTCATTTTGGCTTTTTCCAAATTTTCTTGAGCATCTAAAAGCTTGGCATTTAATTCGGAAAGTATTTTTTCCCTTTCGGCGTCAGCTTTCATTTTTTCTATCTCCTTTTTCAATCTTTCAATTTCTTTTTTAAGCTGTCGTTTATTATTTTCTATAGTTTTTTCTATATCTTCTCTACTGAAAGTGTCTTTGAAAATAAAATTATCCGGAGTAGTGCCCTCAAGATCCTGGAGTTCTTTTTCTTTTCTGGCTAATTCATTTTCTAAATCTTCAATAGTTACTCCCGGTCCAAATTCAATGTGAGAATTAACTTTCAAAACATTGCTATCAGGATTTTCCAATAAACATTGTTTTGTTCTGTGATATTCTTCTTTCCCGGGAAGTATTTTTTTACCACAATTTGGACATGTGGGGTAGTCACCGGAATCTCCCGGGCCTCCTCCCATCTGTGTTTCATATTTAGGATTGCCATTATTTCCACCGCCGGGACTGCCGCTACCCGGAAGACTGGCTGATTCGGCAATACCATCCGAAGATTTAAAAACATCTTCTATTTCATCTTGCGGTTTGCTTTCCGGCAATTCGCTTTTCTCTTTGGGTTTGTTATCCATTTGAGCAATCATCTCGTCGGCTTTTTTCATAGCCAATTCCGCGGCAGTCATATCTCTGCCCATCCTTTCTTCTTTTTTGGGAATCGGGCCACCGGTTTTTTCTACGGCAATTTCACCGGCGGTTTTTAATTCTTTTATCGCATTCTCCACTTCGGAATTATCGACAACCCTCTTTATCGCCTCTTCTTCTTTCTTGGAGGATTTAATCGGCCCATCAAAACTTTCAAATTTATTTCCCATATCGTTTTATTACTTTAATTTTAATTTATAAATATAATACAATTATTTAATAAGATATTCAAAATCATTCGGCAACTGAGCCTCGAGCCGCATTGTTTTCCCCGGTTCAATTTCAAACTCAAGAGCATAGCAGTGAAGCATCTGTCGAGATGCCAATAACGAGTTTTGTTTTCCTCCATATATTTTATCTCCCACAACAGGATGATTTATAAAATTAAGATGAACTCTGATTTGATGGGTTCTTCCGGTAAGAGGACTCACTTCCAAAAGTGAAAATTTTTGGCCTTCTTTTTCAAAATTTTTTACCAATTTATATTCAGTTATCGCCTCTTTTGACATTTTATCCGAAAAAACCGTTCGTTTTGTCGTTCCCGATTTTATCCCTATGGGCTTATCTATTTTCCCGATTTTTTCTTTAACCTCCCCCTTAACCACGGCAAGATAAGTTTTTTTTATTTTTTTATCTTGAAATAATTTTTTAAGATAAAAAAAATATTCACTCGTTAGAGGAATAAGCATAATTCCCGAAGTGTCTTTATCCAAGCGATGAACAATTCCGGGGCGATTCTTTGTGTCATCTCCGACATTTTTTACTTGAGGAAATTTTTTTAAAATCCAATCAACCAATGTCGGCTCATTTTTTGATTGATAATCCGAAGAATGGACCAAAAGCCCGGCCGGCTTATTTATGGCAATGAAATTTTTATTTTGATAAATAATCGGAATTTCCATTGTTTTTTATCTGTTATCTCCATTTCCTGAAATTTTGTTTCTCTCAAAACGAGAAGCGAGTTTCTTTAAATTTTCTTCAGCCACTTTATCAAAAGGAACCTCAAGCTCCAAAGAAATCTGTGATAAATACCAAAGCACATCTCCAAGCTCTTTAATAATTTCAATTCTTGTTTCATCGGAAATTTTACCATTTTTATCCCTAAAAACTTTTTTTATTTTTTCGGCAACTTCGCCGGCCTCTCCGGCAAGTCCCAAAACCGGATACAAATATCCCTTGCCGTCTATTTTGGGATATTTTGCCGTCTTTTTTGATTCATTTTGATACTCATTAAAAGTCATAATAATAAAAATTAATTAATTCCGAATTCTTTTGCTTTTTTTTCGATAAATTCCGACCATTCTCCGTTTGGTAAATCAAAAATTTCTTTTGTTCCCGGAGGCATCGTGCTTTTAATTAAAAAATGATAAAGTCTACAGCTGAAAAAAACATCTTCTCCGTATTTTTCCTTAAGTTTATCTTTCATTTGTTTTATTTCTTCGGAATATGCGCTGTGCTCTTTGTATTTTCTTTGAAGAATTAATTGCGTGGAATACTCTCTTAATTGTTTCGCCAAATTCAATATTTTTTCCTCCTCCAAATTTCCGGTCGGAATTGATGGGAAAGACGGTGGGATTTCTTTTGTTGACATAAAAAAATAATACCACAACCTTGGGTATTTTTCATAGTTTATAAAAATGGTGGGCGTTAGAGGAGTCGAACCTCTGACCTTCACAATGTCAATGTGACGCTCTAACCAACTGAGCTAAACGCCCATATATTATCTTTCCTACAAAAAAATATTCCGATTGAACATTTTATTTGTGCACGCGGGAGGGATCGGACCTCCGGACCTCTGTCTTACTGCGCCCCGTAAAATAAGCGCAGTGTGCGCACACCAGGGATCGAACCTGGGACCTCTGTCTTATCAGGACAGCGTTCTACCACTGAACTATGTGCGCTTTTTTAAAATAAATATGAATCAATACTTTATTGTTAAAATGGCATATCCGGCAAAAAATCGCATCACTATATATAAATTTTGCGCGAAAACACCAATGAAATCATTTTATACGCAAACCAAAAAAAATCAAGATGAAATTATTGAGAAACCTCAACGGAAGGCGGTATGGAATTTACCACCCCCAATGTTTTAAGCGAATCAACATTGAAAGTTACCGAAGAATAATTGGAATGAGTCACCTCAAGCGCCGACTCCAAACTGGAAACAAGATAACCTATAGAATTAACAAATACAAAAATAATAATAACGGACAAAGTTAATCCGACTGAATAAAAAATTATTTCGCTTTTATTTTTTTTGATGGATTCGATGCTTATTTTCATATTATTTTCCGGAATAAAATACTTGTCCGGTTATTGACAATTTGGAACTCGTGTCGGATTGCTGAACCAATTCCAAAGAACTTATTTTAAGAGAATAATATTTGTTTTCAACATCCTGAATGAAGTTCAAAATTCCCGACTGAGAACCGGTAATAATAGAAGAAAATCCTATTGACCCAAGACTTCCCGAACCGGAGGCCGGCGTTTCGGAGCCAAAATTAAAAGTCAAAGAAACTCCGTCTTTTTGTGAAATATCATTTAAATCTTTTTGAAAATTAACAAGGTTGTCTTTGGACGGCACCATTAAAGAAACCTGTTGAGCATAATTTCTTACAAAATTCCATTGTTTTATCAAAACCGAAAGATTGTTTGATGAATCCGAAACAAAAGATTTTTTGGAATTTATGTCTTGGATTACGGAAATTTGATGATCGATGCTCATTCTCAAAAGATAAGAAAACAGCACAAAAACCAGAATAATCGCCGCCAAAATTCCCAAATTTATGTAAAAACTTTTTTTGAAATCAAGCGCTTTATCGAACATAAATTAAAAATATAAACTTAAATTATTGGCCGTTATTATTTATATTGTATAATAAAGAAGGATGAAAAACAATCTTACAAAAATAGAAAGCGATAGTTTTAAAAAATATGATTTTTTAGAAAAACTATCCGGCATTATTCCTCCGGTAGAATCAATTTATATAAAAGGAGAAATACCCAAAAACAAAACCTGCGTAGCCATCGTTGGAACCAGAAAAGCTTCCGCTTACGGAGAAAAAACGGCTTACGATTTTTCTTTTACTTTGGCAAAAAACGGATTTTTGATAATCAGCGGACTGGCGATAGGAATCGATACATCCGCTCACCGGGGAGCGGTTGACGCCGGAGGACAAACTGTTGCCGTTTTAGCAAACGGACTGGATAAAATTTATCCGGCTTCAAATAATCAATTAGCCGATAAAATAATTTCAAATAATGGATGCTTAATATCGGAATATCCTCCCCAAACGCCGTCTTTCCCTGGAAATTTTTTAATGAGAAACAGAATTATAAGCGCTCTCTCTTCGGCGGTTATTGTAATTGAAGCGCCTTTTAAATCAGGGTCTATGACAACGGCAAAATTTGCCACCGAGCAGAAAAAACCTATTTTTGTAGTGCCCGGGACAATAGGGTCTTTTAATTTCAACGGATCTCATAAATTGATAAGAAGTGGCGCCCGACTGATTACGGGCGTTAATGATTTCCTTTCGGATATGTCTTATGATTTAATTAGAGAGGAAAATAAAAAAATAGAATTAAAAACCGATGAGCAAAAGATATTTAATGAATTAAAAAAATCGTCTCGTCCCCTTTCTGTTGACAAGATCTGTCAAATAACTAAACTAAATCCTCGTGATGTTTCCTGCGCTCTATCCAATTTATTATTAGAGGAACTTGTTTTTCAAGAAGGAACTAATTATCAAATTAAATTATGAAATTAATAATTGTCGAATCACCCACAAAAGCAAAGACGATTTCCGGATTTTTAGGAAAGGATTTCAAAGTGCTTTCATCTTATGGCCACGTTAGAGATTTGCCGAAAAGCAAGCTTGGAATTGACGTAAAAAATAATTTTCTTCCCACTTATGTCATACCGACAAAAGCCAAAGAAAATGTGGAGACTTTAAAAAAAGAAGCATCAAAAGCTCAAGAGGTTATTCTGGCAAGCGACGAAGACAGAGAAGGAGAAGCTATTGCCTGGCACATTGCTCAAATATTAAGCGAATCAAAAGACAAAAAGAAGAAAAACAATAATTTCGAAAGAATAGTTTTTCACGAAATAACCGAGGACGCCATAAAAAACGCCTTAAAAAATCCTAGGAACATAGACCAGAACTTAGTCGACGCTCAGCAAGCGAGAAGAGTCTTGGATAGATTGGTGGGATATAAATTGTCTCCGTTTTTGTGGCACAAAATAAGATATGGGCTTTCTGCCGGAAGAGTTCAAAGCGTTGCTTTGCGCTTGATAGTTGAAAGAGAGAGAGAAATACAAAACTTTAACAAAGAGGAATATTGGACAATAGAAGGAAATTTTTTAAAAGCCGGAGATAAAAAAATATTTAGCGCCAAGCTTTATTCGATAGACGGAAAAAAAATGGATAAAATGGAAATTTCCGATAAAAATGAAACGGAAAAAATAACCGCCAATTTAAACGGATTGAAATATAGCGTTGCCTCTATTAATAAAAAGGAAGTTTACAGAAATCCCTATCCCCCTTTTACCACTTCAACTCTTCAGCAAGAAGCATCGCGACGATTTGGATTTTCCGCAAAGCAGACGATGGTTATTGCTCAAAAACTTTATGAAAACGGACTGATAACTTATATGAGAACCGACAGTCTCAATTTGTCTTTTTCGGCGCTTAGCCAAGCTCAACAAATTATCGGAAAGGCGTTTGGAAAAAACTACCAACTCGATTCTCCAAGATATTTTACCAATAAATCAAAAGGAGCTCAGGAAGCTCACGAAGCTATCAGACCGACAAATCTTGCAAAAAGTCCCGAGATGGCAAATTTAAAAGACCGTTCTCAATCCCGTTTGTACACATTAATTTGGAAAAGGACTATAGCCTGTCAAATGCAATCCGCAAAAGTTCAGCAAACATCCGTTGATATCAAAGATGAAGACAATAGATACGTTTTTAGAGCGACGGGGCAGACGATTATTTTTGACGGATTTTTAAAAGTATACTCATCGGGAGAAAGCGACACTCAAGAAGACAAGGAAAATAATCTCCCCTCGCTTAAAGAAAACGATAAAATTATTTCAAAAGAAATTTTGCCGATACAGCATTTTACCGAACCGCCGGCAAGATATACCGATGCCGCATTGATAAAAGCTCTTGAATATTTTGGAGTGGGAAGACCCTCAACATATGCCCCGACTCTTTCAACGATTCAAGAGCGTGGATATGTGGAAAAGACGGAAAAAAAATATCATCCGACAGAAATCGGATTTATGGTTAACGATATGCTGGTAGAACATTTTCCCGAAATAATAGATGTTAATTTTACCGCTCACATCGAAGAAGAACTTGATGAAATAGCTCAAGGTCAAATTCCGTGGGTTAATGTTTGCCAAGAATTTTACATACCTTTTGAAAAACATCTTGACGAAAAAGAGTCGGAAGTCCAAAAAAATATTCAGATTTCAGACACTCTTTGTCCTCATTGTGGAAAGCCGATGCTGATTAAATTCGGAAGAATGGGAAAATTTTTAGCCTGTCCGCAAGAAGGAAGCAAGATTACTTTACCAATGCCCGAAGAAGCGGCAAAAATAAAAGAACTGGAAGAAAAAACCAGAGGAGAAAAATGCCCTCTCTGCGGGAAACCAATGAAAGTAAAAAGAGGGAGGTTTGGATATTTTTTAGGATGCGTTGACTATCCAAAATGTAAAGGGATATCAAGAATTTGGAACAAGACGGGATTTGTTTGCCCTCTTTGCTTGGATACTCCGGAAAGAAAAAACAATCCCGGAGATATTGTTGAAAAAAAAGGACGCGGACGCGGAAAACCTTTTTATGCCTGCACGCGTTGGCCGGATTGCAATTTTATAATTAATAAAAAACCCGAAACCGAAAAAGAATTGACCGAGTTGTATAATCAGTGGAAAGAAAAACCCAAGGATAAAACTTCAAAAAAATTTCACAAAAAAGACCGGGTAAAAACATGACTTTAGATAAACTAACAAAAGAATTTAAAAAACATTTTCCCGACGACGAGGTTGGCGCTCAAGTTATTGCCAAAGCTTTTGTTTTCGCTAAAAATGCTCATAAAAATCAAAAACGCGCCAGTGGAGAAAATTATTTTGTTCATTTGTTTGAAACGGCCTTCAAGCTGGCATCATGGCAACTGGATTATCAATCGATATCGGCAGGACTTCTTCATGATACCATCGAAGATTGTGGAGTTTCCGTTCAGGAAGTTAAAGACAAATTCGGAGAGGAAATTTCTTTTTTGGTTGAGGGAGTTACCAAACTGGGAAATATAAAATATAAAGAAGAAGAACAGAGCATAGAATCGTTAAGAAAAATGATTCTGGCCATAAGCAAAGATTTAAGAGTTATTTTTATAAAACTTGCCGACAGATTGCATAATATGAAAACTCTTAATCATATTCCCATTCAAAAACAAAAAAGAATCGCTTTGGAGACGGCGGAAATTTATGCGCCGATTGCCTACAGATTAGGAATGCAAAATATCGCCGGAGAACTTGAAGACTTGGCTTTCCCCTATATTTATCCGGAAAAACATAGATGGCTTATCGGTTCGGTTAAAGAGTCATACGATGAAAGAATGAAATACTTAAAGAAAGTGGAGCCGATAGTTTTAACGAATTTAAAAAAAGCCGGAATAGTCCCGGTATCTTTGGATTACAGAGCAAAAAGATTATACAGTTTATACAAAAAACTTTTGCGTTATGATTTGAATTTGGAAAATATTTATGACTTAATCGCTTTGAGAATAATCGTAAAAAACGTTGAAGAATGTTATTTGGCGCTTGGAGTTATTCATCAAACATGGCCGCCGCTTCCGGGCAGAATAAAAGATTACATCGCCCTTCCAAAACCAAATGGCTATCAAAGTCTTCACACTACTGTTTTTTGTGTGGATGATAAACCAACCGAGTTTCAGATAAGAACAGACGAAATGCACGAACAGGCGGAAAATGGAAGCGCCGCTCATTGGTTTTACGAATCTAAAAAAGGAAAAGATGATTACAATCAGGGAAAAATATCGGCAGTCGATTCCAAGGAAACTATTTGGACCAAACAACTCAAAGAATGGCAAAATCAATTCCCCGGATCAAAAGAATTCATAGAAGCGTTAAAAATAGATTTTTTCTCGGACAGAATATTTGTTTTAACTCCCGAAGGGAAAGTTGTTGACCTTCCGGTTGGCTCGACTCCGGTTGATTTTGCCTACTACATACACAGCAATATAGGAGATTCTTGCGCCGGAGCAAAGATAAACAACAAAATTGCTCCTCTTGATACTCCGCTCCAATCCGGAGATATTGTCGATATTTTAACTCAGAAAAACAAGCGCGCCTCCGAAAACTGGCTTAATTTTGTAAAAACTCATTATGCCAAAAGAAAAATAAAATATTCCATAAAAAAATCCACTTCAACAACAAAAAAGACGGAATATAAAATAGCATGCAAATCCAGAATCGGACTGATTAAAGACATAACGACAATTATTTCAAGAAATCACTTTCCGGTCATAAAAATGGAAACATTTTTAAATGATAAATATCCTTTTATTCGGTTGGTTATCGGCGCCGAAAATAAAGAAAAAGCCGAAAATTTAATGCTCAAAATAAAAAAAGTTGAAGGTGTTAAGGAAATAGGATATAAATTAATAGATTAAAAAACCGGCATCATAAAGCCGGTTTTTTTAAATTAAATCTTCAGGTTTTATTTTATTGGCAATTCCTTTGGCTTCTTCAGGAGAATAGAAATGAATCACTATTTTCCCTCCTGCCCGGGAAAATTCCACATTAACTGGAGCGCCTAAAAATTCGGAAAGGTCTTTTTCGAGACGTTTTAATTCCAAATCTTCGGCTGTTATTGATTTTTCTTTGGAATCAATTCCTTTATTTTGCTTAATATGCAAACGAATGTCGCGAACTCCCAAATTATCATTGATAATTTTATTAAAAATATCCATTTGTTTATCCGGCTCTTCTACTTGCAAAAGCAGACGCGCATGGCTTTCGTTTATTTTTCCTTTTGAAATCGCCTCTTGGATCTCCGTCGGTAAGGATAAAAGACGCAAAGCATTAGCAATAACTTCCCTACTCTTTCCAAGACGAGCGGCAATTTCTCTTTGAGTCAACCCAAACTCATCCGACAGTCGCGAGTAGGCGCGGGCGGTTTCTATGGTGTTTAAATCGGCGCGTTGAATGTTTTCCACTATCGCCATTTCCAAGGCTTCGGTTTTTTTAAGAGCATTTCTGATAACAACGGGAACGGTTTTTAGTCCGGCGATTTTTGAAGCCATAAGCCTTCTTTGACCGGCAATTAATTGATAGGAAACTTTCGTTCCAGTTTCAGTTTCTTCTTCAATTTTTGACACCACTAAGGGTTGAAGTATGCCAAATTCTCTGATTGAAATAGAAAGTTCTTTTAATGCTTCCTGATCAAATTCTTTTCTCGGTTGATATGGATTCAAAATTATTTTATCGACTTCAATATAAAAAATCGGACCCGATATTTTTGGCTCATTACTGATAGAATTATTTGTCTGCTCTTGAGATAATTGGTTTTCTTTTTTTAAATTTAAATCCGATGAAGATTTTTTATCATCACCTGCAAAACCTCCATTCTGAAAATCATCTCCGGAAAACTGGCCGGAGGATGAATTTTTCTTTGGAATTAAAGATTCTAGTCCTTTTCCTAACATAAATTAAAAATAAATTTAACAAATATCCAGCACTCACATAATAACGCTTCCAAATCCGCTATTCAACATCGCGCCGTATTCATTTTTTTCTTGAGCGATAACTTCTCTTGCCAACGTTTCATAAGCTCTGGCTCCGGGAGAAGACGGATCATAAAGAATAACCGGCTTTGAAAAACTCGGACTTTCAGCCAGAGAAATTGAACGAGGAATTTCAACTTGAAAAACATGATAAGGAAAATGACGCCTCACATCACGGGCAACTTCTCGGCTTAAGGTTTCTCTTTTATTAAACATGGTAATTATGGCTCCGGTTACTTTTATATCGGTCATTAAATTCTTATTTATCATTTCTATCGTTTCCAAAAGCTGTCCCAAGCCCTCCAAGCTGTAATATTCGGCTTGAATAGGCACTAGAACCTCATCGGAAGCAACTAATCCGTTAACAGTCAGTAAACTCAAGCTGGGCGGAAGATCTATGAGTATGTAGTGATAATCATGACGCAAACGATTGATTAATTTTTTTAAAACAAATTCTCTTTCCGGAACATCAACCAGCTCCACCAGCGCTCCTGCCAAATCCGGACTTGCCGGCATCACGTGAAGATTTATTAAAGAAGATTGTTTTATAACCGATTCATGATGAGCATATCCGAACAAGGCATGGTAAACACTTTCTTTTAAAAATCTTGGAGAAAATCCCAATCCCGAAGATGCGTTTCCTTGCGGATCAAAATCAATAATTAAAACTTTTTTTCCCAAAGCCGCTAAATAACCGCCAAGATTTATTGAGGTTGTTGTTTTTCCGACTCCACCTTTTTGATTACAAACAGCGATAACTCGAGTCATAAATTTTATATTTAACAAGTTGATTATAGCCAAAAAACGAGGTATTATCAATTTACAAATTAAGAAAAAAGCCGGGGTGGCGGAATTGGCAGACGCGCAGGACTCCCGCCCGCCTTGACTTCGCTCATTGTTAATAATAAAAAATAATAGATAGCTTAAATATGCCCGGGTGGTGGAACTGGTAGACACGCAGGACTCAAAATCCTGTGATCGCAAGGTCTTGAGAGTTCGAGTCTCTCCCCGGGCACTAACGAAGTTAGTGACTGGAGCAAGCAGACCGCTCTGCTTGCGTGGAGGACTTGAAGACCGCAGTCCCGATAAGTCGGGACGAGGGGTGGCCTGCGAGCCGACCGAGTGACTGACGAGGGAGGATTTGTAGGCGAGTCTCTCCCCGGGCACCATGTAAGAAAAATTAAATAGTTTTGGAGAAAAAAATAAATCAACGGCGCAAATAAATTTATATAAAGTCTAGTCAACTTTCTATAAAAATTGACAAGTTAATTATTAAGAAAGAAAAATATGTCCATGGAAAAATACAATCCGTCATCGGAAGAATTGACAAAAGCCGAAGAGATGATGACCGATGAACAAAGAGAGGCAAGCAAACAAAGGGAGGAAAAATTTAATAAAACAGCTGAAAGAATTGCTATCCTCGGTAGCCAACTTCATGAAGAGTGGCGTAAACCTCGCTGGAGAGAAGAGTCAAAAGATTATGAACCGAGAATAAAAAAGACAAAAGATAAAGCATGGTCACAAGTTCATGGTGGGGCGGTAGAAGTTGACATTGCCAACACTCCTTACGAGGGTTTACCAAGCGAATGGCAGGGAGAAAATAAAATTTCTGCTGAAATTGCAGTAACTGAAGTTGAAAAAGCCATTGAGGCCGGCACACTACTCGACGAATTATTTATCGAAGCCGCCAGCTCTACGCTTCATGACAAATGGTTGGAGAGAAATGGAAGTTGGGCTCCAGCAGAACAAAACAAGCCTTATGCCGAACTTTCTGAAGAGGAAAAAGAAAAAGACAGGGTTATTATCCGAAAAGCAATTGAGGTTTGTAACAAAAAAGAATAAAAATTTATTTTTTGCTAATTAATTGGTCTTAAAAGAATTAGTTTTATATTTTTTAGTTTCTTTTTTTTAGTTTCTTTTTTACATTTCAAAAATAAAACATCTTGCATAAGATGTTTTATTTTTCTTGGATTAAAGCCAGGTCTTTTGAGTTGTCTTTCTCTTTATTTTCGGAAGAAAAAATAATTTTCTGAGGTGGCAGAAGCCAATAATAAAAGACAGCAAATGAAATATAAGCAACAATTGCCCCACCCAAAATATCGGAAGGCCAATGAACACCGACAATGATTCTTGAAATAACAACGATAATCGTGGAGCCGGTCAAAATCCACCCCCATTTTTTACTGATTAAAAATGTTGAAAAAGCGACGGCAAAAAAGAAGGCCGAATGTCCGGAAGGAAACGACCATGAATTATCAACAATCATGGGAGTTAGATTTAAAGCAATAAACGGTCTGAGATGATGGAAAAAAAATCTTATGGTTTGAGTAATCAATGCAAGACTTAAAATTGAAGTCAAAACGGCAAAACTGAAATAATAAAGCTTTTTCTTAACGTCTTTTGTTTTATAAATCAAATACAAAAATGCAAATCCTATAAAATACGGAAGATAAGACGCAAAAAAAATAAAAAGCCAATTAATTTTTAAGCTTTGGCCAAGATTGAATAAAAAATAAAAAAGAGAAATATCAAGCGAAAACATAAAAAATATTTAATTAAAAAACAAAAAAACTCTTCAAAAAATATCAATTTATTTTCTAACCGCTGAAACTACCCCCATATTTCGGGCGCGTTTTATGGCTTTAGCCAATTTTCTCTGATGTTTAGCGCAGGTGTTGGTATGCTGAGGATCAATAATTTTCCCTTGAGAAGAAATAAAGCGTCTCAACAAAGCGCTATCTTTAAAATCAACATCTTTTAAATTTTGCGAACAAAAATAACATTGTTTCATAAAATATTTTTAAAATTAATTCTAAAAAGGAAGATCTTCGGGCTTTATTTCATCTTCAAGAGATTCATCCATTGAAATTTGAGGGATCTCTTCATCCTGAGTTTCAACCTCTTTAACGCTGGATTTGCCATAAGAAGCGGATTGCTGACGGAAAGAATTTGATCCGGAATTTTGTGATTTGGGACCAAATTGCATTCTTTCGCAAATTATTTCTGTTACCTTATGGTTCTGATTATTGGTATCCTTCCAACTTCTTGTCTTTAATCTTCCTTCAATAAGCACTAAGCTTCCTTTTGAAAGGAATTGGCTCGCCAATTCCGCTTGTCTTCCCCAAACAACCACGGAGTGAAATTCGGCTTCTTCCTGTTTCTGTCCGGATTTATCAGTCCAAACTCTGTTAGTCGCCACATTAAAACTGGTTACCGCTTGATTAGTGCTGGTTGCTTTCAAAACGATATCGTTTGTTATTCTTCCGATAATGAATACTTTGTTTAAATTCATAAATTAAATTTAAAAAACGAAGAATTAAATATTGTGCCGACTTTTTATTTTAATATTTCTTCCAATTTTCTTTCCAATTCTTCATTGGTTACAAGATCCGACGGCTTCTCTTCAATTTTTTGAATGAATTTTGCTTCGGGAATTTGTCTTCTTATATCTCTTGGCTCCGATTTTTTTATGGGATTTTTAGAGATTAAAAACCTTAAAACCTCCGGATCAACTTTCAATTCATGGGCGATTAATTTGGTATCTTGTTCATCTCCATTAAAATGAATAAATCCGAAATAGCCCTCGGTCTCTTTTTTGATTGGATAAGAAAGACGGCTTCTTTTTGCCTCGGAATTGTAGGTTATTTTGACTCCGGTTGTATTTAACATTGATTCAACCTTGTTTAAAGGAGCCCCTTCTTTGAGCCAAAAAGACAATTCGTATTCTTTTTTGTTTTTTTCTTCTTTCATTGTGTTTTAAATTTTTTATACAATAGCACGGATTTTATCGGATTTGCAAGTTAAATAATGGATTTATCATTCTTCATCGTTTTTTTCCGAATCTTTCATTTTTTGATTATTGACATATCCGGTTCCGGCAGGGATTAGTTTTCCGATAATAACATTTTCTTTTAGTCCTCTTATTCTATCAACTTTGGCTTCGGTAGCGGCATTAACCAACACTCTGGCGGTTTCCTGGAAAGAAGCGGCTGAAAGAAAACTATCGGTTGATAAAGCGGATCGGGTTATTCCCATTAAAAGCTGCTTTGCCTTAGCGGGACTCTTCCCCTCACCCTTCATTCGTCTGTTAATCTCCAAGAATCTTCCTTTTTCAATTACTTGTCCCGGGACAAGATCCGTATCTCCCGATTCTTTAATTGTTACTCTGGCAAACATTTGTCTTACAATCAATTCGATGTGTTTGTCATTAATGACATTTCCGTTGGAAATATATATTTTTTGAACTTCATTGATGATATATTTCTGAGCCTCTTCCATTCCTCTCAATTTAAAAAGTTCTTTTATATCCAAGTTTCCTTCGAATAATTGTTGTCCTTTTTTAACTTTATCTCCAATATTAACAAATAAACTAACATTCCTTGGAGCGGAATATTCTTTTATTTTTGATTTGGATTTTGATTTTGAAGATGTTTTTCCATGGACTTTTACTTTAATAGATCTTAAAAACATGGTTTCTTCTATATCTTGAACAATTCCATCTTCTTCGGCGAGAGCCGCTCTTCCTTTGGGAGGACGCGCCTCGAAAACTTCCTCGATTCTGGGCAGTCCCAAAGTTATATCCTGGCCGGCAACTCCTCCGGTATGGAAAGTTCTTAAAGTAAGCTGAGTTCCCGGCTCTCCTATTGATTGAGCGGCAATAATTCCCACCGCTTCTCCTTCTTTAACTTCTTCAAGGCGTCCTAAATCAAGTCCGTAACATTTGGCGCAAACACCATGAAGAGATTTGCAGGTTATAGGAGAACGGACAACAACTTTATCGGCGGAAGAATTGAATATTTTTTCGGCGAGTTCTTTGGTTATATCCTCTCCGGATGAAGCAATAATTTTATTTCCTTCTTTTACATCTTGAGCCAAAACTCTGCCAAAAATTCTTTGAGCAAAATTATATCCGTATTTATCTCCGCTTTCTCTGTCTATCGTTCTACCTTCTTTGGTCTTACAATCCTTGCTGTCTATAATTATGTCTTGAGAAACGTCAACCATTCTTCTGGTTAAATATCCCGCTTGAGCGGTTTTTAAAGCGGTATCGGTTAATCCCTTTCTTAATCCGTGAGTGTTTATAAAAAATTCCAAAACCGAAAGCCCTTCTTTATAAGAAGAAACAACCGGAAGCTCTATCGTCTGTCCTTGAGGATTAGCGACTAATCCCTTCATTCCCGTGGTCTGAACTGCCTGCTCCCATGATCCCTTGGCTTTAGAATCAATAATGTAAAATATCGGGTTGGTTTCAGAAAGGGCTCCTGGAACAAGTTTGGCAATTTCATCTTTTACTTTTTCCCAAACTCTTACGGTTCTCACTTTTTTCTCCAAAGAATCCAAAAATCCGTTTTCGTATTGTTTTCTTATTTCTTCAACGTCTTTATAAGCTTTTTGAACAATTTCGTTTTTCTCTTTTGGAATTTTCAAATCATACATACTCCACGTTATTCCCGATAAAGCGGCGTATTCAAGACCTAATTTTTTTATTCTATCCAAAAATTCCCAAGTATTTTCAGAGCCGAACAAGCTGATATGTTTTGAAACCAAATTAGATAGAAATTTTTTATCTGCCACGGAATTAATAAATCCAAATTCTTTCGGAAGAATTTCATTAAAAATCAATCTTCCGGCGGAAGTTATTTCCGATTTTAGAAAACCTACTTTGATTGGTTCGTTGATTTTTATATATCCAAATTCCAACGCTTTCAGCGCTTCATTTTTATCGTTGTAAATTTTCATTTTGGATTCGTCTTGAACTTCTCCCAAGATTTTAGTCAGATAATAAACTCCTAAAACTACGTCTTGAGCGGGAGTAGCGCTAGGCTCTCCGTTGGACGGCTTGATGATATTTTTTGAAGAAAGCATTCTATCCCAAGATTCATTTTGAGCTTCTTTTGAAAGCGGCAAATGAACGGCCATTTGGTCTCCGTCAAAGTCGGCATTGAAAGCGGCGCAAGCCATTGGAGGAACTCTTATTGCTAAATCTTCAATTAAAACCGGTTTGAATGCTTGAACACTTAATCTGTGCAATGTAGGAGCGCGATTTAACAAAACAGATTTGTTGGTGATGACTTCTTCCAATATTTCCCAAACTTCCGGGATTCCCTGCTCTATCAAGCGGTTGGCATTTTTTATGTTATGAGCCATTCCTCTTTCCAAAATTTCTTTGATAACAAACGGTTTAAAAAGTTCCAATGCCATTTTCTTGGGGATACCGCATTCATTAAGTTTTAAGTCGGGGCCGACAACAATTACCGAACGCGCCGAATAATCAACTCTTTTTCCCAAAAGATTTTGTCTGAATCTTCCCTGTTTTCCTTTTAATATATCCGCCAAAGATTTAAGCGGCCTGTTTTGGCTGGAAAGCTGTTGTCTTCCCAATCGGGCAGTGTTATCTATTAAAGCGTCAACCGCTTCTTGGAGCATTCTTTTTTCGTTCGTTATAATAATTTCCGGCGCTCTTAATTCCATCAACTTTTGAAGACGGTTATTGCGATTTATAACTCTCCTGTAAAGATCGTTTAAATCGGAGCTCGCATAACGTCCTCCGTCCAAAGCAACCATTGGTCTTAAATCCGGAGGCAAAACAGGAAGAACCGTCATTATCATCCATTCCGGCCTGATATCGTTTTTATAAAAAGAATGCAAAATTTTTAATTTCTGCAAAATCTTTTTTTCATGAATACTGTTTTTCTTTTTAGAAATCGCGTCAAGTTGTTTTTCTGTTTCCGAAATTTCTTTTTTCAAATTGACTTTTTCCAAAATCTTTCTCAAAGCCTCCGCTCCGCTTCCGGCTTCAAAAACATCTCCAAATTTTCTGGCAAACTCAAAATAATCGGACTCTCCCAAAACATATCCTAATTTTATTGACGACAAAAAATCTTTCGAGTGATTGAACGAGTCTTCAATCACTTTTAGATCGGAAGCTTTGTCTTTTAATCCTCTTTTCTTTTCTTTGAATTCTTCGGAGAGATTTTCCAAAATTTCTTTTCTTTTTTCCTCATTGATTGAAGTGATTATGTAAGCGGCATAATAAACAACTTTCTCGAGTTTATGCGACGGAACATCAAAGAATATTCCCAATTTTGAATTTCCGGTTTTTAAAAACCAAACATGAGTAACCGGAGCGGCCAATTTAATATGCCCCATTCTTTCTCTCCTCACGATAGCGCGGGTGACTTCCACTCCGCATTTATCACAGATCGTCCCTTTATATCTTATGCCCTTAAATTTTCCGCAATAACACCTGTAATCTTTTGTCGGACCGAAAATTCTTTCGGAAAAAAGACCGTCTTTTTCAGGACGTTGTGTTCTGTAATTTATAGTTTCCGGCTTTGTGACCTCTCCGTAAGATTGAGCTAAAATTTCCTCGGGGGAAGGAACCTTAAGTTTTAAATAATCAAAATCTGTTGAACTCATATTATTTTTTTAATTTAATTTTATAAAGATTCGTCAGGCAAATCTTCTTTCTTAATTGGCTCAACCTTTAATCCAAGCGCGTTTATTTCGTTGGTCAAAACATTAAACGCCGAGGGACTTGTGGACATTTTTAATTCCTCTCCTTTAACAATCGATTCAAAAGCGGCGGCTCTTCCCAAAACATCGTCTGATTTTATCGTCAACATTTCCTGCAAGGTATAGGCGGAACCGTAACCTTCAAGAGCCCAGACCTCCATCTCTCCAAATCTCTGACCTCCAAATTGAGCCTTTCCTCCAAGCGGCTGTTGAGTGACTAAAGAATACGGACCGATTGAACGCATGTGAATTTTATCTTCAACCAAATGGTTGAGTTTAAGCATATAAATATATCCGACAGTTGCTTCTTGATCGAATCTTTTTCCTGTTTTTCCGTCATAAATGACAAATTTTCCATTTTCGGGATAACCGGCTTTTTTGAGTTCGGCGCTTATTTCTTCTTCGGTGGCTCCGACAAAAACTTCACTCACCGCTCTATAACCCAATTTTTTTGCGGCCATTCCCAAATGAGTTTCCAAAATTTGTCCCAAGTTCATACGGGAAGCAACTCCTAAAGGATTTAAAACGATATCAACAGGAGTGCCGTCCGCCAAATAAGGCATATCTTCAACCGGAAAAATTCTTGAAATAACTCCTTTGTTTCCGTGTCGTCCGGCAAGTTTGTCCCCGGCTCTTATTTTTCTCAATTGAGCTACTTCCACTTGAATTCTTTTTATTATTCCAGGTTCAAGCTTGTCGCCCCTTTCTCTTGAAAAAACTTTAATACCGACAACTCTTCCGGATTTTCCATGTGGAAGATACAATGACGAATCTTTTACATCTCTTGCTTTTTCTCCGAATATTGAACGTAAAAGTTTTTCTTCGGCGGTAAGTTCCGTTTCTCCTTTGGGCGATATTTTTCCAACCAAGATATCTCCCGCTCTGATTTCCGCCCCAATTCTGATAACTCCTTCTTCGTCAAGATTTCTTAATTTATCTTCAGAAACATTGGGAATGTCGGAAGTGGTAACTTCCGGTCCCAATTTTGTGTCTCTTACATCGCAAGAAAAATCTTCTATATAAATAGAGGTAAATCTGTCTTGTCTGGCAACAGCTTCCGAAATAGCTATAGAATCGTCGTAATTTCCTCCAAAATAAGGAATGAAAGCGACCAGCAAATTCTGTCCCAAAGCCAATACGCCGTTTTCCGTTGCCGGACCGTCGGCTAAAACATCTCCTTTTTTAACCCTCTGCCCCACTTTGGCAATAGTTTTATTATTAATAGAAGTGTATTGATTGGAGCGTCTGAATTTCAAAACATCATAAAAATCTTTGGAACCTTTTTTATTTTTAACGACAATATGACGGGCATCCGATTCAACCACTTCGCCGTCTTCTGTTGCCATAATAACTCTTCCCGAATCTTTGGCGATTTGTTCTTCAATTCCGGTTCCAACCAAAGGAGCATCCGCTTTAATAGACGGCACAGCCTGTCTTTGCATGTTTGCTCCCATCAATGCTCTATTGCCATCATCATGTTCCAAAAATGGAATCAAATTAGTTGCTCCGCTGATTACTTGAGTCGGCGAAACATCTATAAAATCAACATCTTCTTTTGAACAAACCTCCGGTTCTCCGTTGATTCTGGCCTCAACCGATTCATTGACTATTTTTTTGGAATCATCAAGCGCCACTCCTCCTTCGGCAATTTTATATTTTTTTTCTTCGGCAGCTGTCATCCAAACTATTTCGTCGGTTACTTTTCCATTTTTAACTTTGGCATAAGGGGTCTCCAAAAAACCGTAATCATTAACTCTGGCAAAATTTGATAAGTGATTTATAAGACCGATATTCTGTCCTTCCGGAGTTTCCACCGGACAAATTCTTCCGTAATGAGATTCGTGAACATCGCGCACTTCAAAACCGGCGCGTTCACGAGTTAATCCTCCGGGACCTAAAGCCGATAATCTTCTTTTGTGAGAAAGTTCCGCCAATGGATTTACTTGATCCATAAATTGAGAAAGTTGAGAGGAAATTAAAAATTCTCTGGCAACCGATGAAAGCGGTTTGGGATTGACCAATTGCAACGGCGTAACTTGTTCCACTTCCAAAGTAGACATTCTGTCTTGGATAATTCTCCTCATTCTGGCAAACCCAACTCTCATTCTCGATTGAAGCAATTCTCCGACAGACCTTACGCGCCTATTGGAAAGAGAATCAATATCATCCGGTTCGGCATGATCATCATTATTTAATCTGATTATTTCCCTTACAATTAAAATCAAATCATCAAGACGAATTAATTGAGTATCAACTTTTTCTTTTGGCGAGACGGCCAATCTTTGATTCATTTTATAGCGTCCGACTTCCGAGAGAGAAAATCTGTCCGAACGCTTGAACATTCCGTCTATTAATCCTTTTGCATTTTCCGGGCTGGCCAAATCTCCCGGTCTTAATCGTTTATAAATTTCAATGTAAGAGTTTGAGACGTCGGAAGCGGCGTCTTTTTTTAAGGTAGCTTGAATATATTTAACCGGTCCGTTGTCTATATCAGAAAATGTTTTTATTATATCTTCGTTATTTTCCAATCCAAAAACCCTCAAGAGGTCGGTAATCGCCACCTTTCTGTGTTTGTCTATTTTAACTCCTATAAATCCATCGGCTTCTGTTTCAAATTCCATCCAACTTCCTCTATCTGGAATAATTTTTGCTCCGAAATACTTTTTTCCTCTGATGGCTCTGGCATTAAAGTATACCCCGGAAGACCTGATAAACTGAGAAACAACCACTCTTTCTACGCCATTGATAATAAATGTTCCTCTTTGAGTCATCATCGGATAATCGCCCAAATAAACTTCCTGAACAACTTCTCTTTTTGTATTTAAATTTACCAAACGCACCTTGGCCCTCAAAGATGCTTCAAAAGTTGAACTTCTTTGCCAAGATTCTTCTTCCGAAAATTTCGGTTCATCAAACGAATAATCTTCAAAATAAAGTTCGTATTCTTTTGTTGTATAATCTCTGATCGGAGATATTTCCTTAAAAAGTTCTTTAATTCCTTTTTTTAAAAACCAATTCCAAGAATTGAATTGGATTTCACCCATAAAAGGAATCCTTATAAAATCGCCTGGGTGAGTAGAAAATTTTTTGACTTCAATATTTTTTGTCGACATAAAAAAATTTTAATTATTTTCTTTACGCAAAAAAATCAATCCTCCCTTCCTTGTTTATAAGAGGATTATTTTTGTCAATTTTATAAAATTAATTGGTATTAAACACTATAAATTTGGGACTTGTCAAATTCATATTTTTCGAAATTGACAAAAGTCGCCTTAATTTAAAAATTATTCTAAAAAATCGGTATCCAGAAGTTAAGATAATATTGCCACATTAAAAAATAAAAATCAAGTCCCCGTGGATATTAAGGCAAAAGATGACCGTTTTATTAAAAAAATCCCAATTTATCTGGTTTATCCAATCCAAATCTTAATTTTTTGTTAGCCCATTTTCCGGCATAACCAATTCCGATTCTGGAAAATTGTCTGATCTTATTTTTTTTTAAATCAAGCCCCCAATCTTCAATCCATAATTTTGTTTTTTTGGAACTCATTTTACCGGAAAATTCTCCGTCAATTTCTAAAACCTTGGAAAGAATTGCCGGACCATTTAATATTTTTTTATTCTTATCCAACAGAATTCCTCTTCTTATCAACACAGCCGACGGCTTTTCTTTTGTCTCGGTAACAATATTTAAAAGCCAATGAATCCCATAAACAAAATAAACATACCAAACACCTCCGCCCTCAAACATCGCTTTGTTTCTTTCGGTCTTTCCGAAACGAGCGTGGGATGCCAAATCTTTTTCTCCCAAATATGCTTCGGTTTCCGAAATCACCACTTTTATTTCTTTATTTCCTATTTTTCTTACGATAATTTTTCCCAAAAGATTCCGGGCCACGAACCTCGGATCGTTTTCAAAAAAAATATTTTTTAATATTTTTCGCTTTTTAATCATAAACTATCCCCTTTTAACCCAGGCGGATTGTATCATTCCGACTAAAATAGTATTGGCAAGCAAGCTTGATCCTCCGTAACTAACAAATGGAAAAGTTACTCCGACAATCGGCAAAACTCCCAAATTGGATCCGACATTCAAAATAAATTGCGACAAAAACAAAATAGCCGTCCCCAAACACAAAAACTTATTAAAATTGCCGTCAATCATTCCGGCCATTTTTACAATCCTTAAAATAAGCCACCCGAAAGCGATAAGTAATATCAGCATAGCCAATAGCCCCCCTTCTTCCGCAATAGCGGCAAATATAAAATCGGTTTGAGCTTCGGGTAAAAATCCAAGCTGGACTTGAGTCCCCTGTCTGAACCCTTGGCCAAATAAACCCCCTGAACCTATAGCTATTTTTGATTGAATAGCGTGATAGTTTGCCCCCAACGGATCGCTTTGAGGCAAAAGAACGCCGATTATTCTTTCTTTCTGGTATGGCTTAAAGATAAAAACCCACATTAAAGCAAAAGCAATAACAAAAATTAAAGAAGAGATAATGATTTTTTTAAACGGCATTCCCGATACCAGAACAAATCCGAACCATAAAGCAAACAAAACAAAAGCCGAGCCCATATCGGGAAGCGCCGCCACCATTGCGCCTAGAAATAAAAAGTAAAAAAAAGAATTTAAAACTATTTTCCACCTTCCAATCCCTATGTGAGCTTTTGAGAAAAAATAAGCCAATGAAATAATCAAAACAACTTTGGCAAACTCGGATGGTTGGAATTGAAAAGGCCCCAAAACTATCCATGAGCGATTTCCTTTTATCCTTGGCGCGAAAAAAAATGCAAAAAGTAAAACAAAAAACATTAAGATATAAAGACCCCTGATTACCGAGCGATGGCTGAAAAAAGATCTTAAATCTACAAAAATAAGAAAAACAAACAGCGCTAAAGCTAAAATTATCCAATAAATTTGTTTATGAAAAAATTCCGAACTGGAACTGAGCAGGCTCAATAAACCGGCAAAAATTAGAACGGAGATGGCGATTATCATTTGCCAATCTATTTTTTTAAGAATTGAATTCATAGTTTAAATTAACTCTATCATCTAAAAAAACAAAAAACAAAACTTGACATAAAGCGCATAATCAGTATATTAAAAAAAGTCCTTTGGAAATAAAAACAAGAGGAGGAAAGAGAGTGAACATAACCGACTCACAGCTCAAGCAATTTAAGGGGGGCTCCATAGAAATTATTGATTTTCAGATTTATCACGGAGTTGTTAAGGATATCAAAATCGTTTCCGGAGAAATCACGATCGATTTGGATAATTTCAAAAAAATTATCAAGGGAAAGCAGATAAGGGAATCAATCAAGAACATCATCATCAATACCGAAACATTTATTTTCCACAAAATGGGAGAAAACCGGCTCGGCATTTCCCAACTTGCCATCGGTCAAAATATCATTCTCACAAAGAACAAGAACGACAACGACAAGGAAGAAAGATGACCGCTTACATTTTCAGAGCCAGTCAAAATTTTTTGTATAAAGGTCCTCAAAAATCAATCATCGCGATGGTCTTTATTGACGAAACTGCGAAGATTAGGCTTACCGAAGCGATTGAAGTCGCTTCTCAAAATCCGATTGTGGCCGCTTTAATGACGCGTCCCAATTGGAGAGAAAAAAAGCTGATTGAAATCGAACGCAAAAGAATCACCGACAAACTTCTTGTAGACAACACAACATTTTAAAGCGCTTTTTAGCGCTTTTTTCATATATTTAAATTCCCGTTGGCTTCAAGCGGATATTCTTTGTTTTTTAATTTATTAATGTAAGCCGCTAAAGCAATCATTACTCCATTGTCCATGCAATATTCCAAAGGAGGAAAAATTAAATCCGTTTTCAATTTATTTTTTTCTATTTCGGAAACAAAAAAATCGTGTAGATTTTTATTTGCCGCCACTCCCCCGCCGACAACAATAAGTTTGGCTTTTTTTTCTTGAACGGCGCGTAATGTTTTCTTAACAACGGAATTAAAAGCGGAGTATTGAAACGAGGCCGCTATATTGGCTCTTAAATTTTCTTTTGATTCTATTTTCTTTAAATCATTTTTTTCCTTATTTGAAAGAGAAAAATCATTAACTGTCGAACCGATATTTTTTAAATAATACAAAACGGAAGTTTTAAGTCCGGAATAACTAAAATTGTAATTTTTTTGATTTATCATGGGCGAAGGAAAAGGAATAGATTTTTTATCACCTCTTTTTGCCATTCTTTCCAACTCCGGACCTCCGGGATAAGGGAGGTTTAATAGTCGGGCGACTTTATCAAAAGATTCCCCAATTGCATCGTCTAAGGTTTCTCCAAGTTTCTTGTATTCCTTAAAACTTTTTAATTCAGCTAAAATAGTGTGCCCTCCGCTCACAATAAGAGAAATTGCCGGAAACAGATTTGATTTATCCTTTATTTTGTATTTTTTATTTTTTATTTTTTTGGAATTTTTATTCAAATATTTTTTATCTTCAAATTTTTCCGACAACAAAAAACTGTATAAATGACCGTCCAGATGATTAACGCCGACAACCGGTTTTCTCCATTTATCAGAAAGTTCTTTGGCGAACTGAACTCCGGTCCACAATGCCGGCTCCAGTCCCGGACCGACGGTAACGGCAATTAAATCTATTTTCGGTATTTGTTTATTTTTTTTTATTTCGGGGAATGTTTTGTTTAGAAGTATCGGCAAATTTTTAATATGTTCGCGTTTTGCCAAATTTGGAACTACGCCTCCAAATTTGGAATGAAGTTTTATTTGCGAAGCAACCGAACTTTTTATAATCTCAAATTCAAAATTATTTATGCCGCCCTTTGCTTCCACGAGAGCAATAGCGGTTTCATCACAACTGGTTTCTATGGCTAAAATTTTCATAATTTAAATAGATTTAAAAATTATCTGTGCTTTGGCGTTACCCAAAAATCCAACCTGAATTTTCCGGATAAAGCCAACCTGGTTTGAGCTTCAATAGCCGGAAGCGCCCCGAAAAATATGAGCGTTGCCGGCATTAAAATCCACGATAAAAAATACCATAAACTGTTTATTTTTTTAAACCCAAACGGCTTTGGCGGTAATAAAGCCATAGACAAAAAAGCGGAGCTGATAATACCCAAAGAAGCCAAAGTCATAATCCATCTGGTAACACTGGGTAAATTATAAGCGATTAAAGTTGCCCCAAAAGAGACTCCTCCGAGCATAATTGGAAGCCAGCCTAAAGCAAAAATAATCAAAGAACTGGTAGCCCACGAATGATAACCTTCAAGCAAATGAAATGTCCAATAAATTTTTTTACCGGTGGATATTTTTTTATTTTTTTTAAATCCGGAAAAAAGAAAAGCGGCATTTTCACTTCCCCAAGCCCATCGTCTTTGTTGCTTGTAAAGATTGATCATTGTCCCCCAAAATGTGGGAGCCGCGTTGGCATCCATAGAAACCGGATAAAAAAGCGGAACGGTTTTCCAATGGCCGTTAAAATGTAAAAAAAATTGCCAAAAAATTCTTGAATCTTCGGAAACTATATCTTTTTGCCAAAAACCGATTTCACAAAGCGCTTTGAACGGAACCGAGTGGGAAGAAAAAGTTGTCAATTTTTCCGCTCGCGATTGTTGCATCAGATGCCAGAAAGTTGAAGAAAAGCCTATAATTCTTGCCAGAGCCGGAGCTTGATAAATATTATTTAAAAATAGCGGCACCGGCTGATAGCTTGAAAACTGTCCGTCATCACCTTCCATTAAAAAAGTTTCGGTCAAAATTCCGAAATAATCCTTAAAAACTTGAGTATCAACATCAAAAACAGAAACCAAAATATTTTCATATGGAATAACGACCGGATCGATAATCTCCGATTGAACTTTTTTAGCGGCCCACGATTCGTTTGATCCTTTGCCTGAAATTTCTTTAGCCAGTCCATAAGGATGGACCGAAATTAAAAACTTAAAAAACTTATTTCCGTAATTTTTTTCGATATCTAAAGCGACATCCTGAGCCTGCTGGCCGGCCCTTTCCTCAATCGCTAAAACAACTATGAATTTATCAAGCGGATAATTTGACTCGATTAATCTTTCAAAAGTTTCTTTGACAACCGAATACGGTTCCTGATACATCGGCAAAATAATCAAATGATAAATCTCTTTCCATTTTAAATTGGTTTTTTGATTGTTTTCCAAAGATTTCAACCAATCGATTTTTAAATTTTTTTTGAGCCTGTTAAAACTGCTTTTTAAATGAAAAGATAAATAAATAGTTTTAAGCAACCAATAGATATCAAAAAGTATTATAAAAATGGCAACTGCGCTTGGAATTTTCCACGACAAAAGAAACATTAACAAGACAGTCAGCCACGTTAAAAATGCCGGCAAAGCTTCCATTAATCTGTAAAATATTTTTGAGTCATTTTCCATAATAATTTTGTAATCGAGCCGCTAATTATTTATCAGGGGGAATCGTTAATCAAATATAAACGCTATATCTTACTCAACTTGTCTAAAAATTTTTTTTCATTCCAGATTTCTATTTTCAAGCTTTCGGCTTTTTTCAGTTTTGATCCCGGATTGTCGCCGGCAATTACAATGTTTGTTTTGGTCGTAATTTCCGAATTAAAATGTCCCCCATTATTCTCAATCATCTCTTTGGCTCTTGGCCGAGACATCGATTTTAATCCTCCGGTTAAACAGATATTAAACCCTGAAAATATGCCCTTGTTTTTTTCATGATATCCTAATATTTCAACTCCCGATTTTTCAAGCGCGTCAAGAAGTTTTTTATTGTGAGAATCTTTAAACCAATTTTTTATGCTTAAAGCCACTTTTGGCCCGATATCGGACATTTCTTCAAATTCTTCCAGAGATAATTTATTAAAATATTTTTGAAATTCTGAAATTGAAATTTTTTCCCCTGAAGACATAAATTTCTTTGCTAAAGTTTTTGCCGTTTCTTGACCTACTTGAAGAATTCCCAAGGCATAAATGAATTTATTCAATAAAATTTTTTTTGATTTTTTTATTTGATCAATAATATTTTGAGCCGATTTTTCTCCGAATTTTTTTAAGGAAGAAATATCCCCTTCTTTTATAAGAAAGATGTCGGCTGGCCCCGAAATTAATCCTTCATCCAAAAATCTGTCAACGATTTTATCTCCAAGTCCTCTGATATCAAACGCGTCTCTGGATGCAAAATGAATGATTAAATTCCTGTTTATCGCTCCGCATTTTGGATTGGAACATTTTAAAAATACTCCGTCTTTTTTAACCGGAGCGCCGTCAATCGGACATTTTGACGGAATTTTTATTTCTTTTTCTTTTCCCGTTCTTAATTCTTTATAAACTCCGATGATTTTAGGAATAACATCTCCGGCGCGAGTGACTATTGCCGTATCGCCGATTTTAAGTCCAAGTCGTTTTATCTCATCAAAATTATGCAAAGTTGCATGAGTGATGGTGATTCCTCCAACTTCCGTCGGACGCAAAACAGCTACCGGGGTTAAGATCCCGGTTCGTCCCACTTGGATAACGACATCTTCAACAACGGTAGACGCCTGACGCGGAGAAAATTTGTAAGCAATTGCCGCTCTGGGAGCTTTGCCGATAACTCCGGCTGAATCAAAAATTTTATTGTCATTAACAATAGCAACGATGCCATCTATGTCGTAATCCAACGTTTCCCTGTTTTTTTCCCAATAATTTCTAAAATCAATCACGCCTTTTAAATTTTTTTCCGGACGATTGTATGGATTAATATTAAATCCCCAAGAAACCAACATTTTGTGTTCTTCTTCGTGATTTTTTTGCCCGCAATCATTAACAATGTCGTATTGAAAAGATTCCAACTTCCTTGAAGCGGCGATTTTCGGATCAAGTTGTCGGATAGATCCGGCGGCAAGATTTCTGACATTGGCAAATGTTTTTAATCCTTTTTTTCCCTGTTCTTTGTTTATTCTTTCCAATTCTTTTTTGGACACTAAAATCTCTCCCCTTACAATAAGATGTTTTGGAATTTTCCACAAACCCAATTGAGTAAGTTTTTGCGGAATGGACGATATTGTTTTTACGTTTTGAGTCACGTCTTCTCCGATAACTCCATCTCCTCGAGTCGCTCCTAGGACCAAATTTCCATTTTCATATATCAGCTCAATGGCAAGTCCGTCTAATTTCAATTCGCAATAAAAAAATGATTCTTTTTTATTTTCATTTTTTTTAAGAGCATCGTATCCAAGATAGTTATTCATTCTTTCGAGCCATTCCTCCATTTCCAAATCGGAAAATGCATCATCAAAAGAAAGCATCGGAAACTCATGCCTCACTTTTGTAAATTTATCAAGCGGTTTTCCGCCGACAATTTGAGTCGGAGAAGCGGAAGATAAAAATTGAGGATATTCATATTCCAGTTCTTCCAGCTCATTTTTTAAAGTATCGAATGCTTCATCCGACAAAATAGGCTCATCAAAGGTGTGATATAAAGTCCTGTGATAATTTATAAATTTTCTTAATTTGGCAATTCTTTCTTTTGCCTGTTCTTCAGTCATAATAAAAAATCAAATGCGTTTTTACCTAAAAAGAATCCGTTATTTAAATTGGTCAAGAAATATGCCAAAAGCCCTATAAGAACTGTTATCGGTTCCGATTGATTTAACTTCCTGACCGGATTCGGAAACGGAAACCGAAGAACCGTTGCTTAGCGACAAACTGCTTGTCCCGGTAGTTGGAGAACTCCCCGAACAATCAAAGGTTGACGTTCCATTAGAACCGATTTTATTATAAAAACACCACTCCACTCCCGAATCGGCGGCATAAATTGCTTTGGTTGAATCCGTGATATTGGCAACATTTTTTATTTTTTGGAGAGAGACATATCCGACAATCGTCGTTACTCCGAGCATTGTCGCCCCCAAAATCAAAACCACTATTAACATCGCCTGTCCCGATTGAAAATTGTTATTTATTTTTGGATTTTTTGTTTTCATTTGATTATTTAAAAAGCCCTTGAACTTACGCTTGTTTGAATATAATTAGTGATAGAAACTCCTCTATCGGAAGCGGTGACGCCTATCACGATAGTTATCAACGCCGGTCCAGGATTATGCGGCTGATACTTGCTTACATTAAAATAACTCACGGTAACATTGTTGGCAGTAAGCGGAGCCGTGCTTGGAGAAACGTTTATTGCGGGAATAGAAGCGGGAATAGAAAAAGTTCTATCAATAGCTCCGGTAGAAGAATTAAGAGAATAAATAATATTTTCCTGATTGCCATTTTCGTCATAACCATTAAAGCTTATGGATTGGCCATTGTCATAAACATTAAAATTATTACCTACTCTGATTTCTCTCATCATCTGCTCCAAAGAAAAACTCATATTATCGGTTGCGGCGCTAAGTTTTAAAACAATTCTTTGGTTGGTCATAGTTTGAATAAACCCCCCAACAGCAATAACGATGAATATCACAAAAATGCTCATCGCAATCAGCATTTCAACCAATGATTGCCCTTCTTGCTTATTAAATTTAAAATTATTAAATCTCATTTTAATATTTTTAACGCCAATTATAAAAATGATCTTCAACAACAATTTCACCTGTAATTCCGCCTCTGCTTGTCCAATCAACCGTTGATTTCACTATCATCTCATTAATATCATAATAGGAAATATTTATAGTTCTTTTAAAAGACGTCTGCGCGGCAGTATTGACACAAATACAATCTTGAATATATGCGTATTTCATTGTCGCCCCCAAAGAAGAACAGTTATCAAATCTCAACGGAACATTGTTTGTAGAATCGACAGGAGTAAGACTGGTGCTTTTATAATCAGCAATATAGTTTCCGGGAGAATCCAATCCCGTATTATAAGGATTCCCAGAAACCACATTGTTATCTATTATATTTTTAACAATTTCTATTCCTTCGGCGGCAATATAAGAAGCAACATACTGGTCGGAAACAACTTTATTGAGTCCTATAGAATAAGAGAGCAAGCTTAAAATTCCCAAAAGGCCGATGGTAACCATAGTTAAAGCAACCATCGTTTCCACCAATACCTGTCCTGAATTTTCTTTAAATATATTCATAAAAATTATTGAGTTGAGATTTGACCAAATTGATTTATGGTAACCGCGATTGGAGAAGTTGAAAGTGCCGGAGAAGTAAGCTGAAGATTAATAGGAAAGTTTTTATTTGAATAAACCGATGGATCGGGAGGAACAAAAAGAATATCTATCGGATTTAATGAAAAATCACTGCTGCCGGAATAAGAAATGTAAATTCCATTTAATGAAATTGTTTCAACGTCTTCATTGCCGTTTTGTGATGAATAAATACTTCCTAAACTTAATTGAGTATAATCTTTGCAGTTTCCGGGAACATCGGGAAGGTCCTTAAAAAGAGTCACCGCGGTTGAAGATGCTATATGAATTCCATAACCGCAAGGAACATCGGTTGAAGTTCCGGTTCTATTAAACGTGGTAATAGCCAGAGAACGCGCTTTATAAATTTCATTGACAAATTTTCCCTCTTCCCTGAACAAAGCCAGCTGTTGGTCGGCAGTTCTGTTATATCCCAAAGCAAAGGTGACAAAAACCGCCATTAATGAAATAGTCACCAGTAATTCAACCAGAGTAAAACCATTCGAGTCGAAAAATGGTTTTATTTTTTTTATTGGGAATTTCACATTCCAATTATACCAAAATAGGCGCTCATTAATCCAGCCCCGAAGAAAAAAACGATTGCCGCGGAAATAACAATAAACGGCCCGAATGGAATTTTGTCGGTGATTTTCTTTTTTCCCCGCGCCATCAGAAAAACCGACGTTAAAGCTCCGATTATAAAAGACAGAAGCATCACTATTAAAGTATCGGGCCATCCGAACAAAAGTCCCAAAACTCCCATCAGTTTAACATCCCCCATGCCCATTGCCCTGCCTTTGGAAAATACAAATATTCCCAAAAAAAACAAAAGTCCCAAGAAAGCTCCGGCTAAATGATTTAAAATTTGAGAAGAAAATTGAGGGAAAATTGCCGCAAACTGTTTCAAAAAAGAAGCTCCGTAAATACTGCTAAAAGCTCCGTTATACTGGCCGACGATAATCCAAATCAAAGCCACTATAAATAAAGTTAAACTTACGGAATTGGGAATTATATAATGCCTCCAATCTATAACCAGCATCGCCAGCATAAACATAAAAGCCGTTATCCAGATGACCGACGAAGTCGCGATTAAAACCAAAATATTTGGCGATAAAGATAAAAACAGACCGCGCAAAACAATCGGAACAAAAACAAAAATTAATCCCGAAGCAAGTTCTACCAAAGGATACTGAATGGTAAGTTTGGTTTGACAGGAACGGCATTTCCCTTTCAAAAAAACATAACTGAATAAAGGAACCAATTCATACCACATAAGATTTCTCTGACAGTGAGGACAATGCGAACGGCCCAAATAATGTTTTTTGTGATAAAAACCTTCCTGCGGAGAATAACGCAGAGTAATAACGTTAAGAAAGCTTCCAAAAGCAAGGCCTATTAAAAATAATCCGATTTCTAAATATGCGCTCATATTTTTAAATTAAAATCCGGATGAAACGCAATAGACTCCATTACTTCCACAACTGCCAATGGTAGTAAAGCTTCCTGACCAACCAGTAGCACCACTTTTAAATCCACCCAAAGAAGAGCTGGCTTCATCCAAAACAGATTTAGAATTAGGGTCGGAAAGAATAGCTGCCATAACGTATTTTTGAGGAGAAGTTAACGGACTATATTCATAATAATAAACTTGGCCGGCAACAGGATCATTTGGAATGACATTAACTCCAATACTGGCTCCACTCAAAGCAGTTGCTAAAGCAGACCAATCCGCCGCCGCAGGATAACTGCCATTTTTATTATAGTATAATTCCAAATAGCTTTGGACTTTTTGCAAATCCGACAATCTTCTTGAATCGTTTGCCGCTCCTCTAAAACCGCTTAATCCCACTAAAAAGATTGAGGCCAAAACGGCAATAATGGCAACCACAATAAGCATTTCGATTAAAGTAAAACCCGAACTTTTTTTAATAATATTTTTATTCATATTTTAATTATTTTAATTATTTTTTTAAAAAACATTTATTTAAATTTCAATACACTAATCGACCTCAAACAATATATATTCATTATATCAAATTTTTTCATTTTTTAAATCTTAAACGATTGCGCCAAATTGTAGATTGGAAGCAATATTGCGGCAAAAAGAAGTCCGATTAAAACTCCGATAATCAAAATCAATATCGGCTGAATAAGCTCGGACAGGTTTGCCATCATATCATTTACTTCATTATCATAAAAATCGGATATTTTGCTCATCATCTCATCAACTCTTCCGGTGCTTTCTCCGACTGCCGCCATTTGGCCAACCATCAAAGGAAAATATTTTGGATAAGAAGACAGCAAATTTGAAAGCAAGGCCCCCTCTCTCACTCCTTCGGCAATATCTTTTAAAATTTCCTCGTATACCACATTACCGATAGTAGAAGAAGCGATTTCAATCGCCTGAGTTATGGGAATTCCTCCTTTAATCAAAACGCTGAGCGATTGAGAAAATCTGGCGATATAAATTTTTCTGAAAAGCTCCCCAAAAACCGGCACAATTATAATCAACTGATTTCCAACCGCTTTTCCTTCGGGACTTTTAAAATAATCGACAATTATGAATGCAATACCGGCAACAAGTAATATCGCCAGCCACCACCAGTTGGTCAAAAATGAACCGACAGTCAAAAGCGCCTGCGTCATCCATGGAAGTTGTACTCCCGAATCCTGAAAGACCGGACCAATTTTAGGAAAAACGAAAGCCACCATAACTCCGGCAACAATAACAAACATCGTGATTAAAACTCCGGGATAAATCATGGCAGTTGAAATTTTTCCTTTCCAACCGGCTTCTTTTTCTATGTAGCTTGCCAAAAACATCATCGACTCTTCAAGACGTCCGGTTACTTCAGCCGAGCGAACCATACTCACATAAAAGTCGGAAAAAATTGGTTGTTGTCTTTCAAGCGCTTGCGATAAAGAAAGTCCCGCTTCAACATCCTGTAAAATTTCAAAGACGGCTTCCTTTAAAGCGACTTTAGGAGTTTGCTGATAAAGAGATTGCAAGGCGCTGTTTAACGGCATTTCGGATTCAAGCATTGTCGCCAGTTGCCTGGTAAAAACCATCAAATCCTTTGTTTTGACTCTGTTAAAAAAACCCAAAATGCTATCAAAGGGGCTTTTTCTTTCGGCGGACTCCAAACTCAAGACAAAAAGCTCGTGAGTAGTGAGCGTGCTTATGGCGGCATCCTTGCTCGGGCCTTCAACAAATCCCACCTGAAGCTCTCCTGTTTTATTTCTTGCTTGATATTTGAATTTCATAATTCTTTCGCCGTTTAATGTTTCTTAAGAAATTAAAATTAAAAATTATTTCTCCAACAAAATTCTTAATTCCGAAGGATTCAACGAATAAGTTTCCGCATTTTCCAAGCTGATTTCCCTTCTTTTGACCAAATCGGTAAGCGAACGATTTAAGGTTATCATTCCTTCTTGAGAATTAGTCTCAATAACCAAATCTATCTGATAAGTTTTTCTTTCACGAATCAAATTTCTTATGGCCGGATTGGCGATCATGATTTCGCAAGCCGGAACTCTTCCGCCATCAATTCTTGGAATAAGACGTTCTGAAACTATTCCAACTAATACCGCAGAAAGCTGTGAAGCTACTTGGCTTTGCTGTTCTGCCGGAAAACTGTCGATAATACGATCAATAGTTTGCGATGCGGAATTTGTGTGCAAAGTGGCAAGAACCAAGTGTCCCGTTTCGGCGGCGGTTAGCGCCGTGGAAATTGATTCGGTATCGCGCATTTCTCCTATCATCACCACATCCGGGTCTTGTCTTAAGAGCGATCTTAAGGCATCGGAAAAATCAACGGTATCTATTTTAACCTCTCTCTGAGAGACAATGCTTTTGTCTTGTAAAAAAAGATACTCTATCGGGTCTTCAATGGTTATGATGTGTTCCGTTCTATTGTGATTTATTTCATCAATGATTGCCGCCAAAGTGGTGGACTTTCCATGACCGGCGGGACCGACAACCAAAACAAATCCTTGAGATATAGATGAAAAATCATGAACTATCGGGGGCAATCTTAATTCTTCAACGGTTTTTACTTTTGCCGGAATCAATCTCATGGCCATCGCCATAAATCCTCTTTGATAATAAGTATTAACCCTGAAACGCGCCTTATCTTCAAAAGTATATGAGAAGTCAACTTGTTTTTTTAAAGACATTTCTCCCTTTTGAGTTTCGGTTAAAATTGCAGTAACCAATCCTTCGGTATCTTGAGGAGTTAAAATTGATTCCTTGGTCAAAGGAACTAAAGCGCCGTCAATTCTCAAAGTCGGATGTCTTCCGACGGCAATGTGCAAATCGGAAGCGTCTTGCTTGGCGCACATTAAAAGCAAATCATTTAATTTTTGTTTGTAGTCAGTCATATTGATATTATATCTTATTATATTTTTATTTCAAAATTTTAAAAAATATTTATTTTATAAAAATGTGGCTCATAATTCTTCGGTTTCTCTTAATACAACCTCAAGCGATACCAGCCCTTTAAGCGCTTTGACCACTCCGTCCTGTCTTAAAGTTATCATCTTTTGTCTTACCGCTTCTTTAACGATATCGCCTTCGGTTCCTTTTTGATCTATAACTTCCGCCAATTCCGAAGTCATTCTTAATATTTCAAACATCGCCACTCTGCCCGAAACTCCTTTTCCGTTACATGCCGAACATCCCGGTGACTCGTAAATTTTATAAGGAGAAGAAACTCCAAAATCTTTCAAATCGGAGGGATTCATTTCAGCAACAACACCTTCAACTATTTTTCTCAATTCGGGAGTCAATTCTTTTTCTTTCTTGCACTGCTGACAAAGACGCGGAACTAATCTTTGTCCAACCATCAAATTTAAAGAAGCCGGCAGTAAAAATTCATCAACCTTCATGTCTATTAATCTGGGAACCACTCCGGCCGCATTATTGGTGTGCAAGGTGGACAAAACTATGTGACCGGTTAAAGCGGCGTGAACCGCCAGCGCTGCCGTTTCGTTGTCTCTGATTTCACCAACCATAATAATGTCCGGGTCCTGACGCAAAATTTGCCTTAATCCGGAAGCGAAATCATATCCGATTTCCGGATGAACCTGGGATTGATTGAGTCCGTCCATATAATATTCAACCGGATCTTCCAAGCTTACAATGTTAACATCTTCTTTATTTAAAACCTGCATCAAAGCATACAAAGTTGTTGATTTTCCGGATCCGGTCGGTCCGGTAATTAAAATCATTCCAAAAGGTTTTTGAATGCCATCTTTTATGATAGTTAGATTTCTTCCCAAAAGTCCCAGCTCTTCCAATCCTTTCAATCCGACGGTCGGATCCAAAACACGAATAGCCACTTTTTCACCGACAGGCGTCGGAAATGTCGCCACACGAAAATCTATATCGCGCCCCAAAAGCATCGTTCTGAATCTTCCATCCTGAGGAATTCTAGTCTCGTCAATTTTTAAATTTGACAAAACTTTTATACGGGAAACTATCGGCTGATAAAGTTCTATTGGCATTGATGCTACTTCCTGAAGTTCTCCATCCAAACGAAATCTGATTCTCAATCGATTTCTTTGCGGTTCAATGTGAATATCCGAAGATCGTTGATAAACCGCTTCTTTTAACGTTGAAGCGACAATGCGAATAATCGGCGCATCTTCTCCCGCCGATTGCCCCGCTTCCAACTGAACAATCTGTTGTCCTGAAGACATTTTTTTAATACTGGTAGAAGATATGGATTTGACCGCCTCTTCAACTTCACTGCGATAAGGAGAATATTTTCTCAAAACCGCTTCCCATAACGACATTGGTATCAAATAAATTCCCAAATTGGCTTTAATTTGACGGGCGAGAAATTTAAGCGCCTCTTGCGCTCTTGGATCGTCCGGATTAACCATTCCGACAATCAGCAAATCGTCTTTTAATTCCATCGGAACTACTCTGAAATTTCTGACTGTCGTCTCGGGAACAATTTTCATCAAATTGTCGCCAATGGAAGAAACATCCGCATTTTTGTAAGGAATATTTAAAATCTGACTCTTGGTCTCAGTCAAAGATTGTTCCGGAACAATTCGTCTTTCATAAATCAGATCTTCAACCGGACGTTTGGCAAAAGAAGCTTCCTGAAGAAGCTTCTGTCCGTTGTCTTGAGTTAAAAATCCGGCTGCGATTAATTTATCTATTAAAACTTTATTTTCCATTTGCCGATATTTTTAAACTTTAATTTTCATCAAAATGCGACTTGTTTATAAATTAATTAAATCAGTAAACTCCAAAAGGAGTGGCGTTCCCCGCCGGTGGCGGATTAGGAGGACTTACTGTTGATTTTAGACTGTTGTAAAAAGTTCCGTTTAAAACCGTATTCGGATCGAAATTGGAAAGTTGTTTTATGTCGCTTACGACTTGAAGACTTGGTGGGACAACCGTGTTTATTAATTGAGGAGAAATAAAAAACAAATAATAAATAGCAAAAGCCAAAATAATCAAAACAATCGCGACAATCCCGAATCCAAACCATCCCCCTCCATTACCTTTTTCTTCTTCTATAAAAATTGCCATAATTTATTTTAATTTATTTAACTTAATTAGATTGATAATAACTGGTTAAAGAAATGTTGTAACTTAAAGTGGGAACGCTTCCTGCTCCCGATTGTTGAGAGGAAGATAATTTCAAATTATTAACATCCAAAATCAAAATATTCGTTTCCATTTGCTTTAAGAAGGTTTTAAAAGAAGCATAACTTCCTGATAAAGCGACATCGGCTTTTATTTGTCCGATTCCTTTAACAATATTTGACCCGGACGGCTGAATCGGAAGAATTTGAGTTCCAACTGAAGATATTACAACACCATCAGCTTGAGCCAATCCTACGATTTGACTCAGTAAATAGCTTGGATCTTTTGATGTCGGCAGGATTAAAGAAATTTTACTGCGATCTGATGATTGGCTTTGAAACTTATCAATCAATGTTTTTATCTGAGCAATCGTTTGGCTTAATTGCTGATAATTGCTTTGTTCTGAAGCCAGTTGCCCTCTTAGCGAAACTACTTGGCTGTAAGCGCTTTGAATAAAAGATGAGTAAACCACCACTGAGGCAATCAGGAAGAACATCGTTAACAATATAAATAAAATTCTTTTTGAAGTCGGTTTCATAAAATTTAAATTATTGTTGTGACGGTTGATTAAAAAATCCGTTGCTGAAAATTAATTTTATTGAGAATAAAACTCCATTGCCGTCTTTGGATGAATTTTGTTTTGAAGAATCCAAAGAGACCGAGGCGATATTCGGATCGGCTTTTAATATCGCCAATTGATTTATTAAAGTGGCGTAGTCAAATGCGGTCCCATCGATGGAAAGATTGCCCGAACTTATGTCCAATTGCGCATTATTAACTTTAACCATCGGATAAACATCTTTTTCCAAAACATCGAATAATTTTGAAGAATAACTGTGATTTTTTGATAATGTTTGAATGTTATAAAGTTGAGAGTAAAACTGAGCAAGGTCTTGTTGCTGGCTTGTATTTATTTGTGACGATAAACTTTTAAATGCCGAGTCAACCGAACTTATTTGAGAATTCAAATAAGGAATATATCCGAAAGAAATTCCGGCCCAAATCAAAACGGTCAATCCGAAAACGACAATGGAAATAATCAGAAGTCGCCAAGGAAAACCTGTTGACGGTATTCCGGCTGATCTCGCTCTACCAATAGTTGAATTAATATCCGGCATTGTTTATATTTTACTAAATAAAATTTTTAATTGCCAGTCCGATGGCAATAGCGAATCTCGTTTGAAGTTCTCTTTCGACGACATTAAGTTCGGACGGGGTTGAAACGAAAAGTAATCCGTTTCCTAACGCTGTCGGCAATCCCAGTTGGTTTTCAAAATATTTATCTATTCCCAAAAGATTAGCCGTCCCACCTATCAAAAGACATCGCTGAATTTTTACTCCGAAATTATTTTCAAAATTATCTTTAACTTTTATAACCTCACTTATTATAACATCAATGAACGGAGTTTCCAATGTGGATAACTCATACTCGCCAACCCCGCCGGTAATGCCCCTTTGTTTTTTCAATTCCTCGGCTCTTTTATAACTTATCCCCAATCCCTTAACTACCGCCTCCGTTAAAGTGTCTCCGGCGTAATCAATCTGGGTATTGTGTTTCAAAAACGACTGGTCCACGACACTGATGTTTGTTGAATGAGCGCCGATATCAACAATTAACGTTGCGGTTTTGTCGGCGCCGATTACCGCCCTGGAGAAAGCCAGGTTTTCAACTTCCAATGCTCTCAAAGACAATCCGACATTTTTAAAAATTGTTTTGTATTTATTTATTGTTTCATTAGGAATGGCAATGAGCATTATTTGTTGTTTTGAAAA
The DNA here is from genome assembly GCA_021812345.1 of bacterium. Lineage (GTDB taxonomy): Bacteria > Patescibacteriota > Minisyncoccia > UBA6257 > JAGOQP01 > JAKAHY01. The sequence goes on along the minus strand of JAKANP010000003.1, from coordinate 466 downwards.
TCCGTTTTCATCGGTGCGTTCCCCGACTCTTATCCAATCAACGGCAATTTCCGAAAGAGGTAGCGGAATATTTTGCTTGATTTGAAATCCCATCGCCTTTTCGGTATCGGCCTGGCTCATTGCGGGCATTTCCATAAAAGTTATAAAAGAGGCATAAGACGGTATTGAAGCAACTACCGACTTGCTGGAAAATTTTGCTTGTTTTAAAAGAGTTCTTAACAAAGCGGTTGCCTCAGGCTCTGAAATTTTCAAAGAGTTCGCCTGAATAACATTATTGGCTCTTTCAAAATGACTGTAGCTTTCCAAAACCGCATAATTTACCAAATTAGGATTGGGTTTCCCTTTTGACAGTTCCGCAATTTTTATGGATGTTGTCCCGATATCCACCCCCAAAAAGGAAGACGGTCCAAGATTTATTTTTTTAAATATATCAAACATAAATTATTTCAAAAAATAACCTCAAAAA
>JAKANP010000022.1 GCA_021812345.1 bacterium | reverse complement strand
GCGGTAAAAAGCGCCAAAGTAAAATGATATGAAACTTCAGCGGTTTTTCGGTGATTTTAATTTAAACGAGAAAATCCTGACGGTAAATGACGCCGGATTTTATAATCAAATAAAAAATGTTTTGAGGCTTTCGGCGGGAGACAGATTGATTTTATGTGATGGCAAAAATAATGAAGCCGAAGCCGAAGTAGATTCAATTTCAAAAGACGGCATAAAACTCAAAATCGGGAAGGTCGCAACTAATGAGAATGAGGCTGAAATTAAAACTGTTCTTTATTGCGCAATTTTAAAAAGGGAAAATTTTGAGCTTGTCATTCAGAAAGCAACCGAAATTGGAGTCAAAAGAATAGTACCTGTTATAACGGCAAGAACCGTCAAGTTAGCGATAAATACGGCGCGTTTGAAGGCAATAGCCAAGGAAGCAGCCGAACAGTCGGGCAGGGGAATTGTGCCCGAAATCTCAAAACCGATGAGTTTTGAAGATGCGCGCAAGGATGCGAAAACCAATTCCGTTAATTATTTTTTTGATATTTCCGGGAAGTCATTGATGTCATTTAAAAATCATTTTGATACCGCCGGAATTTTTATAGGGCCTGAAGGAGGATGGGAAGGTGATGAAATTAAAATTGCTCGGGATCAGGGATATAATTTTGTGAGTTTGGGAAGCCTGACTCTTAGAGCAGAAACGGCAGCTATTGTTGCGTCGTATTCTTTAATTAATTCAAATAAATAATGCCCGTAAAAATTTACGGGTCATTTTTAGGTTCAAATAATATTTCGTAGAGTGCAAGTTTTTGGACCAATGTCAGCGCAAACCAAACGCTTCTTGTTTTGCTGTAAATTGTGGAATGCTTCCATTGGGGGAGCATTCCGTGCAAGGCCTCATGGATCAAGGATGCCGCCGGTGAGTCGGGAATTCCGTCCTCGGTGGGCTCGGATGAAGACCATGGTGAAATCCTTAAAAGTATCGGCCTGTCGCAAGAATTACAATATGCCAATTGGTCTTTATTTACATTAACCAAACGAATATCTACATCTGCCGTATACAAAAAATCAAATAATCTCTCAATCAAGCGCTCGGTCGAAAGGGCCACCGTTTTCCCTTTTGGGCTGTCGGCATTATATCATTTATGTAAATAACAAAACATGGATTTTATCGGCAGTGGTGCTAAAATAACCGTAAATTATGAAAAAGGTAAAAATAGGGGTTTTTGATATTGACGGCACTATTTTCCGGTCCAGCCTTCTGATTGAGCTGGTCAGGGGATTGGTGCGATCCGGGATTTTTCCCAAAAGGGCCAATCAGGAGATGGAAGCCGACTATTTGGCGTGGTTAAACAGGGTCGGAGATTACGATGATTATCTCGGAAGGGTTATAAGAATTTACGATAAATATATTTTTGGAAAGAAATTCAATAAAGTTGAGGCAGTTGCTTCGGATGTGATGGATATTGAAAAGGATAAAACTTACCGATTTACCAGAGGCTTGATAACCGATCTAAAAAATAAAGGCTATCACTTAGTGGCCATCTCCGGATCGCCGTCTTATATGGTGGATAAATTTGCTTTTCATATGGGATTTGATGTTTCCTTTGGGGCGGTAACCGAGATCAGAAAAGGGGCATTTACCAGATATTATATAGAAAAAGATTTTAAAACCGGACAGGATATTTCCATACCGATAAGACAAAGGGGAAAGGTGTTGAATTTTTCCAGAAAAGACATCTTGTTGAAAAAATATCTGGCCAGTAGGAACATAAAGGCGGATTGGAAAAATTCAATAGCCGTTGGCGACAGCGGAAACGATATTCCTATGCTGAAGTTGATGGGTCGTCCGATTGCCTTTAATCCGGATGATATACTGGTTAAAGAGGCGCAAAGGAAAAAATGGAGAGTCGTCGTCGAGAGAAAAAATGTCGTTTATGATCTGGATAAATTCAAATTTATTCCCTATAAAAATTAAAGGTTTATTTTAACCTCATCTCCGATTTTGACGGCTGCGGATTTTATAAATCCGGCATTAACTTCCAGAACCTTATCAACCGGATAGTCCGGCCTTATGACGGCCGGAGGTTCTCCCGTTGACGGAGCGGGAATGTTTTCATTGATCTGAACGATTTTATTTCCGTTTAGCCAGATAAAATCCAAAGGAAACTTCATTTCCTTCATCCAGAAGACATATTCCCCGGGGGTATCAAAAACAAAGAGCATCCCGCTGTTTTGAAGCAAATTATCCCTGTTTGAAAGCCCCTCGTTTCTTTTTTGTTCCGTATCGGCGATTTCCAAATTAACAATGTGTCCATTGACCGATAATGACGGGGTCGATGGCTCTTGCGGGGCAATAACGGTTATGTTTTCGCCGGTAAAAAATAAAATAGCCGACAAGATTAAAACAACGGCAATAACCGCAAAAAATATGATTAAAGAATACCGTTTCATTATCGGATTGTACCAGAAAAAAGATATGCGATACAATTTTTCCAAGGCAGTGTGTTATACTGAATTGAAATATAATCATTAAAAATCATTATCATATGGAGATATTAAAAGTAGCGGCTTTTTCGGGAAGCTTTCAGAGAGAATCATTAAACAAAAAGGCGTTAAAAGTTGCCTTAAAAATAGCCCAAAAATACGGCGCCGAAGTAAAAGAGATTGATTTGGCCGAACTTAATTTGCCTATTTATAATCAGGACGTGGAAAATCCATTTCCGGATTCGGTTAAGAAGCTGAGGGACATTGCGGCCTGGGCCGATGTTTTTTTGATTTCTTCTCCGGAACACAATCATTCCATAAGCGCCGGCCTGAAAAATACGATTGACTGGCTTTCCAGAAAATATGAAGAAACTATAAGGGGGAAAGCGGCTATTATTTTGGGGGTTTCTGTCGGCAATTCCGGCACGTTAAGAGGCCAAGCGCATTTACGCCAAATTCTTGAGGCATTGGATATGTTTATTGTTTTTCAACCGGAGGTGATTATCGCAAACGGGACTCAAAAATTTGATGCCGACGGAAATATGACGGATGAAAAATCACTTGCCGCGCTTGATGCATTGATCAAAAAAACGTTCGACCAATATATAAAAATAAAAACAACAAACGATGTCATTTAAAGATTTTATCTTTAGAAAAACAATAGAGCGCAATATTTCGGGAATGAGCGATGATCAAAAAGAGGCGATTATAAAATTGTTCGAGCAGCACCCGGAATTTATTAAAGCCATAACAAAAGAGATTGAGAATGAAACCAAATCCGGGAGAAGTTCTGCGGATGCAATAAAATATGTTATGGAAAAAAATCAGAATCAGCTGGTAAAAATATTTAAGGAGGGGGGATTTATAAAATAACGAATTTTTAAATCCGACGGTTAATTTCCAATTAAACTTATATGTTAAAAATCGGCGGTCATGTCTCAACAAGCGGTGGCCTATCAAACGCAATCAAAGAGGCCAAAAGAATCGGCGCCAACACCATTCAGATTTTTGGAGCCAGTCCGGTGCGTTGGAGCGCTCTTTTGCCGGACCCCGAAGCGTCTTTACAATTTATCGATGAATGCAAAAAAAACGATATTAATCCGGTTTTTTTACACGCG
>JAKANP010000015.1 GCA_021812345.1 bacterium | reverse complement strand
CGGTATTTTTTCAATTATTTTAGCGGAACCATTGGTTCTCCGGAAAAAATTTTAATTATAAAACCCGAGCGCCAAAATATCGAAGTTGAAAATTTAATTGATTTTATAAACCACAACTCCCAACTTGGCTATAAAATAGAGTATCAATTAAAAGAATTGGACCTTGTGGGACTTGAAACGATTTTAACCAAAAAATTTGATATCGCCATAATTCCCACCCATCTCCAAGAAAAAGCAAGAATAACAAAGTTGATGTATAAAAATTTTTCCGGCGACTACAGAGTAATTAATTTTTCGGAATTTTACGAATTAATTTTTAAAAAGATTCCTCTTTCAGAGCTTGAAGAATCTTGGTTTTTCGAAAATTTGATAAAACGAAAAATATTTTACGACCCCCTAAAAATACTTTCCGATTTAATTCTGTCTCTTATTTTATTTTTCGTTATCATTCCTATCTCGTTTATAATTTTTTTACTTATTAAATTAACCTCAAAAGGACCCGCTATCTACAAACAAATACGGACCGGCAAAAAAGAAAATGGATTTGTTTTATACAAATTCCGGACCATGTATCAAGACGCGGAAAAACAAGGCCCTCAATGGGCCGGAGAAAACGATCCGCGAATAACGCCAATAGGAAAAATATTGCGACGTAGCCATCTTGATGAAATACCTCAATTAATAAACATTATCAAAGGTAACATTTCTTTTGTCGGCCCGCGGCCAGAGCGTCCGGAATTCATATCTCTTCTAAAAGAAAAAATTCCTTATTACGAAATCCGCCACCTTATAAAACCCGGCCTTACCGGTTGGGCGCAGATAAATTATCGCTACGGATCTTCCATAGAGGATGCTTATGAAAAATTGCAATATGATATTTATTATCTAAAAAACCGGTCTTTTGTATTAGATTTATTGATAATTTTAAAGACAGTAAAATCTATTTTCGTTACAGCCAAATGATTAAAAAAATAAAATCTTTTCTTTTTGAAAATAAAAGCACCCGGCAAACAGTAGCTAAAAACACTTTTTGGCTATTTTTCGGCGAAATATCCAGCCGAGTATTAAGAGGTGCAATTGTTATATATGCTGCGCGTGTTTTAGGAGCAGATGGCTGGGGTGTATTTTCTTACGCGATAACTTTCGCCGCACTTTTCACCATATTCTCCGATCTTGGATTGGGAGCAATACTGACTCGGGAATCTGCAAAAAATCCAGAACTTAGACCCCAATATCTTTCAACTTCTCTTTTTATAAAACTATCTTTGGTTGGGATCAGTGTCGTTTTAATAATCTTTGCAGCTCCCCTTTTCACTAAAATACCTTCAGCAAAAACCCTGTTGCCAATTGTAGCTCTAATTTTGGTTTTTGACGGATTAAGAGAATTCGGATTTTCTTTAAATCGGGCAATGGAAAAAATGGAAAGTGAGGCATTTACTAAAACAGTCACCAACTTATTGATTACAGCCTTGGGCTTCTTATTTTTAATGACTTCCAAAACTGCCGAGTCATTAGCTTGGTCGTATACTATAGGAAGCGCAGTCGGATTTTTAATTATGATCTGGACGCTTAGAAAATATTTTACAAATTTAGTAAGTAATTTTTCAAAAAAATTATTGTGGCCGATATTTTCCGCGGCTTGGCCTTTTACTTTAATGGGGATACTTGGGGCAATTATGTTAAACACAGATACTATTATGCTTGGTTGGTACAAAACGGCGGAGGAATTAGGGTTTTATTCTGCGGCGCAACGGCCCATACAACTTATTTACATACTTCCCAGTTTAATAGGAACCGCTGTTTTTCCGTCCTTTGCCCGCTTAGCAAAAAGAGACAACGAAAAATTTCGTCAGATTTTGGAGAAATCAATTGGAATGGTTTTAATGGTGGGCTTGCCTATAATTCTGGGGGGGTTGATCGTTGGGAAAGATTTAATGCTTTTGGTTTTTGGCAATGAATATTTACCGGCAGTTACAACTTTTAAAATTCTTCTTATTACTATTTTATTTGTATTTCCCGGAGCTTTTCTCGGAAACGCCATATTCGCCTACGATGCGCAAAAAAAGTTTATCGGCTTTCTTGCGATTGGAGCATTGGGAAATATATTATTCAATTACCTTTTAATACCGCGCTTTGGCATAGAGGGATCGGCCATAGCCACAGTTGCTGCTCAATTGCTCGCCAACGGATTTGGCTGGTACAATATGAAAAAAATAAATAATTTTTGTATTATGCCCCATCTCAAAAAAACATTCGCCGCGACAATACTTATGTCTATTTTTACATACATTTTTTATATGCTTAAAATAAGCGTATTTATCAATCTTCCTTTGTCAGTGATTATTTACTTTGCCGTTCTTTATCTTTTAAAAGAGCCCTTTCTCGCAGAAGTGAAATCAATATTCAGGTATTAAATTAAATATTTTATAACAACAAAAACTAGTTCTCCTTATAAATCTTCAAGATCTTATTTTTTAAAGCCGCTAAAGGCAAAACATTAAAAACTCCATAAAAAATCAACCTTGCATAACCACGCAAGTACGCGCCCAAATAATTGGGATAATATTTTTTATATTTTTTAATCATTTCTATGTCCTTGCGAAATTGAATCGTTTTATTTTTAGAGCTAATATTGCCCGGGCGCAAAGAAAACCGCACCGAATAATACGGCAAATTTGCCAGCTTGCCGACAGTGCCGAGCTTAAGCCACAAATCATAATCTTCAATATGCCTCGCTTCTTGGCTTTCGTCATATCCCCTGAATTCAACGGCTGCGCTTTTTCTAAACATCACACTAGAATGAGTAAAACAATTTTTTCCCAAAATTTTTTTTCTTATTTCTTCATCTGTTTGCGGGTTTAAAAACCTAAACAGTTCAGCGCCTTCTTCGTTCTGTATAATTACTCCGGTCCCTACTAAAACATGGTCGGGATGAATATTTAAAAATTCAACTTGTTTTTTTAATTTATTTTCGTCAACCCATAAATCATCGTCGTCTATTCGGGCAATATATTCACCTCGCGCCACTTTTAAGCCTTTGTTTAAGGTTTTTTGAATTCCCAAATTTACCTCATTTTTTAAATACACTACACGATTATCATTTAACATTATATTTTGAACTATTTTGTCCGTGGAATCAGTTGAACCGTCGTCTATAACCAAAAGCTCAAAATCAGTAAACCTTTGCGTTAAAACGCTTTCAATTGATCGCCTTATAAATTTACTGCCATTATAAGTCGGCAAAAGTATTGAAACCTTAGGAGTGTTCATATTTTAAATTATACCTTAAAAAATTTGTAATTTTTTTGCGAATTGGTTTGGGGAAAATAAATAGAAGATATGAAAGTCCTAATTTTATATAAAATTTCAAAGGAGCTTTCCCAAAGTTCTTTTTTAAAACATAAATATCATTTTTCTTCTGTAAAACAAAATTTGATTGCAAACTGTCTTTTCTTATTCTCGTTAATACTAAAATATCATTATGGAATAAAAATTTGTATCCGGAGAAGGAAGCACGAATCCAAAAATCCCAATCTTCCGAAGTTCGTAAATTTTCATCAAATAAAATATTTTCTACAATCCTCCTATTTACAAAAGCGGTGTTTACATTAATAAAATTACCCTTAGACAATTTTTTTAACTGATCGCCGGCTACGGGTTTATTTTTAAACGTATAGACATTTTCTTTGTCGTCATTAAAAAAGTGTCCGGCCACACAATATGCGATATTAAAACCAGGAGTATTAGTTGAAATTTCTACCTGCTTTTTAATTTTTTCCGGACAATACAAATCATCTGCATCCAAAAAAGATAGAAAGTTCCCTTTGCTGTTTCTTATGCCTGTATTACGCGCAGCGGCCAAACCTCTATTTTCCTGATAAATATATTTGATTTTATTATCCTGAATATAAATATCCAAAATTTCTTTTGTATTATCAGTTGAGCCGTCATCAACAACAATAACTTCTTTATTTTTATAAGTTTGATTAATAGCTGAATCAACGGCCTCCTTAATATACTTACCAGTGTTAAAAGTTGGAATAATTATTGATACCAAAGAATTCATAATTTTCCGATAATTTTAAAAATTTCATTAAATCTTTTCTCGTATGTATGGTCTTTTAAAGTCCTTTCATAACCGGCATTAGCGATTTTTTCACGCTCATTTTCATACGCCGAATAATATTTAATTTTCTCAATCATATCTTTATTGTCTTTAAAAATTACTATTTCCTTCCCGTCTTTATAATAATCTGTTAAATTATCCGCGCTTCCGGTTAATAAAAACCCTCTGCATCCGGGTATTTCAAAATTCCTGCCTTTTATTTGCTCACGTTGATGGCCCAATAATGATTTAAAATTATCTAGCCATGATTTAGGGTTGTTAAAAATGATTTTCCCGTCGCTTCTTTTGGATAAAAAAATCCTGGCTATTGATTTAATATTCAGATAATTGGAAGATTTGGATAAGTTTAAGTTAATTTTGCTGGCTGAAAAGATTTCAATCATTTTCTTTTGAGAAATCCGGCCATTTGACCATCCCTTGCCCCAGCATTCAATATTAATTCCGTTTTCCGCCAGCTTCTCCGCAATTCCACGCCGATTAGAATGCGGCTGACCCACAAAAGAAACATCATATTGATAAGTTATCGGTTGTTGATTATTAGTTGTCGGTTTGTAAAGAAAATGATTGCAGGCCCATTGGGTTTTAATAACATTTTTATACCCAATTCTATAATACTTTTCCGGCGCTTTTGAATCGGTGGTGGAAACCCAATGAAAAAGCGGGGCCCAATGTTTTGAAAAATTATCAAACCGCCAATGGTCGTCTGCGAACCAATTAAAAGTAATGGCGCCGCTCTTTTCGGTAATTTCTTTTATGGTTTCCTGCTTTATTTCGTCAGTAAAAAGAAGAAAAAAACACAAATCCGGTCTTTCTTTATACACAACATCAAGCAGTTTTTTATTCATTCCGTCACGTCCGGCTTCACTTATAACCTCATCAAAGGGGAAATAAAGAATTTTATGCCTGCCGCTATCCATCTTCACCAAAGAATCATAAAAATTATAATGTTCAAAGCCATACCCCCGCTTAGCATCACCGTAGTCGTATTTAAGCGCAACATAAAAAATTTTCATAAACTATTTTTCACATTGCCAAGTAAAAAAATCATCGTAAATATCCAGCTTAATATTTTTAAACCCGGCACTTTCTAAAAGCTTTTCAAAATATCTCGGCTGATATTCCCTTAAATGATAAGCAACATCGCTAAACTTCGGGAAAGGAGTTTTGTTATTGGGAGTAGAACCTGTAAAGATTCCTCCTTTTCGCAAACAATTTTTAATCCACCCAAAAAGATTGATAAAATCTCCTTCTTTTATGTGTTCAACAAATTCGGTGCTAACCACAACATCAAAATCAGAAAATTGCGTCTCTCGCGTTAAAGTCGTAATATTTCTCTGAAAATACTTAATTTTAGGATGATTTAAAAATCTAAATTCATCGGGAGAAATTTTATCAATCGCATACACGTCTTTTACATCCTCTTTATTGGCAATTTTTTCGGTTAAATATCCAAACCCGCAACCCAGATCAAGAACTTTTCCGCATATTTTACCAATAACCGCATTGGTATATTTATTAAAATACTTAATTTCCGCGTCTAAAGTGTCGGGATCATAACGTTCATTCGGAGGAAAAATTGAAGAATAGATTTTCCTATAAAAGGGCGCTATTAGTTTTGAATTTAAAATTTTCTTGATAAATCCAAAAATTTTTGGCGATCCTTTTTTGATAAAACTCTTAATGATGAAAAAGGGGTTCATGTTTAATTATTATGCAACTTCTTTGAGCCATACATTTAAAATATCATCCTCCTTGCCTACACGCGACATTTCTAAAATTTCTTTTGCAACTTCTTGTTTATTAATTAAAGCAGCGGTTTTTCTGGCTCTTGCCGTAATATTATCCAAAAAATCAACATGCGAAGGTAGGATTTTTGAAGCATATTTTGAAAATCTGTCAGGAATATATTTTGCCGTATAAGCCGTTGTCGGCTTTATTTCTATAATTTCAAATCCTAATTTATTTAAAACAAAGCGAAATTTTTCTTCTCCCCAAAAATCCCTATGAAACGCCCAGCTTGATTCATGAGATCCAAAAATATGTCTTGCGATTTTAAATTTATCAGAAAGATCGGCCTCAGAAAATTTCTTTGCGGCGGTTTCAAAATCCGGAGTCTCAACATGCAAAACCCCGCCGACTTTAAGCCAACGCCGCCATTGAAATAAAATTTTAATTGCTTCTTGCCGCGAAAAATGTTCAAGCATATGGTGAGTCCTAATTTCATCAACGAAATTTTCTGGGTATTCAAGCTGACGGATATCTTTGTAAACGTCGGCCTTGACTTTCATAATGTTGTGCTCGCTCCGCGGCAAATCAATATTAATATATCCTTCTAAATATACTTCTCCGCAACCAAGATGGAGTTTTATTTTATCAATTGCTTCCATATTGTTCTTTTATTTTTCTGATATTATTGACGATAAAATCAGGAAAATATTTTTTTTCAATCATTTTTTTAATAGCCGGTCCTAAAAATAATCCTATAATCCTGACAAAATTTTTAAAAGAAAATTTCTGTTTAATTATATAACGGGAGATGGAAAAAGGATACGGAAGCGCCATCCCTAAACCATCTCGGTATTTATACTTTGACCGGCCCAAAAGCAACTTTAGCCGATAATTTCTCAACTTTTTTACATAATTGCTTATTCTTTCTTTCATAAAACCTTTTTGGGTTTCTATCTGTCCTGACTGATTAGCATGAACTCTTCCAAAATTAGCCACCGTTGGAACAAAATACGGCAAATATCCTCGTTTATTAAGGCTGTAATTAAACTCAAGCCAGCCATCAATTGGGGCATTCTTTTCTTTTTCTATGCATTGCGGGAAACAATCATAAAATACATTTTTTCTTACGCAGAAATTTCCTTCCGGAAGCCAAAACCCGGAATTAAGCCAATGATATATAAAATCTGTTTTTTGCGGAGGCATATTATTGTGAAATTGCGGGTATGATATTTCTTTTAGCTTTCCCCCCTCGGTCATATATTGCGGAAATCCCCATACTAAAGATATTTCTTTGTCTTTATCAAGAATATCAACGCATTTTTTAAACCAATCCTCGTCCAAATAACCGTCTGAAATACAGCACGACATTATGTATTCTCCCCGCGCCAAAGCCAATCCTTTTCTAAAAGCCTCAATAAATCCTTGGTCTTTTTCTGAAATCCAACGTATGTGTGGATATCCCCTCAAAATACTAATTGTTTCATCTGTAGATCCTCCATCAATTACAATATGTTCAAAATTATTATAAGATTGATTTGCGATTGAATGAATGGTGTCTTTTAAAAATTTTCCAGTATTTAATGAGGGAGAAATAACGGATATTTTTGGGTTTTTATTGCCCGCTAAAAGGAGCAGTTTATTTTTAACGGGCTTTTCTAAAATTTTTAAGGGTTCTTTCATTTTTCCAATTATTTTATTTCTTTCTTTTTCAAATTGATAAAACGCGCTTGCCATAAATATTTCTAATTCATTGGCTATTTCTGATTTCGCTTGCAATAAAAACGAACAATGCAATACGATCTCGTTGAATTTTTTAAACTTCTCGCTTGAATTTTTAGCCCGCAAAAAAATCATATAAGAATTAAATTGAATCGCGTCTAAATCGGAATATGTGTTAATATTGGAATCTTGGGTTATAAAAAAATTGGATTTTTTGTTTATTATTTTTTTAAGTTCTGAATAAATAATTTTGTCTTTCTGCTCTTTAATGTAATCTGATTTAATCCATTCAAGAAGATTTAAACTGTGTTTTACGAAAGAATCCGAAGCAAAGCATTTTAAAAATAGCTTTTTCTCTTCGGAAAGTCCTTTATTTTTTTCTATCAATTCGTTAATCTTATTAAGAAAATAAATCTGGTGTCTTACATAATATAGCCAAATTAACATCGGCTGATCCAAACCAGGCATCCCTGTTTCTTTTGAAGGAACAACTCCCCTGTGCTTATCTCTGTAAAAAAATAAACTCTCGTCAATAAAATGGCATTTAAATCCGGAAATAAAAAAATTAAGGAAAAAGAAATTGTCAACATTCGCTTTTAAGCTGTCGAAAGGTTCAAATGGCAAAACCTTTTTAAAGATCTCAGATTTAAAAACTCCAAAAATAATCGGCACTGGATTTCTTTTATTTAAATAGAGACAAAAGTTTTTTATATCGGAATTTTCAAAAAAATTATATTCGCTTCCTTTTGGCACAATCCTAAAACGAGTTGTTTTGCCATTAATATCAATCAAATCACTATTAGAATAAACCATATCCGCCTCTTTGTGCTTTTCTAAAAAATCTACCATTTTTAAAATATAGTCAGGATGATACACATCGTCATCATTCGCGGCCATACAATATTTGCCGTTCATAAAAGAAGCCATATATTCTATTGCTCCTTCGGGATATCTTTTTTGCGTATCTAAAATATATTTTACCCGCGGGTCTTTGGCGGCATATCCTTTACAAATGTCAGGGGTCGCGTCAATTGATTGATTATCTAAAATAATCAGTTCAAAATTTTGATACGTTTGAGAAAGTAAAGAATCCAAAGCTTGAACCAATAACGACTTCCCGCCAGAACGCCAATATCCAAAAGAGTTATAAACAGGCATCAAAATGCTAACAAGAGATTTTTGCAAAACGCCCGCTTTTTTAACCATACTAATCTTTAGGTTTTAAAATTCTTTAATAATTGAATCGCCCTTTTATATCTCTCAGGGGTGCCGATATCAATAAATTTTTCTTTTGCCACAAATCCGTAACAAGGCATTCTAGAAATTTTCGGAAATAAATCATATTCAAGAGAAAATTCGTTGCCTTCGGGCATATGATTAAAAATATCTTTGCTCATACAATATATCCCGGCATTCACTAATCCCTTTCCTTTTTTGGATTGTTTTTCTGAAAAATTAAGAATTTTTCCTTCTTTATCCAACTCAACGCTGCCATAATCAAATATGTTTTCCATTTCCGTCAAAACCATGGAAAGCAATAAATTTTGAGAAACGTGCATATTATGAAGACCGGAAAAATCCGCATCCAAAAAAGAATCGCCGTTTAAAACCAAAAAATGGTCGCTTGAAATCAAAGCCCGCGCGTTTTTAACAGCCCCGCCGGTGCCTAACAGCATTTCCTCTTCTACAAACAAAATTTCGGCGTTTTGATAATTTTCATAACGATTAATTATCTGATCTTTTAAATATCCAACACTTAAAATTATTCGTTTAAATCCCTTTGATAAAAGATTCTCAATTATAATATCCAAAAATACCTTATTATCCCCCATAGGAGCTAACACTTTTGGACGATCACTTATGACACTTCTTAATCTTTCTCCTTTTCCGCCACAAAGAATAACAACATCGACTCTCTTTAGATTATTTTGAATGTGAGGATTCTTGTGGGGCATAATAAATTACTTGGGTTCCTAAATTTTCAAAACGAAACGGAACATATAAAAACTTATTTAAGCTGTCCTTAATTTTAGATTGAATTTCTGGATCCGCAAAAAACAGCATAAATCCGCCACTTCCAGCTCCTAAAAGTTTGCCACCGGTGGCGCCTGCTTTTAGACCAGTTTCGTAAATTTCATCAATTTCTGAATTGGTTATTTGGGAAGACAAACTCTTTTTTAATTTCCATCCCTCATCTAACAACTTTCCGAATTCAACCAAACTTTCTTTCCCATTAAGAATTTCAATCGCCTCGTCAACCATATCCATCATTACTTTTATTTCGGTTGCCTTAGTCGGAGTATTTTTAATCTGTTCAGCAGCCACTTCAGAAGCGGTTCTGGAAAATCCGGTAAAAAAAAGCATTAGGTGATCTTGGAGTAAGCTCAACCTGCCACTATCTAAAAAAACCGGCTGCACCTTTACTTTTTGATGGCCTCCAAATTCTATTTTATTAAATCCTCCGTAAGCAACCGCAGTCTGATCCTGACAACCGACATTTTCTTTAATTCTTTCCTGTTCCACATGTATCGCATCCAGCGCCAGCTGATTTTTACTGACCATTCTTCCATTCAAAGCATGTAAAGCGTTTAAAAGGCCGACAGTAAACGCAGAACTTGAGCCAAGGCCTGAGCGAGCGGGCAAATCCGCATCATGATGAATTTCAACGCCTTTTTCTATATTTAAAAATTTTAACGTTTCCCGCACTGAATGATGTTGAATTTCGTCAACGTTTTTTACATTTTCCATCTTTGACCAAACAATCCTGCTTTTATGTTCAAAAAAAGGTGGCAAGTGTCTACAGCTTATGTAACAATATTTATTAATTGATGTTGAAAGCACGCGGCCGCCTCCGTTCGTTTCAAACCACGCCGGATAATCGCTCCCGCCCCCAAAAAATGAGATTCTAAAAGGTGTTCTTGTTATAACCATAAATTTTATTTACATAAGAAATATAACCGCAATAAGAATAAAAATCAATAAAAAGCTCCTGACCTCGCGGCCAGGAGCAAACGTTCTTCCTTCTGTCAAACTACCTCAATCGCCTAACAACTTCCGCCGCAAGGCAATTGAATTCATTTTTTCAATGTGCTTTACCACCGCTTCCCCAAATTTCCTGCGGTTCATACCAAGATAAGGCGCGCTTGAAAAATATTTCTGAAACGCCTTATCCCGGAATCGCAGAACCTCCGCAGCTGAAAGTTTCTCTGTCGGAAGAGGCAGACATTCGTAGGCATGCTGTGAATACCCAATCCATCCGGGACCGCCCCCGTCATCCGGCAAAGGCATTTTGCCTTTGCAAATTTTATACAAAGCCGATCCAGGATACGCCATGGCGCAGTAGAAATTCGCCCACTCGGCGTTTATTTCTAGCGCTAAATCAAACGTCTCTTGCATCGTTTCTTTTGTGTCGTCTGGCAAGCCAAAAATGTAATTACCCACGATATAAATTCCAGCTGATTGCACTTTCCTTACCATCCGGATTATATCGAGATTGGAAAATTTCTTTCTGGCGCTGCTGCGCACATGCTTACTGCCGGATTCAATCCCCAAAGCCAGCCACCCGAAACCGGCTTTTCTCAGCCGATCAAGAAATTTATCCTTGATTGTATCCACGCGCGCGTAAGCCCAAATATTCAAATCATAACCGCGCTCAATAATCCGATCGCAAATACCCATTACATGCGCCTCGTTTAAAACGAACATTTCGTCAATAATCTTGATGTTTCTTACTCCATACTTATTAACGAGAACGTCAATTTCTTTAATCACGCGGTTTGGGGAAAACATCCGGTAAGACGATTTTCCGAACGGCGCGTTAATGCAGCAGAAACTGCACGAAAACGGGCACCCAAAAGAGGTGTAAATCGCCGCGTAAGGTTTTCGCTTATCGATACTCTCAAAACAATGCCAATTATGAGCTCGATAATTTTCCATCGGCAAAAGATCCCATGCCGTAATACCAAATTCTTGATCAAGATCATTAATGAGGGGTGTGGTTTTTTTTGAACGCACGGTATGCCCTGTCGAGTCGCGATACCATAGATTACTAACCTTGCCAAAATCACTTGAAACAAATTTGAGAGCAAACAATGTTTCGTAGACAGTAATCGGACCCTCTCCTTCGCACACGAAATCAACCTTCTCTTCCCGTAAAGTTCTTTCAGGAAGAGCCGAGGGATGAGTCCCCACCATCATGACTTTGCACTCCGGCGCCGCTAATTTGATTGCCCTGCATAGATGCCCGGCCGCGGGCATATTTTGCGTTGACGCCGATGGCTGATGGCCCTGAACTACCACAACAATCAAAACAGGATTGAATTCTGCTATTGTCCGCAACACGTCCTTGGCTTCCATGCCCATACCGGGCATATCGGCAATCAGTGCGCTACAATTTTTCCGACGAAGATAGTTCGCGAACAAGCCTGCCAGCGTCGGTGTTTCTATCGCGGAAAAATCCTCACCTAGTTTCTGAAAAACAGCTTTGGAATTGCCGGGTACAATAAACAGCACATCCACCAATGATTTCATGACTCCTCCTCTGTTTTTCTGTCATATTTTTTTGGGAAATCTACTAACAAAACTATATAGCCCTAAAGTATTTTAAGTCAAGTAAAAAATAAGCGCTTATTTTTTTATAACTGCCCTTATCTTTTTAATAGTTTTATCAATATCTTTCTGTGATAAAATTTTCCTTTCTTTTCTATAATTATCTATATCTCCCAACAAAACTTTCGGAATAACATGGAAATGAAAATGTTTTATGCTTTTACCGGCGTTATTGCCATCTCGCCCCAAAATAGAACAGTCTTTGTAACCGAAAGAGTGGAGTATTCTTACGGCTAAATTCACTAAATCCAACATTTCGTCTCGTTCTTTTTTTCCTAGATCTAAAAATGACTCTGCATGACGTTTAGAAGTAACCAACAAATGATCTTTATGATAAGGCGCCAGCGCGTAAGTTAAAAAAGAAAGTTTTTTCCCAATAATCCTCTCCTGCGGCAAACAAAAAGGACATTGCTTTATTTTTTTCAGAAAATCATCGTATAACACGGTATTTATAAATTCGAAAAGTGGTTCCTTCTGATAATTTGGTATCCTTTTATTAATTCTTCTATTCCTTCCTGCAAAGAAATTTTGGGCTTAAATCCGGTTTTTTCTATTTTTTCGTTGCTAACGATATAATCCCTTTTATCGGGGTCCTCTCCTATTTTCGCTTCAAAAAAATGAAAATCCGGAAGTTGTTTCTTTATTTCCTGGCACAATTCCATTTTGCTCATATTGGCGTCGCTCAAACCCACGTTATACGACTGGTTTTTCATATTATCAAAATTTTCCATTGCGTGAATAAAAGCGGCCGCTACATCACGAACGTGAATATAGTTTCGTTTAAAGTGTGGCTCAAAAAGCACCGCAAAACGGTCGGTTACTGCCCTATAAACAAAATCATTTACGAGTAAATCCAAACGCATGCGCGGGCTAACGCCGAAAACAGTAGCCAATCTAAGAGTAATGCTGCCGCCTGCCTCAAGAAGCGCTTTCTCCGCCTCTACTTTAAGCCTTCCATATAAAGAAATCGGTTTAAGAGGCGTGTTTTCGTCGCAATGCACGCCTTGCTGTCCTACACCATAACCGCTGTTAGTATTGGGATAAATAATTTTCTGGTTTTCTTCTCGAAGTTCTAAAATCATCTTTATAGCGTCTAAATTAACGCTTTTTGCGGCTAGCGGGTCCCTGTCGCAAGCAGGAGCGCCGACAATGCACGCTAAAGGAATGATAAATTCCGCTCCTTTTATATGTTCAGAAATCAATTCGCGGTTCCTTGCGTCTCCCCGGATTATTTTCAAATTCTTGTCATTGCAAACATCCAATAATGACATTTGGTCATAAAAAAAATTATCAATCGCCACGACTTCGTGTCCTTTTTTAAGCAATTCGGGAGTTAAAATAGACCCTATGTATCCGGCGGCGCCGGTTATTAATACTTTTGACATATTATTTTATGCTTTCTAAAACAACGCTTGAAATAAACTTTATGTCGTTTTCATTAAGCGAAGGATTCTGGGGAAGAAAAAAACCGGTGTAATGAATTCTGTCGGCCATCAGAGCGGAAAATTTTCCGTAACGCTCGAACCAAAACGGATGAAGTCCCAGATTTCCGGCGGAAAAAATTCTTGTCTCAATTCCGTTGTCTTCAAGCGCTTTGACGATTTTTCTCCGTTCTTCTCCGTCTTTTGCCAGCGCTCCAAAATGAATACTGCAAATAATTGATTCTTTATCGTATTTTTGAGAATAAAAATAATCTCCTAATAATTCTTTATAAAGCGCGTGATTTTCTCTTCTTCTTTTTATAAGCCATTCAATTTTATCAACCTGACGTATGCCCAAAAACGCGTTCAAATCCGTTGAACGAAGATTAAATCCAGGATCATAAAAAACGAATGGCGAATGAAAGTCGTCAATGTCGTATTTTTTAATCAATTCATTGCGAGCTTCTTTATTTAAATCCTTACCCCAACCATGACTTCTTATTCGTAAAAGAACATCGTTAAAAACTTTATTATCCGTTGAAACAAGACCCCCTTCTATGGTCGAAAGTTGATGACCGAAATATAAAGAAAAGCTGGCCATATCGCCGAAAGTGCCGACTTTTCTGCCTTTATATGAAGAACCCATCGAAGCGCAAGCGTCTTCAAGCAAAATAAATCCGTATTTTTCCTTAAGCGCCATAAGTTCGTCCATTTTATGGGGCACGCCCAAAACCTGCACCATAACAACCGTACTGGGGTTATGTTCTATTAATAATTTTTCCAAATGCTCAAGATCAAGCCCAAAAGTGTCTTTGTCCGCTTCGCACATTATCGGCTCAAATCCGAATTGAATCGCCGGAGCGATTGTCGTAGCCCAACCAACGCTCGGGACTATAACTTTTTTGTTTTTTAAAACTCCCGAGACAAGAAGCGCGTAATACATTAATAAATTAGCCGATGAACCGGAATTGCAAAAAACAGAATATTTTCTACCAACCCAATCGCTCCATTTTTTTTCAAAAGCCGGAGTAAGCTCTCCTTTTGTCAGTCGAGGATTGGTCTTCAACCATTCAATAAGCTGACTAATGTCTTCTTTATCAATCGTATCTTCTGCAAGATGGTATTTTATTTCTTTCATTTTAATTAAATTCTTTAATAGTTTTTATAATCGCTTCTTCGTCTAAATTAAACAGCTTGTGCAAATAATTCCTGCCCCCCAACTCAAAGGCGTATTTATCGTCAACGCCCATTCTTTTTAATTTAATATCGGCGCCGTTATCAAGAATTATTTTTGAAATTAATCCGTCCAACCCGCCGTTATTTATAAACCCCTCCTCCAAAGTAATAACGTATTTGTATTTTTTCAACGCTTCAAATAATAGCTGTTCGTTGGCAGGCTTCAATAAAAATACGTCTATTACGCCCGTTCCGGGCAATTCTTTTGCCGCGCTTAGCGCTCGGTGCGTCATATAACCGGTAGAAACCAAGCAAACGTTGTCCCCTTTCGAAAATTCATAAAATCCTTTTTCAATATTCAGATCGTCCGCGTTTTCATAAATTGTCGGCAACGGTTTGCTGTCAAACCGCAAATATTTCGGATTTTTATAACCAATCGAATAATCAAGGAATTTTTTTGCCAACACCCAATCGCTCGGAGAAAAAACCGAAAAATTTGGCATTAATCGCATAATGCTTAAATCTTCCAAAGAATGGTGGGTCGGCCCGGAAACGTCATAGCTCAATCCAGCCCCGATTCCGATAAGATTAACGTTAACAGGCCTTACCTGTGAGGAAATAGACAAGCTCTGCCTTATCTGCTCAAGAGGCCTCATTGTTATAAACGGCGCGATGGCGTAAGCATAAACAATATAGCCTTCCAAACCTAAACCAACCGCGACATTTATTAAATTCTGCTCGGCGATTCCGACATTTATAAACCGGTCTTTAAAGTCCGTTTTTAATTTATCCAGCGACGGAGCTCCTAAATCCGCCGTAACAAAAAAAATCCGGTCATTTTCTTTCATTTTCTCGTAAACCGTTTCTATAAATGCGTCTCGCATTGTTTTTGGCTTGTTGTCGTTCATTGCAGTTGATTGATAGCGGCGATAACTTCTTCTTCGTTTAAAGATTTTATATGGCACAGGGCGTCATTTTCCAATTGAGGGACTCCTTTGCCTTTTATCGTATTGGCGATTAAAACTTTCGGCCTGCCGTTTTCGGCTTCTTTTAATTTTCTCAAAGATTCCAGTACTGCTTTTGTATCGTGGCCGTCTATCGTTTCAACATCCCATTTAAAAGCTTTGAATTTTTCCTCCAGCGGCAATAAATCAATAATATTTTTACAATAATCAAGCATTGCGATTTTATTGTTATCAAGAATAAGTATTAAATTGTCTAATTTGTGCTCAGCCGCGAACATAACAGCTTCCCAAACCGCGCCTTCATACAATTCTCCGTCTCCCATCAAAACAAAAACTTTTGAATCGGAATTTTTATTTCTCAAAGCAACTGCTGACCCGGAGGCCACTCCCAATCCATGCCCCAAAGCGCCGTTTATGGTTTCGTAACCGGGAATCGTCGTGTCCGGAATACCTCCCAAAAAAGATCCTTTTTGGCAAACTTTTTCCAATTCGCTCTTATCAAAAAAACCCAAGTCCGCCAGTATAGGATATAAAGATATTGAACCGTGGCCTTTACTGATTATTAATCTATCTCTTTCTTCCCAACGCGGGTTTTTAGCGTCAAACTTTAAAACCCCTCCGTAATACAAGGCCACAAAAATTTCAACGTCCGACAAAGACGAAGCAAGACGGGTTTCCGGAGCGATCTTATGAATATTTAATGTCGCCTTCCGGACCCACAAGGCTTTTTCCTTTAAAAATTCCGGCGAATAATTGACCATAAATATTACTATAAATTATCATGATTGCTTAAATAATCAAAATTAAAGATTGCCGTAGTTATCTACAAACCACTTATAGGCCGTTTTTAACCCATCCTCAAAGTCAATTTGGT
>JAKANP010000002.1 GCA_021812345.1 bacterium | reverse complement strand
GGAATAACGTTATTCCCATTTTTTGAGCGGTTGCTATGGAGTTTTGTATTCCCGCTAAATATAAAAATTTAACCGAAGGAATATTTAATGATTGAGCCAACGCTTGTTTCATCGTCACTGGACCTCTAAAAAGATTGTCAAAGTTTTGAGGATGAAAACATTGAGTATTTTTTTGAGTGAAATCGGGAACGACCGGGCAATTTGGATTATTGGCGGAAAATTCTGTCGGAGTGTCAAAAACTACCGTATCCGGAGTGTATCCTTCTTCCAAAGCCGTCAAATAAACAAAAGGTTTGAAAGAAGACCCGGGCTGTCTTAGCCCTTGGGTGGCGACATTAAAGTTTCCGTCTATGCTTGTATCAAAATAATTTGCCGAGCCGACCATTGCCAAAATTTGGCCGGTTTTGGGGTCTTGAGCGACAAGCGACGCGTTCGTTCCTTTGTATAATTGCGTATTTCTGGCAACTCCATCGGTAACCGCCTTTTCCGCGGCTTGTTGGAGATTATAATCAAGAGTGGTAATTACTTTTAATCCCCCATTTTCAACCATGTTTTCTCCGTATTTATTTATCAAATCATCTCTGACTTTCATAACAAAATGCGGAGCTTTAATGTTTCCGATTGATTGCGGTTGAAAAACTAACTGCTGGTTCATCGCTTGCGATAGTTGTTGGCTGTTTATATATCCTAAAGCTTCCATTTGCTCCAGAACATGATTTTTTCTCGTTAGAAGCTCATCTTTATGCGTCCCCCAAGGCGAATAATATGTTGGCGCCTGAATCATTGCCGCTAAAGTGGCGCATTCCGGCAGGGTCATATCTTTGGCGTCTATTCCAAAATATGTTTGTGATGCCGCTTCAATTCCATACGTGTTTGATCCAAAAGGTATTTGGTTAAGATAATAATCAAGTATTTCGTCTTTTGAATAATTCTGCTCCAACCAATAAGATAGTATCCATTCTTTTATTTTTCTGCTCACGGTTCTTTCGGGAGTTAAGAAAATCGTTTTAGCCAATTGCTGGGTTATGGTTGATCCACCTTGAGATATTTTGCCTCGCAAAAGATTTACAAAAAACGCTCTGGCAATTCCCTTCCAATCCAAGGCGGAATGCTGATAAAATCCCTGGTCTTCAATAGCGACAGCCGCCTCTTTCATAAAATTGGGAATATTTTGAGGAGCGATTATGGTTCTGTTTTCGTTGCCGTGTATTTCATAAAGAAGAATCTGTCCTGTTCGATCGTATATTTTTGTCGATTGAGTGGGTTGTAAATCGGCAATATTTTCCGGATGAGGCAAGCTTCTTATTATTTGTATAAAATAAATAAGCCCGATAACTCCGACAACAAGCAGAGAAATAAATCCGTATAAGAATATCTTTTTTAATTTGTGTTTTTTATCGGGACTGGTCATAAATTAAATTATAATATATTTTATCTATTTTGTAATTTAAAACCCCTCTTTATAATCAGAGGGGTTGTTTTTTTATTCTTCATCTTCGTCTTCTTCATCGCTTTCCTCATCTTCTTCTTCGCCGTCCTCGTCTTTTTCTTCTTCGTCTTCATCGTCGTCTCCCGTGGATATATTTTCATCCCATTCCTTATCGACGTCTTCATCGTCATCGCTATCGTCATCTTCGTCACTGCTGTCCAATTTATATTCAAATTCGTCATCCTCGTCTTCTTTATCATCAAAATCGGAAAAAGCCATCAGAGAAAAATTTAACAATAATTCGTTAGACATATATTAATTAATAATAATAAAAAAACGACTATAAAAATATAATGGATTTATTTTTTTTGTCAAAGGTTTTAGAGTTGGTTCTTTTTATTTTTTGTCGAGTATCCCGAAATGAGCGCTATGGCCAAAGCGTCGTAGACATCGTCCAACTGATTTGAGTCTTTTATTTTTAAAATATTTTTCACCATTTTCGCGACGGCTATTTTATCGGCATTGCCATATCCGCAAATCCCCTGTTTTACTTCCAGCGGTGTGAATTCTTCTATTGGTATCTTATTTTCCTGAAGGCACATTATAATTACTCCTCTCGATTGAGCCACTTCAAGAGCGGTTTTCATATTCCTTACAAAATATAACTTTTCAATTCCGGCAATGTCGGGAGAAAATTTTTTAATTATCGGAATTAACGAATTTTTAAGTTCCACCAATCTTTGGTTTTTGTCTTTTGAAAATACCTGTATTATTCCGCCGTCTATAAATTCGTGATTGCCGGTTCCTTTTTGAGAAAAGTTTACCACTCCATATCCGGCGCGGGTACTGCCGGGATCTATTCCTAATATAATCATTTTATTTTTTTAATTTATTTTATTCGTGATTTTCCAAATCGGCATTGGAATAAATTTCAACAACATCGTCGTGGTCATCGAGCGCCTCCATTAATTTTAATAATTTCTCTTCGGAATTTGATTGAAGTTTTTGAGGAAACTTTGCCGAATAATTATCGGTTGTTTTCTCGAATGCCCAAGTCACGCTTCCCGGATTTCCCCATTTTCCGTCGTGTTCGTTTAGAATTTTTTTTATTTCGGCAATGGTTCGGTTACTGTTGTCGGTTTGAGCTTTAATTAAAAGAGCCGTTCCTTCCGGTCCGTAAGCTTCGATTAAAATTTCTTTTATATTGTCCGAATCGGAAGATTTTTTAATCGCTTTTTCTATATTTTCTTGAGGAACATTAAATTCTTTTGCCCGTTCAATTGCTGTTTTTAGAACCGAATTGTAATTTGGATTGGGGTCGTCTTTAGCGGCGATTGAAATCGCTTTAAGAAGTTTTGAAAAAATCTGACTTTTCTTTTTATCGGTAACTTCTTTTTTTCTTTTTATTTGAGTCCATTTATTATGTCCTGACATAGGATTGAATATTTATAAACTTGTTTAGTAAATAATAATCGTCGGCAATTAATTAGTAAATAGTAAAAATATTTTTTTAAAAGGGGAATATTATGAAAAATAAAAATTTTTATTTATATATTTTTATAGTGGTTGATAAAATAAGATTTTTTATTATTATCCAATAATATCGTTATCGCGTCAAGTTGATATCCTTTATTATTTACAAGTTTGGGATGGGAGTTTGCATACCACTGGCAGATTCTTTTAAACTTGTTTATTTTTGAGGCGCTCATCTGATCCTCTGGGTATATAAAATCATTGTCCTGTTCATATCTGAGTCCGGCAAGGTGTGGATAACTTGCCGGACTCTTTTCCACAGATGATTTTGGGATTGAGATAGTTTTAACTTCAATAAAAACTAAGGTTTTATCTGGTGATTTTGTGATAACATCAATTTCGCCAATCTTTTCTCTATAATTACGGTCGATAATTTCATATTTGTTATTCACGAGATATCCACAGGCGATATTTTCACCAATCTTACCTAGTTCAATATGATTCATAAATATCATTATATACGATAATGTTTGTTTTTTAAACTTTAATTGCCGGACTTTTTTGGTAAAAAATGTTTCACGTGAAACAATATAGTCCGGCAAGGAGTCCGGCAAGGAGAATGTTAATTTGCCGGATTCATTTTGAATAAAATGTTTCACGTGAAACATTTTATCTCACATTTGACCATCAAAATATGGTTCAAAATGTTTCACGTGAAACATTTTTGTGAAACAATTTTAAAAAAGCTAGTAACCAAGCGGTAGATGACTTTTTTCAAAAAACGAATGTTTCACGCTATTTTGACTATTTTTTGAAAACGCTAGGTTTTATGCGGAAACTCACTTTCGGCATGGTTACTAGCTTTTTTTGATGTCTTTTATTTAAACTTTCAATTAAAAAATGTTTATGAGCATAAAACATTAAAGTCCGGCAAGGGATTGGCAATCAAAAATAAGATGAAAAAGTCCGGCAAGGGATTGTTCAAATTGAGTTATCGTCCAAGTTGAACTTAGACAATCAGACAATGCATATGATTCTGATTGTTGTAAAATTAAAAATTAATTAAAAACAAAAAGCAAAATAATCTCGTATTAATATTAAAATAATTTATTTATTAATATTGATCGTTTTTGGTGGTATAATTAATCAATGATTAACAAAAAGCCGAAAAACTTTTTTGAGATTATCAAAAGAGAAATAAGATTTGAAAGCTCAAAATCGTCCGGCCCCGGAGGGCAAAATGTTAATAAAAAAAATACAAAAATCACCGGTTTGTGGAATTTTTCCGTTTCCAAATTAATTAGTGATGAAGATAAAAAAAGAATACAAGAAAAATTAAAAAATAAAATTATTTTTGGCAGGGCTATTGCTATATCCAGCCAAAAAAATCGTTCTCAATCCGACAATAAAAAAGATGTTATAAGTTTGATGTCCAAATTAATAGAGAAAGCGGTTAAGGTTAAAAAAATAAGAATTCCTACCGGTCCAACCCCCGCCCAGAAAGAAATCAGAATTTTTTCTAAAAAAAAGAATTCTGCAACAAAAAAACTCCGCGCTCGTATTAATGAATAACAGACGGTCGGTGGAAAACATTTAATTTAAATTATTTATGACCAAAGATAAAATTTTTGAAATTGTTAAAAGTGAAATTCAATTTGAGCCAACAAAAGAAAAACAATCGGATCAGGAAGAAAAAGACGTTGAAGTAAGGGGATGGTGGAATTTTGCCGAATCAAAAATTCTTTCCTTGTCCCAAAAAAACGCCATCGCGCGTTTTTTAAAGGATCACATTGCTCGCAACGGAGTTTTGGCGGCAACTTATAAAAAACATCCTACCCGTGAAAAAAATTCAAAAGAAGTTTTTTTGATAATTTCTCGCATGGTCGCTAAGGCGCTTAAAGGCACCGGACAGTCGGTTATTAAAAGAAACAATTCAAAAGTCCAGGAAGATATTTTAATCAGAAGGGGAAAGAAATAATCTACTCTTTTATATAAAGATAGATTGACGGTCGTCCGTTGATTTTATCAACTCCTGATTCTTTCCAGCCTTCAACCGGAAAAACATACGAAATAATCTTAGTTCCTTTTTTTAACTCTTTCTCCATTTTGGGTTTTAATTTTTGCATAACTTTTCCGGGCATTCCGAATATATAGATAACATCGGCGCCCGATAAGTCTTTTTTAAACAAGTTTCCGAATTCAAAACGGGCAGCTCCTTTTAAAGAGTAAAAGTTTTTTCTTGCGGAACAAATTAAAAATAACGGCCACGCTCTTTCAATTCCGACAGCCTGAACGGGTAATTGTTTTGTTATTGCAAAAATAACCGTTCCGATTCCGCAACCCAAATCATAAACAACCTGCCCATCTTTTATTTGGGCTATTTCTATAATTCTCTTGATGTCTTTTTTGCTTGTCGGCACCCACGGAGCAAAAGATATTCCCGCGATTGCCAGAGATAAAAAAGCGAAGGTTAAAATAAATATTATTATTAAAAAAACAATTGAAAATAAACTCATTAAAAATCGTCAAATTGTTATATTAATTATAGTGGACGATGCAGGATTCGAACCTGCGACCTTCTCGGTGTAAACGAGACGCTCTAACCAACTGAGCTAATCGTCCTTTAGAGTTTTTGATTGCAAATATATTATCTTGTTTTAAAGTTAATTTCCATTATTTTCGCTTTTTATTTCGGAACCGTTATTTTGGAAAAAGTATTTTTTAACGGCTTTTTTAATATAAATCTCAAACAACGCCATAACTAAAATTATTCCAACCACCAGGATTCCGGCAACTTCCAATTTTTGTTTGAAAATATCGGTTTGATCGGCAAAAACATATCCCAGCGACATATAACTAATAGACCACAAAAATGACGACAAAAAAGAATACTTTATGAATTTTTTTATTGGTGTTTTTATATATCCGCTTGAAACAATTACTATTCTGTTAAAGTTCCAGGCAAATTTGGAAAGGATAACATAAATCCCTATTGATGGCTTTATTCTGTCCAAAAAATGTCCCATCTTTTCAAAATCCAAAAAAAGATATTTTTTGTTTTTCATCATTGATAACTTTTCTCCTATTTTCCAAAAAATAACATCATGAGTCATCGCCGCTAAGATGACCACTCCCAGAGTTCTTGGAAAGTTAAGAATGCCAATCTTGCTCAAAGCGCCGAATAAAAGGAGAGAAATGTCTCCTTCGGCGACAATCGCCAAAAAAACTATCAAATAAACAATTGATTGATAGTTTTGAATGAATAATGTTATTTGAGCAATCACATTTTAACCTTATCACAAGAATTAATGGCTAACAAATAAAAATAAAAATTGACGGCGCAATATTTCAAAAGTATCCGTTTTTTGATACTATATTAAAGATATGGAAAATAATTCTTCTCAGCCGATTTCAAATCCAAATAATGTTCCCAATTCCAATGCGGGATCAGGCGCATTGAATAATCAAAATAATCAGAGCCAACTTTTTTGTCCTGTTTGCCACCAACCGGTAAAACCGGAATATTATTTCTGTCCCAATTGCGGAGAAAATTTAAAAGAAGTGTTTGGAGGAATTTCCGTTTGGACTCAAATCGGAATTTATTTCATAAGCGTTTTTCTGCCGCCTCTTGGATTTTGGCCGGGCGTAAAATATTTCATGAAACCAAATCCTCAGGCAAAAAAAATCGGCATCATTGCCATCGTCTTAACTTTTCTCTCCTCTATTATTACCATCTGGCTCATTTACGGGGAATCAATGACTTATTTAAATACTCTAAAGCAATCACTCACCGGATTTTGATTTGTTTCTCCACCCTTCGACTTCGCTCAGGACAAGCTCCTTCGACTTCGCTCAGGACAAGCTCCTTCGACAAATCTCAGGCCACCTCCTTTAGAAAAGGAGGAATTTTTTTAACCAAAAAACTGAAAAAGCTGAGGTACATTTGTCATTCCAGCGTATGCTGGAATCCAGGAAGCATGGATCCTGCTAAATTCAGGATGACAAACCCTCTCGTCATTCCAGCGTAGGCTGGAATCCAGGAAACGTGGATCCTGAAATAAATTCAGGATGACAATGTGGACTGGATTCCCCGCCTACCGGCAGGCAGGCAAATTCCTTCTTCGCTAAAGCTACGGAGGGCGCGCAAAATACTAAATACTAAATACAAAATACATTTTTTACAAATCTTCTTATTATTTTGGTAAATTGACTTGAAAAAAATTTTTTGTTAAATTTTTATCAACCTTAAAAATTCTTAAATTGGTTTTTATAAATCAAATGCTGTTTTAAGTTTAAAAAAGGCATTTGATTTTTTAACTGCCGATTAAAGAAAAATATTATAATTAATTTTTTATTTTAAGATGGATTACAATTTATTGGCGTTAGGTATTTCTTTGTTGGCGCTGGTTTTTGCCGCGTTTCTGGCAAAATGGGTTTTGCGCCAGCCGCAAGGGTCAAGTTCTCTGCAGGAAGTTTCAAATATTATTAAACAAGGAGCAAGCGCTTTTTTGAAGCGTCAGTACAGAACGATAGGTTTCATCGGAATGATTTTGGCTCTTTTGTTGTTTTTTGTTTATGGATTTTCGGGTAAATGGGATCAAGGATGGCAGACTGCATTAGCTTTTGTCTTTGGAGCGGCATCTTCGGCAATTGCCGGAATAGTGGCAATGTCAATGTCGGTTCGTTCCAATGTCAGAGCGGCTGCCGCCGCCGAAGACGGATTGCCCGGCGCTTTGAAAGTTGCGCTAAGAGGAGGAGCGGTTTCGGGAATAATTATTGTTTCAATGAGTTTGCTTGGAATTTCTCTTTTATTTTTGTTTTATTCTTTGTTGGGATATGATTTTATAAAAATTCCGTCGTTGATTGTCGGATACGGATTTGGAGCTTCTCTGGTTGCTTTGTTTGCTCAATTAGGCGGAGGTATTTTTACCAAAGCCGCCGACGTTGGAGCGGATTTGGTCGGAAAAATAGAAGCCGGTATTCCGGAAGATGACCCAAGAAATCCGGCAGTTATTGCCGATTTGGTTGGAGACAATGTCGGAGATTGCGCCGGAAGAGGAGCTGATATTTTTGAATCCACCGCC
Source organism: bacterium (assembly GCA_021812345.1). Classification (GTDB taxonomy): domain Bacteria; phylum Patescibacteriota; class Minisyncoccia; order UBA6257; family JAGOQP01; genus JAKAHY01. The sequence goes on along the minus strand of JAKANP010000002.1, from coordinate 65,710 downwards.
GCTGAAAATATCGGAGCGATGATTTTGGGCGTGGCCCTTTATCCGGTTTTTGGAATTAAGGGAATTATGTTCCCATTGGTTTTAAGAGCATTCGGTTTAATTGCTACCATTATTGGAATCTACAGCGCTAAAAGCAAAGAAGGAGATAATCCGATGAAAAGTTTAAACAAAGGATATTGGGTAACGAGCATTTTGGCCGCTATCGCTTTTTATTTTGTTACCGATATCATGCTTGGGAATCTTTGGTTCTTTTGGGCGGGGATTGTGGGAATAGTCAATTCAATCGCTTTTGTTTATATCACTCAATATTATACCGAATCTCGTTTCAGGCCGGTTAGAGAAATTGCCACCGCCTCTCAAACAGGACACGCAACAAATATTATTTCGGGATTTGCCGTCGGTCTTGAATCGACCGGATTGACGGTTGTCGGAATCAGCGCCTCGCTTTTGCTCTCCTATTGGTTTGGCTCGCAAAGCGGAGTTCCGACAGGGGGTCTTTATGGAACTGCGGTAGCGACGATGGGAATGTTGGCAACTGCCGCTTATGTTTTGGCGATGGATGTTTTTGGACCGATTACCGACAACGCCGGAGGAATCGCCGAAATGAGCAACGCTCCGGAAAAAATAAGAAAGACCACCGATAAATTGGATGCCGTTGGAAACACCACTAAAGCATTAACTAAAGGTTATGCCATAGGTTCAGCGGCGCTGGCGGCATTTCTTTTGTTCTCGGCTTATTTGGAAGAAGTTCATATTTCGATTGTTGATTTGGCAAAAGTAAAAGTTTTTGTCGGAGCGCTTATTGGAGCGATGCTTGTTTTCTTGTTTTCGTCTCTGGCAATTCGCGCCGTTGGAAAAGCCGCCTACTATATTATTAATGACGTGAGAGCTCAGTTTAAAGAAAAACCGGGAATTATGAGTGGTTCCGAAAAACCGGATTATGCCAGAGCAGTTGATATAACAACCAGAGGAGCTTTAAAAGAAATGATTCTGCCCGGAATTCTAGCCGTTACTGTTCCTATTTTGGTTGGAATATTTTTACGCGCCGAAGCTGAAGCCGGATTTTTGATGGTCGGCACTATTACCGGAATATTGATGGCGACGATGATGAATAACGGAGGAGGCGCTTGGGATAATGCCAAGAAATATATAGAAGAAGGACATTTGGGAGGTAAAAAAAGCGCTACTCACGCGGCTGCCGTTACCGGAGACACTGTCGGCGATCCGTTTAAAGACACTGCCGGTCCGTCGCTTCATGTGTTAATCAAACTTTTATCAACTTTGACTTTGGCGCTGGCCTTATTGTTTATTTAAAATTGATTTAGTATCGATTTATGGGCGGTTATCTTAGATGATAATCGCCTGTTTTTTATTGCTGTTATTTTAGAGAAATCATTTTAAAAAAATGCAAAAAAATAACATTATGTGATATAATCAACAAAATAATAATTAACTAAATAAATTTATTATGAAACCATTTATTCGTGAAATGTCTTCGTTGACTATTAAAGATGTTCCCGAAGCCGGAGGAAAAAACGCTTCCTTGGGAGAAATGCTTAAATTTTTAAAACCCAAAGGAGTCAACATTCCCGATGGGTTTGTTATTACCGCTTCCGCTTACCGTCATTTTATAAGTGAAGGGGTTGTCAAAGGAGCAGACGGCAAAAAAACGACATTGAAAAATTTTATAAAAGAGACGTTAAAAAATTTAAACACCAAGAATATAAAAGAGCTTTATCAAAAAGGAGAAACAGTCAGGGAAGCGATTGTTTCCGCCGAACTCCCGACAGATTTGAAAAAACAGATAGTTTCTTATTACAGAAAAATGGAGAAACAATATTTTCCGAATGTTGATGTTGCGGTTCGTTCATCGGCTACTGCCGAAGATTTGCCGGGAGCGTCTTTTGCCGGCCAGCAGGAAACGTATTTGAATATTGTTGGTGAAGAAAATTTGATTATTGCCGTCAGAAAATGTATTGCCTCTCTTTTTACGGACAGAGCTATTTCTTACAGGCAGGATAAAGGTTTTGATCATCTAAAAATAGCGCTTTCGGTCGGAGTTCAGAAAATGGTTCGTTCCGACAAAGCGGCTTCGGGAGTTATGTTTACGGTTGATACCGAATCGGGTTTCAAAGATATAGTTGTCGTAAATGCCACCTGGGGATTGGGAGAAATGATTGTCCAAGGAGAGATTGTTCCCGATGAATATATAGTTTTTAAGCCGTTTATTGACGATGCCATAAAATCCAAAGACGGAAAATCCTCGTTGATGCCGATAGTCAGCAAAAAACACGGTTCAAAAGACAGAAAAATGATTTACAATTTTCAAGGCGCCAAACCGACAAAAATTGTATCCACTTCGGACAATGAAAGACGCGCTTATGTCTTGAACGATAAAGAAATTTTAACTCTTTCGATGTGGGGCAAAATGATAGAAGATCATTATTCCCGAGTGAGAAAAGTTTGGACACCGATGGATATTGAATGGGCCAAAGACGGAAAAACTCAGGAGCTTTATATTGTTCAGGCCAGACCGGAAACTGTTCAAGCGCAAAAAGATTTTTCAATAATTAAAGAATACGAATTGTCGGGAAGCGGAAAAGAAGTATGCAAAGGAATTTCGGTTGGAAATAAAATTGCTTCAGGCAAAGCAAATATCATTATGGATGTTAAAGGAATCGGTAATTTTAAATCCGGTGAAGTTTTGGTGACCGATATGACCGACCCGGATTGGGAACCGATAATGAAAATTGCCTCGGCAATTGTTACCGACAAAGGCGGGAGAACTTCTCATGCGGCCATCGTTTCAAGAGAATTGGGTATTCCGTGTATTGTCGGAACCGAAGTTGCCACTAAAAAAATAAAAACCGGACAGATGATAACCATAGATACCACCGGAAGCGAAGGTTATGTTTTTGACGGCAGTCTTAAATTTAAAGTGGTTGAACACGACATAAAAAAACTCCCCAAAATAAAAACAAAAATTTCAATGAATATCGCCACTCCCGATACCGCTTTTGAAAAATCTTTCTTGCCAAACAGCGGAGTGGGACTGGCTCGGGAAGAATTTATTATCGCTTCCGATATCGGAATTCATCCGATGGCCTTGATTGAATTTGACCAGTTGCTCAAGAAATCACAAAGAGATTCAAAAATAAAGAAAATTGTTTCTCAGATAGAAAAGAAAACCGGAGGAGCAAAAGATAAGAAAAAATATTATGTGGATAACTTGGCTTATGGAGTGGGTAAAATTGCCGCCGCTTTTTATCCCAAAGACATCATCGTTCGCTTCAGCGATTTTAAGACCAACGAATACAGACAGCTTATTGGCGGAGAAATTTATGAACCGCATGAGGAAAATCCGATGATCGGCTGGCGAGGCGCTTCGCGTTATTATCATCCGGCTTTTGCTCCGGCATTTGCTCTTGAGGTGAAAGCTATTAAAAAAGTTCGCGAGGAAATGGGATTGACCAATGTTCAAACAATGATCCCGGTCTGTCGAACGGTTGACGAAGGCAAAAAAGTTTTATCGCTGATGGCAAAATACGGGCTCAAAAAAGACGAGAACTTTAAGGTTTATGTGATGTGTGAAATTCCATCCAATGTTATTTTAGCCGATAAGTTTTTGGATATCTTTGACGGAATGAGTATCGGTTCAAACGATTTGACCCAAATGACTTTGGGATTGGACAGAGACGGCATAGAGAGATTGAAAGGCGTTGGAAATGAAAACGACGAATCGGTAAAAAATCTTATTTCTCAAGCAATTAAAAAGTGCAATGCCAGAAAAAAATATGTCGGTATTTGCGGACAAGCGCCCAGCGATTATCCGGAATTCGCCAAGTTTTTGGTTAAAGAAGGAATTCAGGCAATCTCTTTGAATCCGGATTCGGTTGTAAAAACGATAGTGTATTTGGCAAAAAATAAATAATTTTGTTTTTTCTTGAGAATCCAATATGCAAATAATAGACGGCCAGATAAAGATAATAAAAGATTCTCGCGGCAATAATACTCTGGAGGCTCACCTTCTGGCAAAAGAAGGAGACGGCAAAAATGTGGTTGCCTTGGCTTCCGTTCCTGCCGGCAAAAGCACCGGCGCCCATGAGGCGTTTGTTTTGGACCCTAAAAAAGCTTTTGATAAATTTTCGGAAATAAAAAATAATTTTTTAAAAATTAATTTCAGAGACCAAAGAGAATTTGATTCGCTTCTTATTGCTCTTGATGGAACGCAAAACAAAAGCAATCTTGGAGCAAATCTGATTTTGTCTTTGTCTTTGGCGTTTGCCAGAGCGTGGTCAAAATCCAGAGGAATTGAACTTTATCGTTATTTAAAAGACCTATCGGACAATCAGAAAAAACTTTTTGAAGATTTCCCACGTCCATTGTTTAATGTCGTTAACGGCGGAGCTCACGTGGAAATTCCTCAAAGTTGGGACAAAAAATTCGGAATCAAAAAAGGTTTGGATTTGCAGGAATTTCAGGTAATTCCGACCGTAAAAGATTTTGGAATAGGACTGAGCGTCGGCCAGGAGTTTTATAAAAAACTCGGGAAAGAACTTTCTAAAATTTATGACAAAGAAAATGTTTTATTGGGTGATGAAGCCGGATATGTGTGTCCGTTCAAAACAAACGAAGAAGCGCTTGAAATTATGCAAGAACTGATTAATCGTCATCTTTATCCGTTAAAAATCGGACTCGATGCGGCCGCTTCACAATTTTATTCTAAGGAAAACGATTTATATACCATAGAAAAATCTCAAATGACTCCGGAAGAGATTTCTGTTTTTTATTCCGATTTATTTGACCGCTACGAACTGATTTCTTTGGAAGATCCGTTTGACGAAGAATCTTTTGACGACTTCCATCGTCTCAGCGATGAATTATTGATTCAGAAAACAAGCAATCAATCAAAAAAACTTATTATCACCGACGATTTAACGACCACCAATCCTCAAAGATTAAAAGAGGCGATAGAGAAAAAATCAGGAAATGCGATTTTGATAAAACTCAATCAAATTGGAACTTTATCCGAGACCATTGATGTTATAAAAATGGCTCGTGAAAATAATTGGCAACAAGTGGTAAGCCACAGAAGCGGAGAGACGATGGATTCTTTTATCGCGGATTTAGCAGCTGGTTCCGGAGCTTGGGGTCTAAAATCAGGGGCTCCAGGGAAACCCGAAAGAATGGCAAAATACAGCAGAATGCTTGAAATTTGGAAAAAAGAAAACGTGGTATTTTAAAAAACGGACTAAATTAAAAAGTCCGTTTTTTTGAGTGCTTTGTAATTTTGAAGTTTCTAATAAATTAAATTTCTTATCAAACTTTCTCCGGTCATGTCCGGGTGTTTGGGCATTCCCATTAATTCCAAAATTGTGGGCGCTATATCCGACAGCATGCCGATGGTAAATTTTTCTTTTTCTTCGACGTCGGATGGGTTTTGAGGTTTGAAATATTTTGCTCCCACAAGATATATCGGCACGGGGCTGGTGTCGTGTTTTGTTTCCGGTTCTCCCGTTTGCGGATTAAACAAGCGTTCAATATTCCCATGGTCGGCAGTGATAATAGCTACGGAATTATGTTTCAATATGGCTTGTATAACTTTACCCAGTTGTTCGTCTATAACTTGCACCGCTTTAACGGAAGCTTCAAAATTTCCGGTGTGCGCCACCATATCGGGATTGGCATAATTGACCAAAATAAAATCAAACGCCTCTTCCTCTATCGCTTGAGTGAGTCTTGTTGTGATTGCCGGCGCCATCATTATCGGGTCTTGATCTTGGCGTGGAATGATTCTTGATGGAATAAGCACTCTGTATTCATTGGCAAAGGCGGCGTCATTAAGACCGTTAAAGAAAAATGTGACGTGAGCGTATTTTTGTGTTTCGGCGATTCTTAATTGGGTTTTGTCGTTTTCCGAAATTATTTTTCCAACCGGATTATCAACGTGCTGAGGAGGAAAGGCGACGGGAATATTAAAATCTTCCCTGATTTGGGTCATAGAAGTGAATAAAACATTTTTGAATTCTTTTATCGGGTATTGTGAAAATTGAGGATTGATAAAACTTTCAACTAACTGTCTCATTCTGTCTTCTCTAAAATCAAAAAAGAAAACTGAATCTTTTTCCTGAATGATATTTTCTTTAGAACCGATAATTGTCGGCAATATGTATTCGTCGTTTAAGCCCTTTTCATAAGTTTGCTGAAGATGTTTTTTAATATCTTTTTCCGAAATAATTTGCGAATCGTTTACACTGCCGATTAACATATTATAAGCTCTTTGGGTTAAGTCCCATCTTTTATCTCTATCCATTGCATAAAATCTTCCGACAATACTTCCGATGTGTCCTTCGGGAAGTTGCTCTATCAAAGACATCGCCGATTCGGGAGCGCTGTCTCTGCCGTCGGTAATGACTTGAATCATAAAATTAACTTCTTTTTTTGACGCCATATCTATCAGCGCTTTCAAGTGTTCCATTGAGGAATGGACATTGGCTTCTCCGACAAGTCCCACAAAATTAATTTTTGAATTATTTTTTTTGGCATTATCAAACAGAGCCTCAATGGTCGGGTTTGAAGAAAAACTTCCGTTCCTTATTGCCAGACTGATTCTCGGATAATGCTGATAAATTACTTTTCCGGCTCCCATAGTTAAGTGACCGACTTCGCTGTTGCCTTCTTCTCCCCATGGAAGTCCGACGGCAATTCCTGAGGCCTGAAGAGACCCTGATGGGAAATTGTTTTTTATATAAGCTATGTTTTTTGGTTTAGCGGCATAAATCGGGTTGGATTCGCCTTTTTCGCCGATTCCCCATCCGTCTAAAACTATTAGAACAACCGTGTTTCTCATTTTGTTTTTTTAATTTGGCTACCAACTAATAATAATAAAAAAAACAATTTGACGCCAGATTCTTTTGGGTTTATTATAAAAATACGCATTTGAATTAATTTGGACTTTAGGATGAATTCTTACACCGTTGATTTTTTTAATTTTTTGAAAAACAAAAGAGCTGAGGAGAATCTTGAAGCCCGTATACCATATGGATACGATAAATTTTGTTTACTTTGGAATTGCCCTGGTGGTTGGGATAGCGGCCGGCTACTTTATAAGGCAGAATCTTGTTTCTAAAAGAGCCGCTTCTTTGGAAGAAAAAATAAATCGTCAGATTGAAGAAGCCAAATCAAAATCAAAAGAGGTTGTTTTGGAGGCGCAACAAAAATCCGCCCAGATTCTTGAGGAAATAAAACAGGAAGAGAAAGAAAGAAAATCCCAACTGGACCGGGTGGAAGAACGGCTTCTTAAAAAAGAAGAATCTCTTGAAAAAGAATCGCTTGAAATAAAAGAAAAAGAAAAAAATGTTCAAACTGATGTCCAAAAATTAATCGAAGCCAAAGGACACATTGAACAACTTAAAGCCGGAATTTCAAAAGAACTTGAAAAAATAGCCAAGCTTTCACAGGAAGAAGCCAAAGAACTCTTAATGAAAGATGCCGAACAAAAATATCAGCAAGATTTGGCCGAGTATGTCAAAAAAATGATGGGCGAAAGAAGAGATGAAATAGAAAAGAAAGCCAGCGAGATATTGACCACCGTTATTCAGCGATATAGCCGATCTTCGGCGGCCGAACTTACAACGACTGCTGTCCAATTGCCCGATGAAGAATTTAAGGGAAAAGTTATCGGAAAAGAAGGGAGAAATATCAGAACTTTTGAAAAAGTTACCGGCGTTGAACTGGTAATTGATGAGACTCCCGACAGTATTGTAATTTCTTCTTTTGATCCGGTGCGAAGAGAAATTGCGCGTTCTGCTTTGGAAAAATTGATTAAAGACGGAAGAATCCAGCCGGCTAAAATAGAAGAAAAAGTGGAAGAAGCCACCCAAGAAATATCCAAAAAAATAATGGAAGCGGGAGAAGAGGCCGCTTACGAAGTTGGAGTTTATGACTTACCGAAGGAAATTATTCAACTTTTAGGGCGTCTTAATTTTAGAACCAGTTATGGTCAAAATGTTTTAAGACATTCGGTTGAAGTGGCTTCCTTTGCCGGAATGATAGCAGAAGAACTTAAATTAAATGTCGATATCGCCAGAAAAGGAGCCTTGCTTCACGATATCGGAAAATCCATAGACCACGAAGTTGCCGGAAGCCATGTTGAAATCGGAAGAAAAATTCTCAAAAAATACGGAATAAGCGATCAAATTATCCAAGCGATGGAAGCTCACCACGAAGAATATCCGTTTGCCATTCCGGAAGCGTATGTTGTTGCCGCCGCTGACGCAATTTCCGCCGCCAGACCCGGGGCGAGAAGAGATACTCTTGAAAATTATATAAAACGTCTTGGAGATTTGGAAAATATTGCCACCGGTTTTGAAGGGGTTAAAAACGCGTATGCTATTTCAGCCGGAAGGGAGCTTAGAATTTTTGTCACTCCGGAAAAAATAGATGATTTCGGTTCTTTGGAATTAGCAAGAGAAATCGCAAAAAAAATTGAATCCGAACTCAAGTATCCGGGAGAAATAAAAGTGGTTGTTATGAGAGAAACAAGAGCCGTGGAATACGCTAAATAAATACAAAATTACATCAATAAAAATCCCTGAAAAAATCAGGGGTTTTTATTTTATATTGTTTAATAAGATGATGTTTTATGGGCCTTTTTACGTTAAAAATAATGAGTATTTATGCGGTTTTTTTATTAATTAACAACTAATCCACAAAAAGTCGCTTGTTTCCTTGTGTTTATAAAGACGATTGTTTATAATTAGTTCAGTAAGTAAAAAGGTCGGGATAAAATATGAATAATTTAATATGAAAAAGCCAGAATTAGTTGAAGCAGTAATGAAAGCGGCCGGTATTGAAGTTAAAAAACAAGCAACTATCGCCGTTGAAGCTGTCTTTGACACGATAACTAAAACCATGGCTAAAGGAGAAGAAGTGGCCGTTGCCGGTTTTGGAACTTTCAGAGTTGCAAAAAGATCGGCTCGCGAAGGAATTAATCCGAGAACCGGAGAAAAAATTCAGATTGCCGCTTCCATCAAGCCAAAATTCAGAGCCGCCAAAGCTCTTAAAGAGGCTGTTAAATAATTTTAGCGTTTAAACACTTAAAAATAACCCTAAGGTGAGGTCTTTGGGGTTATTTTTATCTTATTAAAATAACCCTAAGGTGAGGTCTTTCCAGGTTATTTTTATCTTATTAAAATAACCCTAAGGTGAGGTCAGAATAACATCACGGTTTCAATATTGAAACCGTGATTAAATTAGAATTTTTGATATATCTGATGTTTTTATTTTTAATTAATCTTACATACTCAAGTGATGCAAAGCTATTGAACCATTACAAACAATTGACAATCTCTTGAGTTTTTTGCTATACAATATTTAGTTCTCAGCACAAAAAAGAAAGGATAAAAAGATGCCAAACGGTTTCAACCGAAAAGAAGACGATTTGCCTTCAAAAATGGAAGTTTTGAGTGTTTTGTCGGAGGAATTGAGCAATTGTCATTTGACTGCCGATGAGATGAAAACTCTATCGCAGAGTCGGATTTTCAGAGAATTGATGCAGATGGCGATCTTGCGTTTTTATCCCAAGAATGTCCAAGGGAGGGGCTGATTTTTTTCTCGCCGCTCGCGTATGTAACATATACCGAGCGGCTTTTTTATTTTTTAAATTTCTGTCGTGGTGGCGTATTTATCTTCTGTTGTTGTTGTCGCTGTCGGATTTATAATAATGGAAGTTGTTGTGGTGTTTGATGCGGTGTCGAAATCTTCCATTCCGTCAATCATTGGTGAGGAAGTGGCTGTGGACAAAGAATTTATTTCTTCTGTTATTTCTTCGGTGGTTGTTTCCGTGGTCGATGGATTTGCGTCAAAATCTATCGGCAATAGTTCAATGATGCTTGGGCTATCGCTTGAAGAACTTGATGGCTGATTTAAATTATTTTCATCGGATAAGGGCGCGCTTAAAAACGCGCTATCAATTTTTGAATCATCTATTATTGCAGTTGTTGATGTTGAATTTGTGGACGATGAATTTTGGTCGCTGTCTTCTTGAATCAAGTTGGATTTTTCCAAAGACGAACTTGATGTGTCGTTTTCGTTTGATGATGTTTCTGTTTCTAAATTGATAGCTATTGGCAATGGACCAAAAATCGTTTGAGTTTCTTCCGTCGTTGTATCTGAGATTATTTTTGGCGTCGCCAATAAATTTTTTAATTGAGGCGATAAAACTAATAAATTATTTATTGTTTGAGGATATCCGAACAATCTGAAGAAAATATCTTTTGAAGAGCGTTCGGTCCAATCGGGGCCGGAACTCCCGGGTTTTTTATAGACATAAACATTTATTTCTGTCGGCGGATTGTTTGCCATAGATACAGAAAGTCCCTGGTCTCTACTTACCGCATTCCCGTTTAATGTTTCTATTTCAAAAAAATAATTTCCCGGAGATAAAACAAGTGGCGGATCCATTTTTATTTCAAAGTTTTTTTGTTCAAAGAAATATAACGCCGGAATTTGAGTAATTGTTTTGGAATAGATTTCGGTCAGTCCGTTGTTGGGATCAGACGACGTCCCGTTTATTAGGTTGATTGAAATTTTAGCGTCAAAATTTGATGGTGGGTCGGTGCGGTTCCAAAAAGGATTGATATTGTGCATTTCCGTCAGCAGTCGCGTTATTTGGCTGGGGTTTTGTATAACAAATCTTTCGCCGAGTTTATAAATTTGATTTGAATTTTCAATAGTGGCGATATCAAAAGTCCTGTCCCATGGGTATTTTTCACCGGTGCCGGCGATAAATTGTGGAGGATTAAAATCAAAAACAAAATCTGAAATCTCTGACGATAATCCGAAATTGTCTTTGGCTCTCAGATAAAATTTATATTTTCCGCCGTTTCCTAAAGGAATTTCGGGTCCGATTTGAAATGTATTTCCATTGCTGGCGGCATATTGTTTATAAGTTTTATTCCATAAAAGCAAAGAACTATTTTCAATTTCCGTTGAAGTTGAATCTGTTGAGCTGGAGACGGCATATTCATAGGTTAAAAGTCGGTCGACGCTGTCTTTGTCGGTAGTATCGTCCCAAGTCAAAAATACGTGAGGATTATAAATTTCGTCGTCGTGAAGTTTAACTGTGAAATTTTTAATTTTTTCCGGTGGATAATGTTTTGGCGCCGGATATTTCAAATAATGTTTTGTTTTATCAATTGCCGCTAATCTCAAAATTTCTTGTCCTCCGCTCCAAGTGCTGGAATGATCGTAAGCATAAAAAGCGACTGTTATATAATCATATTCCGACAACTCTTTTTGATTTTGGGGAATCGCTTTTAATAAAAACAGATTATCTTCAAAATATTCTTTTGACGGCGTTCCGGACATCAGGCAATAAAGCGGGCACGGATCTATCACGTCCCCCGACATGAACATGTTTAATGGTCCCGGGTAAGCGGCGCAATGATTGTAATCCACGCTCAGCAAGCTGTCGGCAATTTCTTTGGATTGCGTTTTATATCCGCCCTCAATTATCGGCTCTTTTGCCGCTTCGTGATTTAAGAAAAATACCAAAATTGACCCGTTTAAATTACCCCGCGGAGCGTATAAATTTGGAACAAAAGGATATTGGGAATATTTTCCTTCTATATAATATTCTTCTTTCCCGTCGGCGTTTTGTTGTTTAAATAAATCAAGCGAGTCCAAAAAACTGGGAAAATAAATTGAAGCAGTTGAAGTTGAAGACGACAATCCTTCGGCATCCATTGCTAAAATTGACCATAAATAATCTCTTCCTATTTCATCAACTCTTTTTGATAAAGATGAAGAAGCGGTTTGACCGATTTCATCTCCGCTATCGTCAATAATTTTATAAATTAATTTATTTTTCGAAGTCGTAGAGTTTGGGCTGGAGCTTGAAGTTGAGGTTGAAATTATTTCCGAAGTTGACGCCGTTTGCCATTCTGCCGATAAAGTTAAGCTTGTGGTTGAATAAGAAAGTGAAAAATTTTCAACCGCCAAAGGAGCGTTTCTTGGTTCGGCTAAATTCAAAAGTCCTTGAGGGCGGGGATTTAAGCGAATTTCAAAATCGCCCTCAGGCATTCCTGTTCTGCATCCATTTCCCAAAAATTCTCCGTCATTTTGCGGGCTGGCGCATAGGTTTCCGTTTAAAGCCAATCGCTCAACGCTTTGATTGGAACCGGGCGCCGTCACGGAAATAACATTCGGAAAATTAACTTCTCCATAAGCAACGTAATCAACAATGGACGGGTCATTTTCCGAAGAAACCGGCTCAATTGAATTGGATAAAAAAATAACTGCCGAAGTTTTTGAAAGGGAATAGGAGTAGGTTAAGTCCGGATTTTTTTGGGAATAAACCCCGTCTTTATTAGCCAATAAAAAAAATTTCAAAGGCGGGACTACAACGTCGTTTTCTATTTTTGCCAAAAAATGAATATTGTGTGTGGAAGTTGCTTGACCGCTCAAATATTGAACGGAGTATCCTTTCAAAGATATCGGATTTTGAGTCGGATTGTAAATTTCTATAAACTCGTCATCCGGAATTTGTCCGTCGGTTTGAATTTCGCTGATAACTAAATTTGTCGGCGTTCCGGAATATTTTTGAGTTTGAGAAAAAATATTTTCTTTTCCCGGAGTGGGCGCGGCTTCTTTCCATCCATCGGCAAATTTTTGAAGGGACTTTCCGTTATCGTTTGCTCCCCATTCGGGGAGATAATTTATTTCATCTATTTTTAGGTCCCCATTTTTTATGGCAATCATTTCTCCGCTATTATTTAATGAAAAAGAACTGTCAAATAAAGCAAAAGATTCATCGTATGGCTGGCCGTAAATTATCTGATAATCTTTTCTAAATTGTTCAACGTCATCGGCAATAACGGCATATTGTTTGGCATCGATTGTGTTTGGTCCGCCTTTTAAGGATAAAAGATGACCGGTTTCACCTTCAAAAATTTTCCATTTTGAAATATCAACCGCCGTCTCTCCGTTATTATAAATCTCGACCCATTCCCGATTGCTGTCGGAGCCTTTCGGGTTATACATTATTTCATTTATGACAATCGGATAAAATTGAGGAGTTTCTTTGGGTGCTAAATTGTCTTGATTGCTTGTGGAATTTGGTGTCGAATTTATTGTTCCGCCTCCGCCGGACGAATATCCAAAACTATTTTCATTTTTTGGAGTTCCGCCGATTGTTCCGGAAGTATGCCAGCCAAAAAGATTTAAATTTCTTTCGGCAGTTCTTTTTGAGGAGGCGTCTCCTGACGGCCAATTTGGGGAGGCGATAATTTCATCGATTAACGAGCAATTTGAATCAAACAACCTGAGCCCGCTGTTTTCGTTTGCCAAAGAACCGGAATAAATCAAATCGGCTTTAATATTAGGAACGGAATTGTCATCCGTTCTCTCAAGCAATAAAAATTTGCTCGTATCTGAATTTGAAGCCGATTTTATTTTTCCCAAATCGATTTCTATTTTATTGTCTTTGCTTATGAGCTGATATCCGGTCAAATTCAAATTTGAATTTGAGATATTTTTTAATTCAATCCACTCGTCGTTTGCGCTGTTTAGCGTTCCCATCCAAGCCACTTCGTTGATTGCCAGATTTTTAAGCGATGGCGTTTGGTTTTGTCCGGACGAAAACTGGCAGAAATTTTTTATTTCTTCGGAATTATTATTGATGGTGTTTAATTCGTTGGTATTATTTTTATCTTGAGAATCGACGATATTTTGTTCCGGGCTGGAACTTGCGGTTGAGCTTGAAGTCAAATCGTTTCCATTATTTTCCGCCGTGTCTTTTTTGCAAGCCGGTCCCCAAAGTCCGAGTTTTTCTTGACGGGCTTTTGTTTGCGCGTCCAAAAATTCTTGATCCTTGGGATGTTTTTGCCCAAAATTATAAGCGTAAGCATAACCTTCGGCGACTAATATTTCGTTTGCCAAATTATCGCCGTCCCAAACATAAGCCAGTGTTCTGTCGTATTTATCGGTCCTTGCTCCGGGAATGTATTCCAATCTGACATTTTTATTGAGTGTAAGTTCTTTGTTTCTTTGGCGGGCTTCTTCGGCAAAGCAATCGCTTTTCCCTTGTCGATAGGCAATTTCCGGAGCATCGATGCCGACATAGCGGATAACCGTTCCGTTATCCAAAACTATTGTGTCGCCGTCTATCACCCGTGAAACTTTGTATGTTTTTGGAGCGGGGTTTTTATCTGATTTAATTGCCGGCGCGGGGGCAATGTTTTTATTTACGACAGAATCGGATAATGAATTTGAATTTTGGTCTTGGTTGGAGATTTGATTTTGCCCATCCGGGATTTGAGATATTTCTTGAAAATTGTTTCCGTTTCCAAAAACTCCCAAAACAAAATTTTTGGTTGAGTCCCATCCGTTTTTGATTACATTGGCGGTTTGAGCTAAAAATGAAGGGGATTCTGTTTTGGCAAACGCCGGATTATTTTTGTTTTTCTCAACTTCATTAAAAAATAAATTTATTACTCCGGCGCTGTATTGAGTCGCTTTTTTTGATAATAAAGACCAGTAGCTCAATTCAATCTTGGCGTCGTTAATAATTATATTATTTTTATAATTTAAAATTAGATTATTATTGTTTGATTTTTGTAAGGCGAGCAAATAATTGTTTCCATTTTTATCATTATTTATAATATAGTATTCATTTTGCCTCCCATTTTTCAAAGGTTCATAACTGTCTGGTTGTGGCATTGAATATCCGCTTTGAATTCCGATTGTGTCTTTGCTATAAAAATTATTGTTTGAATATGTTGCCATTTGGTCAAAATAAGAATTCAAATCGGATAATTCTGCCGGTTTTGTATTTTTGATATTTTGGACCAAGGATAAATCAGGATTTGATAACGTGTATTGAGCGGAATAATTTTCATAAGGACTGTCTCCCGGATGGGGGTCGTTTCGGGTATGGTCGGGAACCGAAACGTCCTGAATAAGATGAATCACGTGTCCTAAAGTAAACATCGCCATTTCTTTATCGCCTTGAATCCAATACCTTAAAGCTTCATTCCAAGTGAAATCGGCCGTCGGGAAAAATTTTTCTATCTTCCCCGACTGGATTGAAGAAAGTATAGTGGCGATTACCGGAGAATATTGAATTCTATTTTGATTTCCTCCATCTTGCGCCCAAAGTTTTGATTCTTGCCAGTCGCCAAGTTGATAAAGCGGTTCAATTTTACCGTCTTGAGAAAGTCCTCTATTATAAATCGGGTCATAAAAGTGATTCATCCATCGGGGCGGGTCATCTTCCCGCCTTACTCCGTCAAGAAGATACTTCTCAAGGTCGGAGTTTATCGTATTTGAATAATTGTTATTAAATAGTTTTATAGCGGTGTCGGAAATAAATTCGTGAGTTCCGGAATCGTAAGCGAAAGTTGATTTAAAATTAAAAATAAAAAGTCCCAGTATTGCCGGGACCAAAAAGATTACATATTTTCTATTTTCCATATATTTGAATATTTATTAAGTTTTAAAGTTATTGAATAATCCACAAAGCCTTTTTGGTCTAAAGTTACGAATTCTTTAATATCTGGCGACCCCGTGTCTCTTGATGATGGTTGAAGATTGTTGATTATACTCAGCAATTTATTTGTTTGATTCTCATTGATAATTTTTTGTATATTTTGTTTGATTAGAGCATTTCTCGTCCCATCATCGTCTAACAAAAAATAATTTGACGCTAAATCAACATTTCCGTTTTTGATTGCTTCAATAAATAAATTCAAAGTATCTTGCGGAGTGGCGCCTCCGTAAGTGTCGGCTTTCATTGCCGCTTCATATTTTTGTTGAAGGTCAAGATATTTTTGATAATTTGCCTCCGACTGGCGAGCATACCGCGCCGACGGACTCAGATAATTTTCCCAAGAATAATATCCTCCGGCGATTAAAATCAAAATACCCAGAAAAATCGAAGTAAATATAAAAAAGTGTTTTCTTTTTGGTTTCTTTTTGAAATCGGAAGACACAAATCCGTCTTGAAAATGTTCTTCCGAGATAAAATTGTTTTTCTTATTGTCCATTTTATTTTAAATAGTTTTAATTTTAGGCGAAAAAAATCCACCGCAACGATGGATATAAAAACAGTGAGTCCGGCTAATAAAAACAACGCCCTTTTTTACAACTTGTCCAAGAGATAAATAAAAAGTTTTCTCTCATTTTTTATATTATATCATTTATTTTTGCCGATAATTGAAAATTTGTGGATAACTTTTTTGCCGACAGAATTTATCGGAGTTTTATCAAAGCATTGACATAAACATATTTTGGTTTTATGTTTTGATTAAATGTATAGCAAAGAATTTTTTACACAGAGGTCGTTTGAAGTGGTTTGGGCGGTTTTTAGAGTTGCCGAACACACTACCAGACAAAAAATAAAACAAGGTCTTGAAGACAAGGCCACGGATTATTTATTGGCTAAAGATTTAAAGACCTTGGATGAACTTGAAGAAATTATTCGTCTTTCCGGACAAATAAAAGAAATCAATCAAATAAACACCAGCGTTCTTTTAAGAGAAACGGGAAATTTGCGGGCGGCGATGCTGGATATACAAGATATTCAGAAAAAACAACTTGCTCCGGCAAATACTCCCGAAAATGCTCCAAAAATTGAAGAAGTTTTTTCACGACCGCCGATGAGAGTTTCGGACTTGATTGAAATTATGAAAAAAAGTGGTTTTGAAATCAAAGAAAGACAAACAGAAAAAACGGAATCAATTGAAAAAATTAATTTAGGGGTCAAGTCCGATGAAGCTGTCAATAATGGTCCAGCTATAAAAAGTCCGGCAAGGGAAGAAATTGATTTTATAAAGGAAAAACAAGAAGAAATTGAATATAAACAAAAAGAGTCTGGCAAGGCGATATTTGAGGGTCAATTATTGGAAAAAAGTCCGGAAATCACAAAAAGTGACACATTAAATAGTCCGGCAAGACAAGA
The DNA here is from genome assembly GCA_021812345.1 of bacterium. Taxonomy (GTDB): domain Bacteria; phylum Patescibacteriota; class Minisyncoccia; order UBA6257; family JAGOQP01; genus JAKAHY01. Next base: position 48,750 of record JAKANP010000002.1, on the reverse strand, counting down.
ATTAACCAAAGAGTCCGGCAAATCAGAAATAAAAAGTCCGGCAAGCAAAAAAGATAGATTTGACGCCGTTATCGGGTTTAAGGAAAGAAACTCAATTATTATGGAGCTTTTAAACAAGAGATCTCTCTGCCATATTAAGGATTTAATTGATTCTTTGCCAAATATCAGCGAAAGAACTGTCAGATATGATGTTCAACGTCTCGTTGATAAGGGAGTTATAGAAAGAGTCGGCACCGGTGGTCCCAACTCATTTTTTAGGATAAAAAAGTGATATTTTAGGATATTTTTTGACGCCACTATAATATTGAATTTGGGGCGAGGTTAAAATCTCAAATTTAACCTGTAACGCCTTTGCGTGTTCTTCGTTTTTATTGTTTGTAACCAACGGAGTCGGTGATTTGTTTTCAGAGTAAGCGTTATCGGTTTATTTGCGCGGATTATTTGACATTTTAAATCGGATTCGTTTATACTGAAAATGTTATAAGTTAATAGTTCTGTTCCCGAAAAAATCGGGAGTGAGGCGGAACAAAAGCAAGAATAATTGTCGGTTTTATCACTGGACATTTATTGCTAATTTATTGCCTCACGGAAGTGAGGATTTTTTATAATAATAAGTTTATCGTTCCGTGTCAGAGTCCAGAAAATTTGGAATTTGACACGGGCCGAAAAAGCCCAAAAAGAAAGTGAATACGGTAATCGATGAATTGATGGATGAAAGATGTTTCTGGCGGTCAGACATTGATGTTTGGAAGAGAAAATAAATTAATTTGCCTCACGTTCGTTTTTGTTAATTTTTGTAAAAAATATCCGTTCTTATTTTATAAACAAAATAAGAACAAAACTTAATTTATTATAGGGGTTATTTTGATTATTAACTTGCTGATGCGTCCTCACCGATGAAGCAGTGGGTCGATAATAATAGAGAGTAACCTTCCGAAATCCAATTTAATTCTGAATTAAATTTAGTCAAAAATAAAAATAATGTATTTTTCTGTAAAATCTAAAATGAGTACTGCAAAAAAATTAGCAGTCGTTGTGTTATCAGTTGTTATGGTTTTTGGAGCTGTTAGCTTCTCTAATGCCCAAACAACCACTGACTTGCAATCGCAAATCGCGACCTTGCTCGCTCAAATAACAGCTTTGAAATCGCAAATGGCTGCTTCACAAGGAGGCGCTTCATCTTCCTACAGCTTCACCAAGGACCTCACCCTCGGCAGCAAAGGAGCTGATGTTTCTGCTCTCCAACAAATTTTGATTGATGGCGGATTTCTTAAAATCTCCGCCCCGACCGGATACTTTGGCGCGATGACCAAAGCCGCGTTGGCAAAATATCAGGCAGCGAATTCAATTTCGCCCGCCGCTGGATACTTTGGACCTAAAACCAGAGCATTCATAGCATCGCAAACAACCGGAACAGGAACTGGAACCGGAACTGGAACAGGAACCGGAACAGGAACTGGAACTGGAACAGTTGTCCCGACAACCAGCGGACTTTCTGTCGCATTGGCTTCGGACAACCCGGCTTCAGGTAATGTCGCTATTGGCGCTGTTGCCGTCCCGGTTATGGCTTTGAATTTCACAGCCGGATCGCAAGCAGTCACTGTTAATTCTTTGACTATTGTTAGGTCTGGATTATCCCAAGATGCCGACTTACAAAATGTCTATCTTTACCAAGGAGCAAACCGTGTTGCTACCAACATGAGCATCTCTAATGGAAATATAGTATTTTCAAGCGGAACGGGATTGTTTACTGTTAGCGCCGGTCAAACAACCGAAATAACAGTTAAAGCTGATATCTACAACAATGGTTCAAATGCAAGCCATATTCTTACCTTCTCATTGCCGGCGGCTACCAATGTTGTAACTGCAAGCAATGTAACTGTTGGAGGAAACTTCCCAGTTTCCGGAAATCAGTTGTCATTGGTTAATGTAACCAATTTGGCAACCTTAACCTTTAATAATGTTACTGCCAACACCAGTGTTAACGCCGGCCAGACGAATAATCTCGTCGGACAGTTTACATTAACTGCAGGCAATAACCCAGTTAAAGTAACCAGCTTGCGCTTTACTATGACTGGAAGCGAGCCGACACAAGACATCGCTAACATCAAATTAATGAATGGCTCAACTCAGGTTGGTGCCACTCTTTCCACTTTGAACGGCAACATTGCTTTGTTTGACCTTTCAAACGCTCCTTTGATGTTAACTTCGGGTCAGGCGGCTACTTTGTCGCTTTACGCTGATGTTACTGGCGGTGTTGGATATAATTTCCAATTTACCGTTCAGCAGTCATCTGATGTCCAAGCGATTGACAATATGTACAATGTCGGAATTGGCTCCACTGCTTATGGATCACAAACATTCCCAGAGAATATGTATTCTGTAACAGTTCAGCCGGGAGGATTGGTAGTTAACAATGCTTCATCCACCGCTTTGTATATCGTTCAAAACAACTCAAATTCAGTTTTGGGTAGTTATACAGTCTTAGCTTCAGGAGACAACATCAGATTGCAAGAATTAGATTTCTATCTGAACGGATCAGCTAGCACTACAAACGTCCAAGTTTTGATTAATGGCACTCAATTGGGAACAACCCAATCGAGCATGTCGAGTGGACCGGCTAATGTAGTTAAATTCCAAAATTTGAACTACATAATTCCGGCTAACACCACTCAAACATTAACCATTCAAGGCACTGTTTCTTCTGGAACAAACGTCGGAACTGATGTTGCTATGGTTGGTCAATCTCAATCAAACTACACATCTGTCGGAAGCTTGAGCAATCATTTTGACTCACCGACTTTGCAAGTTTTGGCAAATACGACTAATTTGACCGCTTATCAGAACGGATCTTTTGGATCGCCGGTTTTGATGGCTGGTTCAACTTCTAAAGTTGCGTCATTCATCTTGCAGGCCGGACAAGTTAACTCTGCTATTGTTAGCGGAGTAACTATCGGAGTTCCTTCAGGTGTTCCGTCAGGATGGCTTTCAAGTTTGTATGTCAATGTTAATGGCTCTGCCTTTGGAGTTGCTCAAGGAAATATAACTTCGGGAGGAAATTACACTTTCAGTGGTTCTTCTCAAGTTATTATCCCGGCTACTCAATCGGTAACTGTTGATGTTTTTGCCGCTCTTTCAAACTCGGCTTCAACTTCAACTCCAGTTGACTTGGCAAATCTTGCAGGAGTTAACGCCACTGCCGGAGGAAACTCCGTTTCCAGCGTAACTGCTTCAGGACAGGGAGTTTATGTCTCTCAAGGAAATGCTTTATCTAGCATTACTCTTGACAACACCAGCCCAGCGGCAACTGTTATGGGACTTGGAACTTCCAACAACACATTGGCTATCTACAGATTGAATGGTTCATCAAGCGGTCCTGTCACTGTCAGTCAGTTGACGATTCTTGATGCGGCTTCATCTACTACAAGCACTGCCACTCAATATCCGCAATCATTTAACAACTTTAGCTTGGTTTACAACGGAACTACGTTGAATACTCAGCCGTCGTTAACTGCCAGCGGAACAGCGACATTTGTCTTTAACGCTCCTATCACTATTGCTCAGAATCAATATGCGACTTTGAGCTTGGTTGGTAGCCCGGTTAATTACAACAGCTTCAATAACGCTGAAAATTCAACCCATTCCTTCCAGGCATCAAGCTATGTTTATAACCTGACAACTGGTCCTAACACGACTTCAACCAATGTATCAGCTCAAGGAAATAACATAACTTTGTACCGAGCTTTGCTCTCAGGATTTTCTGGAGGAACAGTAACCCCGATAACTTCTATCGGAGCCGGAGTTGGAAATATTGTTTCGTCATTTACTGCCGGAGCAATGAATACCGGAAACGATGTTTATATCACTAAACTTAATCTTTCCCAGAGCGGTTCAGTGGTCCAATCATCAACAACTGTTGCTTTGTCGTTGTATGATTCAACCAATCCTAATTCCGCTATCTTCACGATTACGCTTACTGGTACAACAGCTACTACAACAGCTACAACTTCTGGATTTACCAGTGGTTGGGACATTCCTTCCGGTTCAACAAATAGAGTCTTGCAATTTAAAGTTACCTCTGCCGCAAATACTTTAACTGCCTCAAACAACAATGGCACTTATCAGATTTCGGTTCAGGGAATAACTTGGAGCGACGGATCGACATCAGATCTTACATTCTTGCCGACCAACGTTACTCTTCCGGTTGCCGGACCTGTTCTTACAAACTTAGCTAACTAAGTCGTAAGATTGTTGATTTCGTTTTCCGATGTCGTATAATCGGACAGCAAAAGAGCCCTTCGGGGCTCTTTTGTTGTGTTCATTCTCCCTTTGTTAAAGGGAGTGCCCGTCAGGGCGAGGGATTTACGAATACAAATCCTCTGTCTCGCTAGCTCGCCACCTCCTTTAGAAAAGGAGGAACAAAACAAATAATTCTCCCTTTCATAAAGGGAGTACGCCGTAAGGCGGGAGGGATTTTACAAATCCTCCGTCCTTCGACTTCGCTCAGGACAAGCTCCTTCGACTTCGCTCAGGACAAGCTCCTTCGACTTCGCTCAGGACAAGCTCCTTCGACTTCGCTCAGAATGACGACTCGTTTATTTTTTTAAAAACATTGCATTTATTTTTTTAATATCAGATAATTAGAGTAATGAACTTCAACAAAACTCAATTGATGGTTATTGGGATTATCGCAATAGTCGCCATTGTTTTTATTTTGGGCTTGATGGGAATAATTCCCGGAATAAAAAAGACTACTGTTTCTGATCCAAACTTCCCGACCGGGAGCGTTACTTTACAAATGTGGGGAGTGGGCGATGATTATTCCGTTTACAACGATATCATAAAATCGTATCAAGGCGTTTATAAAAACGTAAAAATAAATTACACAAAATTTACCGACCCGGTTGCTTACCAGCAAAAGTTAATCGACGCGCTTGCCGCAAATCAGGGCCCCGATATTTTTATGGTTAATAATCTCTGGGTTTACAGCAATTGGAACAAACTTTATCCCGCTCCGTCTTTGTTGCTCACACCTCAAGTTTTTAGCCAATCTTTTCCCGCAGTTGTTTCAAAAGATTTTGTTTTGTCCGGAAATATTTTTGCCTCGCCTCTTTCGATGGACGCGCTGGCTCTTATTTATAACAAAGACGTTTTTAATTCCAAAGGAATTGTTTTCCCGCCGGCAACTTGGGACGATTTTATTGCCGATGTCTCCAAGATAACGGAAATAGACCAGAATAAAAAGATATCTCTTTCTGCCGCCGCTTTGGGTTCGGCTCATAATATAAATAATGTTCCGGATATTTTGAGTGTCTTGGCGATGCAGTCCGGGTCTACTATTAATAACCCATCAAACGACGGAGTTATTTTAGACGATCCATTTAATAAAGCGGTCCAATTTTATACTCAATTTTCCGATCCGGTAAGTCCTTATTACACCTGGAATGAAAGTTTTGATAATTCTGTTTCTTCTTTTGCCGCCGGTCAGACCGCGATGATTTTTGATTATTACAGCGCAATCAAAGATATAAAAAACAGAAATGCTTATATCAATCTTGGCGTTGCTCCTTTGCCTCAGTTATCAAATGCCAATGCTTCGCAAATATCCAATTGGCCAAATTATTGGGGATTGGCAGTTTCCAAACAAACTCAAAATCCTTATGTTGCTTGGAGTTTTATAAGATATCTTACAATGACGCCGTCGATCAGTTCTTCTTATCTTTCGGCGACGAATAAACTTCCGGCTTTGCTTTCGCTGATTCAACAGGGACTTGGCGGGGACAACGGCGTATTCTTAAAAGAATTCTTAACTGCCAAGGATTGGTTTCAAATAAATCCATCGTCTATCGATTCTATTTTTATCGGAATGGTAAGCGATATTTTATCCGGCAAATTGAATGTTCAGGCATCGGTTCAAGCGGCTCAAGCGGCAATAAATAATTTGTATCAACCGTCGACAAATTTGGGGCAATAAATTTTAGTTATCAAGTCTGTTTGATTGGCTTTGGATTGAAACGATATTTGAATTTTTATATAATTAATTAAATGTTGAATAAAACAGGAAAATACGAGAAATACGGTTATGGAATTTTATTCTTTTTGATGGCGTTTTTTATAAACGCCGCATCATCTTTTGCCGCTTTGGTAAATTGCGGAGGAAACGGACAAAATCCTTGCAATTATTCCGATTTTGTAAAAATGGTTCAAGGTTTAGTTACCTTTGCTTTAACTGATGTTGTCACGCCGGTGGCGGTAATTGTTATTATCTGGGGAGGAATTGAAATGGCAATTTCCGCCGGTGATGAGGGAAAATTTAAAAGCGGAAAGAAAAAAATAACTGCGGCGGCAATCGGCATAGTTTTGACTTTCGGCGCTTGGCTTTTAGTTAACACTATTTTGAAGTTTTTAAATTTGCCGACACAATAGTATAATGTTTATAATAAATATAATATGAAAAAATTTCTTTATTCATCGATTGCCGTTATTTTAGGGGTGCCAACGGTTGTGAGCGCCGCTGATACCGGAGGAGTTGCTTTACAAAATCCGTTAGCTCAATCCGGAGTTAACACCATACCGGATTTGATTGATAAAATCGCCACTTTTATTGTTGAGCTTGCCGCGCCTGTTTTTGTTATAATGCTGTTGATCGGAGCTTTTCAAATGCTTGGCGCCGCCGGAAATGAAAATAAATTTGCCCAAGGCAAAAAAACAATTACTTACACAATCATTGGAATGGCGGTAGTTCTTGCGGCAAAGGGCATAGCGGCGGTAGTCAAAAATTTTATTGGGGCATAAATTAAAATATTTAAATATGAAAAACAAAACAAAAGCAATTATAGCGGCGGCAATTATTTCCGGGTTTCCATTGGTGGCGTTTGCCGCGATTCAAACAGCCGATGATATTATCGCTCTTATGCAAAAAGCCGTTACTTATATGTATGAAGCTTTCTATATTGTCGTCGTCGGATTCATTCTTTTAGCGGCGTTTAACTATCTTCAAGGAGGAGATAATCCTAAAAAAATAGAAACCGCCAAAGCTCAGCTTAAATATGCAGTTATCGCTCTGGTTATTGCCTTGACCGCTTCAGGGGTTGCCACGATAATAAATACGTTTTTGGGAAATAAATAATTAATATTAAAAATATGAGAAAGAAGTTTTTTTTAATTTTGGCGGCTATCTATTCCTTGGCTCCGATGTTTGCTTACGGAGCAAGCGTTAATATAGCTCCATTTAATACCGGCGATACGGCGTCCCCGGTAAATAGCGCAGACGATATATTTACCATCGTTAAAAGTATTGTTATTTGGATTTATCGCGCGTTTTTTGTGGTGGCGGTAATATTCATTTTGATGGCGGCTTATAATTTTATCCAAGGAGGAACCAATGAAAAGAAAATAGAAGTTGCCAAAAACCAACTTAAATATGCCGGAATTTCCATAGTTGTCGCCTTAATTGCTACCGGTTTATCGGCTATTATTTCCCAATTCATCGGCAGTGGAGGAGTTTATTAAAAAATAATTTAAATTTATGTTTAAACAAAAAACATTATTAAAAATTTTACCTTTTTTATTTATAACCATATTTTTAACCACCGGAATTTTTGAAGTTTTTGCCGTAGTGAACGAAGGATATGTTAATCCTTTTGGAAATAGCCAAATTGCTTCTCCTGTGACCGGCGTGACACAGATTTGGTATATCTTACTCAGCATAGTTAGATGGATTTACATTATATTTTTTGTAGTTGCTGTTTTGTTTATTCTTTTGGCGGCATATAACTTTCTTCAAGGCGGAGCCAATGAAAAAAAAGCCGCGGAAGCTAAAGCTCAACTTAAATATGCTGTTATTGCCATAGTTGTTGCTCTTATTTCTACCGGTGTCTCGTTATTAATAACCCAGTTTTTGCAAAGCAGGGGAGCTAATTAATTTGAAGTTATTTTGGACTTGTGTTATTATTAAATATATCAAAAGTAAAGGTCGTAAACGATAAAAAAATCATGGTTAAAAAAATATTTGCGTCAATTGGATTGGTAATTTTGCTCTTTGTTGTGGGAGTATCTGTTTTTGCTCAACCTACAACTCCGCCGGTATTGGGTCCAGTAACAGGTCCGGGAACTATATCTGGTTGGGTTGGGATATTAGTTACTGTTGTTAAATGGTTCTATTACATAATCTTTATTGTCGCGGTTCTTTTTATTCTTTTGGCAGCTTTTCACTTTATCACCAGCAAGGGAGATAGTGAAACAACCAAAAAAGCCAAACAAGAACTAATCTATGCCATCGTCGGTATAGTAGTTGCTCTGCTTTCTTATGGAGTGGTTACTTTGGTTCAAAACTCATTGTCTTCCGGACTTACTCAGTAAAAAAATAAATTTTGTTTATTAAAAACCCCGCTTTTTAAGGCGGGGTTTTTAATTGTGCCGAGGGCGGGAGTCTCCCACAAGTCCGGCCTCATCAGTCATTCGGCCGGCTCGCGGGCCGCTCCTCGCGATTCCGACTGCTGTCGGAATATCGCTTCGTACTTTCGACTCCGCCACGCAAGCAAATAAATTTGCTTGCTCTCGTCAAAATATTCATCAAAACATTTCAGTGCCGAGGGCGGGAGTCGAACCCGCATGCTCTTTCGAGCGCTAGCTCCTAAAGCTAGTGCGTATAGCCAATTTCGCCACCTCGGCTTTATTACTGATGAATAATACTTTTTAGAACAATAAAAATCAATCGCTTCTTCTTTTCCCGTGGAAAGTTTTATGAATTTCTTTGAGTTCTTTATTGGTAACGTGCGTGTATATTTGAGTGGTGGCAATGTTCGCGTGCCCAAGCAGAGCTTGAACCGAACGAATATCGGCTCCATTCATCAAAAGATCGGTGGCAAATTGGTGTCTTAATTGATGAGGCGTGACTTTGTCCAATGTGCCTGATTTTTTGGCATAATACCTTACCAGCCGTTGAATGGCGCGAGGAATTATTTTCCCTATAACTTTTGGATTTTTTGATTTATTCAAACTCACAAAAAGCGCCTCTTCCGCATCGCTTCTTTTATCAAGATATTTTTTTATCGCCTTTTTTGCATCATCGGAAAAAAACACCACTCTCAATTTTCCTCCCTTGCCTCGAACGGTTACCTCGCCTCTGTCAAAATCCTGATACCTTGATAAAGAACAAAGTTCCGAAATACGAAGCCCGGTGGAAAAGAGGGTTTCTAAAATCGCTTTATCTCTTAAACTCCTTAAAGAATCTCCCGACGGACTGTTTAGAAATCTTTCCAGGTCGGAATATTCCATAATTTCAATCTGTCTTTGAGAAACTTTAGGAAGTTCTATTTGTTCCGGGGAAACGGAAGTTTTTATGGAATTTTTTATCAGATATTTCAAAAAATTTCTTATGGCTATCACGTAATAACTTTGTGTATTTTTTTTAAGAAATTCGCTCTCTTCTCCGGCTCTTCTTGCCAAATCGAGGCGAAATCTGCGAATATTTTCAAAATTGACATCTTTGAGATTTTTAGCGCCGGAGATTTTAACAAAAAAATTTAAATAGCGTCGATAATTCTCGATCGTCTTAGGCGAGCGATTCTTTTCCACCTCCAGATAATCAAGATATTCTTTTATATATTTTTCAACTTCATTCATTTTTATCTTTGTATTTTAGCACATTTTTTATTTTGCGACACATTAAAAACAACTAATTTATTTATATTAAAATAATCCGCATGTTGACTTTATCGTTTATTTTTTATATACTTTTTTTAATGCTTACAAAAAGAGTGAAAACAAAAATTATAAATGATGTTCAATCTCACGAAACCGACACCGGTTCGGCGCAGGTTCAAATAGCGCTCATTTCAAGACAAATTGAAGAGCTTACCAAACATCTTAAAACCAATCCTAAAGACCAATCTTCACGAAGAGGGCTTTTGAAAATGGTTTCAAAAAGAAGAAAGCTTTTGGAATTTCTTTCCAAAGAAGATGAGAAAGCTTATGCCAAGCTCATCAAAAAACTTGGATTAAAGAAATAAACCTGTCGTTTTTTTGCATCATTTAAAAAATATTTTTATGCGTTACAAAGACCAGCGAGTTGGAATTTTTGTGGATGTTCAAAACTTGTATCATTCGGCAAAACACCTTTATGGCTCGAGAGTTAATTTTTCCGAGCTTTTAAAATTGATTATTGGACCGAGACAACTTATCCGGGCTATCGGATATGTGGTTAAAAGCGATATTTCCACCGGAGAAAGCGCTTTTTTTGAAGCTTTGGAAAAGAGCGGAATAGAATTAAGAATGAAAGATCTTCAAGTTTTTGCCGGAGGCGCCAAAAAAGCCGATTGGGATGTGGGGATGGCGGTTGATGCCATCAGAATGGCAAAATCTTTGGATGTTGTTGTGCTTGTAACCGGAGACGGAGACTTCATTCCATTGGTTGAGTATCTAAAATGGGGCGAAGGGAAGCAAGTTGAATGCGCGTCTTTTGGCAGAAGCTCATCCTCAAAATTGAGAGAAGTAGTTGACACTTTTGTTGATTTGGATGAAAATTCAAAAGTATTATTTAAAACAAAATTAAGTCGTCGATAAAATTATAATTAATTAACCCGAGAGACTCATTCGTCAAAACTCAGAATTGTCACTCAATTGTTTGGGTGCCAGCTCTGAGATTTTCCGCTTACATAGCGGATCCGCTTTTGGCGGAGAGGTATGGGTTTCGGGTAAAAAATATATGCAGCTTAAAAATAAAAAAGAGTTTACTCTTCCGTTTCATGATAGGGAATTAAAATTTATAGTTTCCGATGTTGCCGGCCAGGCAAACGCCGCCGTTATCGGTCAGTACGGAGACACTTCGGTTTTGGTGACTGCCGTCATGGGAAAGCAGGACAAAGCCACTGATTATTTTCCGCTTACCGTTGATTACGAAGAGAGATTTTATGCCGCCGGTAAAATTATTGGCAGTCGTTTTGTTCGAAGAGAGGGGCGACCTTCTGACTTGGCCGTTCTTTCCGGACGGTTAATTGACCGCTCAGTCCGTCCGCTTTTTGACAGCCGACTAAGGAGAGAAGTCCAATTGGTTGTGACTGTCCTGTCTTATGATGAAGAAAACGATCCTGATTTTTTGGCGCAAGTGACAGCTTCTTTAGTCTTATCCATTTCCGATATTCCGTGGAACGGTCCGATTGGAGGCGCTCGAGTCGCTTATTCGTCCTCAAAAGGTTTTGTCTTCAATCCGACTAATTCTCAAGCCGAAGAAATGTTAAAGGAAGAAGGTTCTTTTGATTCCTTCTTTTCAGGAACTCAAAACAGAATAAATATGATAGAACTTGGAGGAAAAAGCGTTGCTAAAGAAAATTTACAAAAAGTTTTCTCCGACAGCCATTCCGAAATAAAAAAACTGATAGCTTTTCAAAAAGAAATTGTTTCCCAAATAGGAAAACCAAAAACCCAGGTTGCTCTTAAAGAAACAGACCCGGCATTAAAAGAAACGGTAAGAAATTTTGTTATCCCCAGATTGGAAGAAGCGCTTTATGGTGAAAAAGAAAAAACAAAAAGAAATAATTCTCTTTCTCAGTTGGAAGAAGAACTTTACGCTCATTTGAAAGAACTTAAAGTTGAAAATTTAGCCGACGTCTTGCCGATTTGGGAAGATGCGATAAACGATATTGTCCATAAAAATATTTTAGAATCTGGAAAAAGACCCGATGGAAGAAAATCTGATGAAATAAGAGAGCTTTATGCCGAAGTCGGACTTTTTAAAAGATTGCACGGATCGGCCTTGTTCTCTCGCGGAGAAACTCAAGCTCTTGCTGTCACCACTTTGGCGGCTCCCGGTTCCGAACAAGTCGTGGAAACGATGGAAAATTCTTTCAAGAGAAGATTTATGCTTCATTACAATTTTCCGCCCTATTCAACTGGAGAAACCGGTAAAGTTGGAATGCCCGGAAGGAGAGAAATAGGACATGGAGCTTTGGCTAAAAAAGCGCTTGAAGCGGTAATACCAAACCAAGAGGAATTTCCTTATACCATAAGAGTTGTTTCGGAAGTTTTATCTTCAAACGGCTCGTCTTCAATGGCGACCACTTGTGCCGGATGTTTGTCTTTGATGGATGCCGGTGTGCCAATTAAAAAACCGGTTGCCGGAATTGCTATGGGACTTATGACTTATGAAGGTTATGAATCGGGAAAGAACGATTCCGATTTTAAAGTGTTGACCGATATTCAAGGCCCGGAAGATCATTACGGCGATATGGATTTGAAAGTCGCCGGCACCAAAGATGGAGTCAATGCTTTACAAATGGATGTTAAAATTGAAGGCATCACTTTGGATATTTTTTCTAAGGCCCTTGACCAGGCGCAAAAAGCCCGCCTTGAAATTTTAGATGTAATGTTGAAAGTTCTGCCGGAACCTAAAAAACAGCTTTCTCCTTACGCGCCTATTATTATGTTGGCTCAAATAAAACCTTATCAAATCGGAATGGTTATCGGTCCCGGAGGAAAAATGATTAATGGAATTATAGAAAAATATGGATTGATTTCAATTGATATTGATGATGATGGGAAAGTTTTTGTCGCTTCCAGTAATCCGGAAAGCGCCAAAAAAGCCATAGACTTGATAAATGGAATGACGAAAGAATATGAAGTCGGAGAAGTTGTTGAGGGACCGATTATAAAACTTTTGGAATTTGGAGCAATCGTCGATTTGGGTGGAGATAGAGACGGTATGATCCACATTTCCGAAGTTAAAAACGGATTTGTCAATAAAATCACCGATGTCTTAAAACAGGGGCAGGTGGTAAAAGCAAAAGTTATTAAAGTTGACGAAAACGGCAAAATCGGACTTTCAATCAAGGCTTTATCGACAACAAAAGACCAGGCCACCGACACAAAAACAAATTTTTAAATTCATTTTGGTGTAAGAAATAAATTTTTGATACTAAAAATCCGCCTTTTGAAGCGGATTTTTAGTTTAAAGAAGTTGCATTGTCGTTGTCCTTTTTCCAAAATCAAATGCCTGATATTTTTCCAACATCCAAATATCAACTCTCTTTTGATTATTGTATTTGGCGTTCATCCTGTCTTCCACGGTGAATATTTTATCTCCGTATATTTCAGGAAGTTGGAACTTTGTCCCAAAAGGGAGAAAGTTGGCGGCGGCAACGCCGTCTCTGGTGTGAGTTCCCATTGCGGTTATTCCAATGGCGTAATCTTTGGTTTCGGCCGGGTCGTTGGTGTAGGCCGTGACCGTTATTTTCATTTGCTTGTTTTGATTTGGATTTTTCCCCGAAACCGTATTTTTTTCGACAACCGAGTCGTTTTTAGTGTTTGAATCGGAAGCCAAGCTTCTATCGGGATTAACTTCTTGAGCGCTGGTTTTTACTCCGTATAGCGCCCCCAAAAATCCGGAAGCGGCTATTCTGCTGGTGGTTAAGTTTGTGGCTAAAACCGTGGCAGTGGCAATAAAAACTATAATTAAATTTAAACGTTTACCCATATTTTTTAGTTAATTATATTATGACTTGATAAAAAAGTTAGATTTCAAGCCATTTATTTATTTTTTGAGTGCTTTTAGCCTTTTGAATAAGGCAACAAAAAACCGCGCCTTTTGCACGATTTAACACAATTATACTCGCATCAGCCCAAAAGTCAAGAGTTTTGCGTGGCGACCATTTTCACAGTCTTTTACATACAAATAAATATTTGGCTACGAAATACCTGCCTACCGGCAGGCAGGCGAAAAATAATTCTCCCTTTTTTAAAGGGAGTACGCCGTAGGGCGGGAGGGATTTTATAAATCCTCCGTCCTTCAACTCCGCTCAGGACAAGCAAAATACTAAATACTAAATACAAAATACATTTTTTACAAATCCTCCGTCTTGCAAACTCGCCACCTCCTTTCCCATCCTTCGCTAAAGCTACGGAGGGCAGGCTCCATCCTTCGCTAAAGTTACGGAGGGCAGGCTCCATCCCTCGCTAAAGCTACGGAGGGCATGCCCATACTTTGTCAGAGCTTCAGAGGGCATGTAAATCCGGAATGACAAAAACAAATTAAAAATGGAACAAATTTTCAATCAGGTCATTTTTTAAAAATAATAATTGGTATCATAATTTGAAATTAGCACCAAAAAGTTATCCACAATCATTTTTTGTTTGTTTTGTGGTATAATCTTTCAAAGGCCACTTTTATTTATATTTAAAATTTATTTTTTATGGACAACAATCCAAACCCGTACAATTTCCCCGATTCTCAAAATCAGTCGTCAAATGTTCCGCCTCCGCCTCCGTCAATGGACTCTCAGGTGGGAGTGAGAAGCATGCAATCCGATTTAGAATCGGTTAAACAAAGCGGAGGGGAAGCTCCTCAGTCGCAAATAATTAATGCTCCCGAGTTGCCTGACATGGGACAGCAACAGCCTGTGGCGCAAAATCCTCAGACCAATTTTCAATCTCAAAATTATGCGACGCCGGAAACGCCGGCTCAGCAAACTCCGCCGGTTTCTTCAGAGCCGATGCCGTCATTTTCTCAGGCCTCTTATCAGCCATCAGACGGTCAGCCAGCTTTGAACTCAAAACCCGGTCTTAATTTGAAAACAATCTTATTTATAGTTTTAGGATTGGTTGTTGCCGGAGGAATCGGGTATGGCGCATATTATTTGGTTTCAGGAATGTCGTCTTCGCCTCAAATTTCCATACCGACGGCATCCAATAATACAACAAGCACGTTGCCATTATTGCCTCCTCCTGTTACTCAAACTTCAACTCCAACCTCTACTCCGGTTTCAAATGTTCCGGTTATTCCGCCGTTAGTCCATCAATCATTAATTCTAAATCCGACAAAAGCTCAAACTTTAGTTATCAATCCTGTGGACTTACCGGATTTTCAGTCCGTAGTCGCATCTTCTTCAAAAGAAAAGATGCTTGTCGCGAGTGTAAAGGATTTGGCTTTTGTTGATGCCAGTTCAACTCCGATTGAATCAACTCAATTTTTAAAATCTTATTTTCCCGTAGAATCTCAAATGTTGAGTCAAGTTTTTGATCGTGATTTTACTTCTTGGCTTTACTATGACAAAACCGGAGGAGCAAAGTTTGGAGTTGTTCTGAAATTAAAAAGTTCCGTTAGTTTAGATCAGGCATCTTCATCACTCGGCTCAATTTTGGAAAATGGTTACTCGGATGTTAAAAATCTTTTTGTTTCCACTACAACAGTTCCTTCTAAAATTGAATTTAAAGGGGGAATAATCAGCGGAGTTTCCGTGAGATATCTAGTTTATGATCTTAAGACGGCTAAAGTTTTTGAATATGCGTGGATGACTGCTGGCGGGAATAATTATTTGGTTATGGCGACATCCTACAATCAGATGGCTGATATTATTAAAAGATTAAAAGCGTTGCCGGCACAAAATCAATCAACTGGAATTACTACAACCACCTCAACGATTACTTCAACGACTACTCCGATAGTTCCGCCACCGGTGCCACCGGTAACTTCGCCTACGACGACCACCACGGGAACAACTACGATTAATCCTTAAAAATAAAAATGTTATCCAAAGAAAAAATAGAAAAGTATAAAAATACACTGGAAGGAATGAAGGAATCTTTAGAAGATGAAATAGCTCATCTTGAAACTCCTGTGGATATGGGAGATTTTCCCGGAGAAGACGAAAATACCGACGAGTCCGAACAGGCGTTCAATCAGCGATCTTCTGCTTCTTCTTTGAGAGATGAACTTGATGAAGTGGAGTCGGCATTGATAAAAATCCAAAAAGGAAATTATGGAAAATGTGAAAGTTGCGGGCAAGAAATAGAAGAAGAAATTTTGGATATCTCGCCCGAATCTAAATTCTGTCGCGAGTGCAATAAAAAAAATATAAATAAAAAATAGTTTAATCATTAAAAACCCCCAGCCAAAAAGGATGAGGGTTTTTTATTTATCTTAAAATGTCAGGAAAAATAGCAAAAATTTACACCGCAGACATCGAAGGAATTTCATCAAGGATTATAGAAGTAGAAGTTGATATTAATGTGGGTTTATCATCTTTTACCTTGGTGGGTCTTGCCGATAAAGCCGTTTCCGAAGCCAAAGAAAGAGTTTCTTCGGCTTTAAAAAATGTCGGCGTTAAACCACCCACCAGAGAAAATCGCAAAGTAACCGTTAATCTTGCTCCGGCGGATTTGAAAAAGTTCGGTTCTCAATATGACGTTTCTATTGCTTTGGGTTATCTGATCGCGTCCGAACAAATAAAAAATTTTAATTCCAAAGATAAAATTTTTGTTGGAGAATTGGCGTTAGACGGCTCAATTCGTCCGGTTGCCGGAGCTTTGAATATTTGTTTTATGGCAAGAGAAAGAGGATTTAAAGAAGTTTATATTCCAAAAAAAAATTCTGCCGAAGCCGCCAACATCTCCGGAATAGAAATTTATCCGGTAGATTCGCTGAAACAGTTGATAGATCATCTTGAGGAAAGAGAGAAAATTTTGTCTTTGTATCCTGAAGAATTTGTTCCGCAAAAAGTGTCACATGGAGTTGATATTTCAGAAATCAAAGGTCAAGAATCGGCAAAGCGGGCGCTCTCCATTGCCGCCGCCGGCGGACATAATATTTTTATGTCCGGTCCCCCGGGCGCCGGTAAAACGATGTTGGCCCAAGCATTAGTTTCTATTTTGCCCGATATTGATTTTGATGAAGCTTTAGAAACGACTCAAATTTATAGCGCTGCCGGAATGCTTTTTGGAAAGCCATTTTTGGCATCGCGTCCGTTTAGGTCTCCGCACCATTCGGCGTCTTTAGTTTCCATTGTCGGTGGTGGACAAAACCCAAAACCCGGAGAAATAAGTTTAGCGCACAGAGGAGTTTTGTTTTTGGATGAATTGCCTGAATTTCACAGAGATGTTTTGGAATCACTGCGTCAGCCTCTTGAGAGCGGGAACATAACAATAACTCGCTCGAAAGGGAGCGTTGTTTTTCCGGCAAAATTTATGTTGGTAGCGGCGTCAAATCCTTGTCCGTGCGGATATTATCAGGACGAAGAAAAAGAATGCCGCTGTAGTGCCTACGAGATATTAAAATATCAAAAAAAATTATCCGGTCCTCTTTTGGACAGAATTGATATTCATATTTGGGTTAATCGTTTGAAATCCGACGATTTTCAAAAAAAGTCGGATGAAAATTACTCCTTAAAACTGAAAGAAACAATTGAATCGGCAAGAGAAATCCAAAAACTCAGATTTAAAAAAATGAATTTAAACATTCATTCCAATTCCGAACTTTCTTCAAAGATGACCGACGAAATCGTCAAACTGGATTTAAAATCAAAAAATTTTTTAAACAAGGCGCTTGATAAAGCATATATTTCCGCCAGGGGGTATTTTAAGATTTTGAAAGTCGCTCAAACAATCGCCGATATGGACGGCAAAGAAATCGTTGACGAGCCGTCTTTAAGCGAAGCATTCTCCTACAGAACGAGAGTTTAAAATCGATCAACACGAAAAATTTCCGTTTTTATTATCTAAAAATATATTGTAGAATCTATTATCTTAATGTTTAATTGGATAAATAAAATAATAGATAAAATAGAAAAGAATGATGCGCCATTTTTTAGCTGGTTGGCGTTTTTTTTCGTCATTGTTTTGTTTAGATTCTTATTGGAAAGTTTTTCTGGATTGGGATATCTTGGCCAATTTTTAACCGCCGCCTCTTTTTTGCATTTTTTCGTATGGTATGCGTCGGTAATTATTTTTATAACTATTGTTTTGAGCTTGATATCTAAGGAGAAGATAGAAAATGTTTCTAAATCGGTTTTAATGTTTTTTCCGGTAATTTTTGTTTCAGTTGTCTTGCCATTTTTGATAAATGAACCGGTTTTTGGATCTTCTTCTTACATTTTTGCTCAAAATTGGAAGCAATTATTTGAGAGTATTTTAGGTTTTTTCTTTAATTTTCATACTGTTTTTTATTTTAGTATCTCTATTAGAATTGAAATATTTTTGTTTTTATTGTTATCGGCAATATATGTTTTTGCGAAAACAAAAAATTTATTTAAAAGTCTGTTGGCCGCAATTTTCTGTTATCTAATCATAATGTTTTTTGGTTCATTGCCGAGCTTTATTGTCATCTTTCAAAATCCGTTATTTTTGCATCCGACTGCTTCTTTTTTAAATCTTTTTTATAATAATTTTAATTATCTTTTTGCGGGACACAATTATTTTCAGTCGCTTTCTTCCCAATCTTACAACGTCTGGTTTGATTTGCTTGCCTCGTCTGTTATTTTCCCGATTTTTATTTTAGGTCTTCTTTTTTCATTTTTTCTATATAATAAAAATTTATTAAAAACGGTATTTAAAAATTTCAGATGGGAAAGAGGAGCGGCTTATGTGATAATGTCTTTTATCGGAATAGCGGTGGCGTGGAAATATCAAGGCGCTTTGATTCAACTTAATTTTGTTAATATATTTTGCTTGATTGACTTGGTTCTGTCGGCTTTTTTATTCCATCTGGCAACGATTTTTCACAATGATATTTATGATTACAAAATAGACGCCGTTTCCAATCAAAACAGGCCGCTTCCTTCGGGCGCGATGAATTTTGATCAGTTTAAGTTTTTTGCAGTTGTGTTTTCTTTGTTGTCTTTAATAGGGGCTTTGATTTTAAATTTTTATTTTTTTATTTTAGTTTTGGCATCATTGGGTTTGGCTTTTTTGTATTCGTCCCCGCCGCTAAGATTAAAAAAAATTTTTTTACTCAATACTTTTTTGATAGCTTTGGCATATTTGTTTTTTGTTATGGGTGGATTTTTTGTCGCTCTTCCTACGGCGACAGTCAATGATTTTCCTATAAATATTGCCGTTCTCACTGTTTTGGCGGTTTTTTTGGCGGGAAATTTTAAAGATGTAAAAGATTTCAAAGGAGACAAAGAGCAATCTATTGCCACGATTCCATCATTGTTTGGATTGGAAAAAGGGAAAAAAATAATAGGCGCCCTGCTTTTTGTGTCGGCAATAATTTTCCCGATGTTTTTAAAAATATCGGCGCTGTATTTTCCGGCAATAATTTTCGGATTGATTTTTTATTGGCTGGCATCAAAAAAAAATTATTCCGAAAAATCCATATTTCTTGCTTATCTTTGTTATCTCTTTCTTGTTGTAATAGCGGTTATTTTTTAGATTTTTTTGAAAATTCATAAAATCTTGTGTATTCTCAATACACAATGAACGATGAACTTAATCCTAAACAAAAAGAGGCCGTTGAATACGGGGAGGGGCCGATGTTGATTGTGGCCGGAGCCGGATCGGGAAAAACAAAAACGCTTACATCCAGGTTGGCTTATTTGATTTCTCAAAAAGGCGTAAAACCCGAAAGAATTTTAGCTATAACTTTCACCAATAAAGCCGCCGATGAAATGAAAGAAAGAGTAAAAAAATCCCTTTTCTCTTCAAAAATAAAAATTTCAAATGAACCGTTTGTCGGAACTTTTCACTCTTTTGGGGCGGGAATTTTAAGAAAAGAAGGTAAATTCTTCGGTAGAAATTATTCGTTTTCGATTTTTGACAGAGACGATTCAATCTCCGCCATAAAAAAAATATTAAAAAATTTTAACATATCGGTTTCCGATTTTTCACCAACAGTTTTAATTAAAGAATTTTCTAAAATAAAAAGTGAATTGTTAGACGAAGAGGATTTTCAGGAAAGTGAAAAATCTAAAAAAATCTACTTTCTTTTTAAGGAATATGAAAGTTTTTTAGAAAGAAATAATGCGTTTGATTTTGATGATCTGCTTGAAAAAGTTTTTCAGCTTTTTTCTAAAAATAAAGAGGTCCTAAAAAGATATCAGTCCCAATACGATTATGTTTTGGTGGATGAATATCAGGATACCAACTCTGTTCAATATCGGTTGGTTAAAATGCTCTCCGAGGCGCACAAAAACATAAATGTTGTCGGAGACGATCAGCAGGCGATTTATGGGTTCAGATTTTCCGATTTCAGGAATTTTTTGAATTTTGAAAAAGACTGGCCGGAAGCAAAAATTATTTTTTTGGAACAGAATTACCGCTCGACTAAAAATATTATAAATTCTTCTTCCGGATTGATTTCCAATAATGTTTTGCAAAAACCAAAAAAACTTTGGACTCAAAACCAAGACGGTTCATTGGTTAAAATTGCGGAACATGACGACGAGTTTGAAGAAGCGGATTTTGTCATTCAAACAGCGTCAGGTTATTTAAGGCAGAATAAAAATGTGGGTATTTTATTTAGAACCAACGCTCAATCGCGAGCTTTGGAGCAGATGCTTTTGGAATATGGAGTTGAATACAATTTATTCGGGGCAATCACTTTTTATGAACGCAAAGAAATCAAAGATTTAGTGGCGGCTCTAAAATATTGTGCTAATCCGTCCGATGAAATTAGCCTCTCGCGTCTTGAAAAAAATTTTTATAAAAAAACATATTTAAAAATAAAAGAAGAATTGCCGTTAAAGTCATCTTTAAAACCGGATAAAATCATAGATTATTTCATCAAAGCGACCGATTATATCGCTATGCTTGAAAAAACTTACCCGAATTTTTCGGAACGTCTGGAAAACATACAGGAATTGATTTATTTTTCCCAACAATTTTCAAAATTACCTAATTTTCTGGAAAAAATTTCTCTGGCCTCTCCCCTTGATGAAAGCGTCAGAAAAAAAAGAGATAAAAAATATTTAAGCGGAATTAATATGATGACTATCCACCTTGCCAAGGGGCTTGAGTTTGATGTTGTTTTTGTGGTGGGAGTCAATGAAGGACTTTTGCCACACCAGAGATCATTTTTTTCATCTCAAGACGTGGAAGAGGAAAGAAGATTGATGTATGTGGCAATGACCAGAGCCAGAGAGGAGCTTTATTTGAGTTTTTATAATTTGCCATCAAGATTTTTAAGCGAGCTTCCTTCAAATAATCTTGAGTTTGCCGGTAAGCGCGCTTTTGATGACGAAGAAAGATATATAGAGTATGATTAAATAAATTTTTAATAAAATAAAAAATGCCAAGATATTTAGGACAACATTTTTTAAAAAATAAAACGATTTTATCAAAAATAGCTCAAGCCGTAGAAATAAAAAACGGAGAAATTATTGTTGAAATCGGGCCCGGCCACGGAGAATTAACTGAAGAGATAATTAAATTCGCAGAAGGGAAAGACGTCAAAATAATTGTCATCGAAAAAGATGGGCGATTAATAGATGGCTTGAAAGAAAAATTTTCAGGAGACAAAAACATTGAAATTATCTATGGAGATGTTTTAGAAATTCTTCCAATTTTGCATACAAAATACCAAATACAAAATACCAAATACAAACTCGTCGGCAACATTCCTTATTACATAACAGGCCATCTTTTGCGAATTATCGGAGAGCTGAAAATCAAACCCATAAAGACAATTTTGCTCATCCAAAAAGAAGTGGCGCAAAGAATTTGCGCCAAAGCTCCCGATTCGAGCCTGCTTTCAATGAGCGTCGGATTTTGGGCGGAACCAAAAATTATAATATCGGTTGCATCGGGAAATTTCGCGCCTTCGCCGGAAGTGGAATCGGCGGTATTGGAATTGGATTTAAAAGATGATGTTAATTGGAATAATGCCGATAAATATTATTCTTTTATAAAAAAAGCATTCAAGCAACCGAGAAAAACATTGGTCAATAACCTGATTTTTGGAGGGTATAATAAGGACACTATCGCATCGGTTTTTAAAGAACATTCTTTAAATAAAAATATTCGACCTCAAGATATGACTCAGCAAGATGCTTATCAAATTTCTCTATTGTTTTGATATAAAATAAATATTATAATTCATTTAAATGAGCAAGGAGCATCAAATTTTTGCTGTTTTTATTTTAATAACGATTATTTTTGTCGTTTATTGGCTGATGTCCGGATTTCTGGGGAACTCTTTGAGTTCGGAAGGGGGATCTCCTATTACGATAAATAATTCTGCTCAAGACAGTTCTTCGGCTCCTTATATAAATTCTATACAATCTTCTTTATCTCAGTCGCAACAAAATTCAACGAGCACAAACATTGTTGCGCCTTCAAATTTAACGGATCAGATATCAAACAGCGTAGCATCTCAATTTCTTTCAAAAATTAATCTTACCAATAGCACTAGTTCTCAATCATTGGTTGACCAAATAAATTCCGCCAGCTCGTCGGTGGATGTTAATAAATTAATGGATCAATTTAAAAATAACCCTTTGGGAATGATTTCATCTATCGCCACATCGAGCATTTTGATAACTAACAACGATGATTTGCAATCAATACAAAATTATGGCCAACAATATTCAATTATTTTTACTCAAGCCGCCAATACATTTATTTCCGATCCCCAGCAAATAAGCAAGATTGTTACCGATGCTGTAAATAATGGAAATACTCAACAACTGGACCAATTAATCTCGGATTTTAATTCAGGATATGATAAACTTATAGGGTTAAGAGTCCCGTCAAGTTTGGTTATGTTCCATGAAAAATCTTTGATATTTTTAAAAAATTCGGCCATCGTTTTTGGGGCCATAAGGAATGGAGACAATGACCCGATTAAGGCATATATCGCATCAACTGACGGAGCGACAGAGATAACGAGTGAATCTCAAGAGCTGGTTGTTTTGTATGATTCAATAATAAAACAATACAATTTAAATAAATGAATTCATTTTTAAAAAAAATAATTATTCTGTTTGTTGTTTGTTCCGTGATTTCCGTAAACTTTTTTGGAGTTTTTAATTCTGGCCCAAAGGTGGCTCAGGCAGGTTGGCCAACATTTCAAATCGGTAGTATTCCGGCCATATTACAAATGGCTTTGCAAAAATATCTAGCAACCACCTGGACAGAAATTCAACAACATTACAGGGATATAATTGTGGCCATTGTTATTTCAAAAATGCAAAGAGATATCGTAGCTCAAATAAATGGCAGTTCTGGAGGGAGCGGTAGCGGTTCAGGATATATAAACGATTGGGGGCAATATTTGGGACAAGCCGCTACCGACATCGGGGTAGGTACGGCAATACAATATGTTAATAATTTATCAAACGGGACCGTTAATCTCTGCGCTCCTTTGGGTGTCCAATTCCAGGCGAGATTGGGAATCCTGGCTCAGCAGTATGGATATGGAGGCAGTGGCGACCAATACTACGGAGTTCCCACGCAATGCACCTTTGACGACATAAAAAGAAATATAGAAAATCCTAACGGACCGGTATCAATTTTTACCGATATGGGGTGGTCGGCCTTTGACGCTTTAATTTCTCCTCAGGTTGATTCGGCATTGGCATGGAGCAATCTTGAAGATGCGGTAAATAAAAAAATAGCGCTTCAAAGCACTATCGCGCAAACTCAAGCGGTCGCTTCACAAGGATTTACCGACAACAAAGTATGCACTGACCAAAAAGCTTTAGCTGATGCCGAAAGTACATGTCAAGGAGACCCGCAACACGATGCTTGTGTTAATTATGCTGTCCAGAGTGAGTGTACGTCTTGGGAAATGAAAACTCCCGGGAGTGTAGCGGCCGGGGCGATAATGCAGGCAGTGGGAGCCAATTTTCAGTATTCTTCAAATGTCCAGAGCGCTTTAGCGGCAATTTTGAACGCTTTAGCGTCTAGAATATTAACAGAAGGATTAAATCATGTAAGTAGCAACGGAAGCCAATGGTCGGTTAGCGGGACAAATCAAGGAATTAATAATTCAGACATTCCGCAAAATATTCAAAATGACAAAATAAGCGCCAACAAGCAATCTTTGTCCGATGCTGTTAAAGCTTATACTGATGTGGGTAATTATGTAAATGGCGTTTTGCTTCCGGCTGTTAATGCCGACATTGCTTTGGCAACTAACTTCAATAATACCTGTTCTTCTTCTTTAATTTCTGTTGACCAGGGAGGCGGTAATATGGTGCAAATGACAATTTCATCGGCTTTAGACGCGTTAAATACTTTTCAACAAGGATTTTCCTCTGTGGCAAGCGAAGCTTCGGCTAATTTGGACACACTTAATAATCTCGATTATTCGGATGACAGCGCCGTTGCACAAGCTCAATCAACATATAATGATTTTATAAACAATGATGCCAACAAGACGATAATTGGTGATGCGCAAATGGCCGGCTCCGGACAAACAGGCACAACCGAAACGATGTTGAGTAATTTTAACAGCGCCTTATCGTCTTTTTCTTGCCCCGCTCAATAAATAAAATTATATGGAAAGAAATAAAATATTCAAAAAATACAACAAGATCATCATTTTTTGCCTGATGTTGTTTTTGATGTTTTCTTTTTCTTATAAAGAAGCCAACGCTGCCATCTTTGGTCTAGGTAGTGTTGCTGGAAGCGCCATTTCCGATATTTTTCAGAAAGTAATGCTTACGATAAAAGACATTCTAGTGGCGGGGATAATGAAGCTCGCTGCCACTTTAACCGCCGCTTCTTTGACTTTAACTCAAAAAATTACTACCCAGATTTTTGACCAAAACAGTTTTGTATATAAAGGCTGGACTACTTTTAGGGATTTGGCTAATTTAGGATTTGTTCTGGGGATAATCATTATTGCTATCGCTACTATTTTGAGAATAAAAAGTTATCAAGCGCAATCAATCTTATGGAAATTGGTGGTCGCCGCTTTGATTGTAAATTTTAGTTTGATGATCGGTGGAGCGATTATTAAAGTTTCGGACGTTTTTTCAAATTCTTTTTTGCAAGATATCACATTAAACCAAAACATAGCAAATAGAAACGACCCCGCGCAAGTAAGCGACAAGGTCAGCATGATGATTCTTGAAAACAGTAAGGTAAGTAGTGTATTAACGTCAAATTCTACCGTGATGAACGTGGCTTCAAAAGATTTACAGGGCGATATACAAAACATAGGAGATGTAATAAATCTTTTTATTCAAATATTGGTTGCGGTTTTCGTCTCTTTTGTTTTGTTGGTTATGGCAATTATGTTTTTATTGAGATATTTTTATATATCGTTTTTGCTTATTTTGGCTCCTGGCGCGTGGCTTTTGTGGATATTTCCTTCTGCTTACAGATTTTGGCGTGATTGGTGGACTCATTTTTTAAAATGGGTATTTTTCGCTCCGCTAATGCTTCTTTTTGTAAAATTATCAATGATAATGATGAGCAATTCATCGTCCCTTGGTTTTACGGGCCTAAGTGGCTCTCCTGATCAGACGGGAGGGGTCCACGGATTTGATGCTATAATGCTTACTTTAATGTCCGGAGCGATACTTATAGGAGGTCTTAAAATTTCTCAAAGTTTAGGAATGGCCGGAAGCAGTTTTATATTAAAACAAGCGAACAAAGCTACCAGTAAGGCTCAAGGATGGGCTAAAAATAAAACTACAAGAGGTGCGGCAAGAGTCGGCAGACCAATGATAACTCCGGTAAAAAAAGGAGCTCAGTGGGCCGCCAATACTAGGGTCGGAAGATTTCTTGGGGCTGGCGCAGTTGCAAGGGGGCTAACTCGAGGTGAAACATCTGTTCGCAAAAAAGAGACGGAGTACAGAGAAGAACGCAGAAGAATGTATGCCGCTCTAAATCCGGAAGATGTCAAGAAATTAGCGTCATCAGTCAGTGGTCAAGATAAAGAGGGATTGATGCAGTCTCTTGCTGAAAAAGGCAGAATTGATCCGAGTGTTATAAAAAGTTTGGGGTATGGAAATGATAAAGACGGGAGAGAGTCCTTGGTATCTTTCGGAGAAAAATTGGAAAGAGAAGGAAATAAAAAAGCTGCCGATCAAGTTTATGTTGCGGCTAGCGACAATAGATCAACTTTAGAAGCTCGTAAAAAATATGACTCTATTTACACTTCTGATGGTATTAAAAAAAGGACTGAATTGGAATTAAGGGCTTTGAAAGGAGAAATTTCTGACGATGACTATAAAAAGGAATTGGAGCCTTTTAGTAGTGCCGAAAAAGGGTTGAGTGATGCTAGGACCGCCTTTGATAATAAATATAATAGTTCTGACAATCAGAGAATTATCAGCCAAAATATGTTCGGTGTTGATGAAAAAAGCCTTTCGGAATCAGAAAAACATGACCGTCTTGCTCACGCCAATTATATAAACAACGAAACATCGGGTAATGGATTTTACGGGGCGCTTAGAGGGGTAAAACCGGATCAGCAAACATATTTAATGAAGACTTTAATAAAAGCCGTGACAAAGGAGGCTGAACTAACCGGATCGTTAAAGAAAGCGTATGATAGTGGGGTGGATAAATTAAATTCTACTGAACTCAAAGGATTCCAGGATCAACTCAGAGAATTTGGTTTAGTAGGACAACGTTTAGGAAATAGAGTGGAAAAAAGCGTTTTGGGGGATATGGCTGCGGGAAATGCATATAGAGAAAGCTCATCTAGTAGTGCTCCATCAGCACCACCTGCCGGAGGTTCAAAAAAATAATAGATTAATTTGATTGTTTTATGTACGCACCAACAAGAGAACAAATACTGGATAGATGGAATAATATGCCCGATATTTTGCGGGATGTTTCTCATTCTCAAACAGTTTTTAACGAAATAGATTCTATACAGAAAAAATATAATTTGAGCGACAATAAAATTTCAAGTTTAGGCAGATTAATTAGAGGAGTTTTTTACGGCCTTATTCACACCGAAGATTTATACAAAGAAATAAGAGATGATCTTCAAGTAGATCCGCGTTTGGCTTTGGAAATATATCATGAAGTTGACAACAAAATATTATCTCCTTTTAAAAAAGACATAGAAGAAAATTATGTAAAATCAAAACTTGGGACTGTTAAAGAATCCGAAATTATAGAGCCGGGTCAAGTCTCTCCACAAGTAGTGCTCAAAGAAAAAAATCCGGAAATAGTTGATTTAAAAAACCAACCTTCATCGTCTCAGCCGATTAAATTAAAAATTGAAGGAACTCCATCCAAACCCAAAGAACCGGAGCCTGTTTCTTTGGAAAATATTCAAATCAATTCAAGCGCTCAAGCGTCAAAAAACTTTTTGTCGCCGTCAAGTGTTAATAATCCAAATTCTTCCGTCAATCCGGTCACCCAAAAACAAGTTGGCTTCAATCCGAATGTGCCTCCAACTTTTGCAAAACCAATTATTAATCAGGAGAATAAAATCAACCAGCAACCCGCTAGTCAGCCAATTAATATGACCAATCAACCGGCTAATTCCTTAAATCAGACGCCCAATCAATCCCCTCAGGCAACTCCTAAGCAATCTTTCCCCGAGGGTCCGGTGATTCTTCACAAGAAAGAGGAATCTCAAAGCATTGCTCAGTCGCAAACAATTAAAAATTTTGCGCCGTCTTCTTTTGGAGGATTCTTTGGTTCCGATATGAAATCATTTGGGACCGCAAAGCCTCAAAATTTTGTTTCATCGGCAAAAATAGAAATGCCATCGCAGATAAAACCGATATCCAATCAACCGGTTCAAAAGGTCCCGGTTGTGGTAAAAAAATATGAGGAAGAGCCGGTTAAAACGGTTCATTTCAGCAATTTCAAAACGACTTTAGATAATCAGATAAAAACAAATAATTTAAACAATGCTTTTGAAAATTCTAAAACGCCAGTTTCGAATGCGCCTTTAAATCCTCAGACGAACAAATTTCCTTTGGGAAACAAGCCGGAAGATAAAATCAATAACAATGGAGGCGGAATGATTGATTTGGGTAATTTGACCATCAAAAAATAAGATTATTTTATCCAGTTATTTTAAGGCATAAATTGGCTTTTACCCGTTATTTTTTGGTATAATTTAAAATATGGCGCAATTTGAAGTTCCGCAATTTATTGATATTGAATCGAAAATAGTCGGTCCGCTTACGCTGAAGCAATTTGGTTTTATCGCGGCCCCGGCTTTGGTTTCTTTTTTTCTGTTTTTTATTTTAAATACGGCAATTTGGGTGCTTATTTTTATAGTTTTGATGTCTTTCGGTATTTCTTTTGCTTTCATCAAAATCAATGGGCGCCCTCTTTATATGCTTGCGTTTTTAGCGGCCAAGTTTTTTTGGCAACCTAAAATGTTCTTGTGGAAAAGGCCGGTAATAAAAGAAACTTTTGAAATTCCTCAAGTTAAATCACAAACGGTGGAATCCAAAAGAAGCGCTTTGGACTTGGCATCTTCCGGAATTTCTCAAATTTCAAAATTGTGGCAAGACATGACAACGACAAAAAATCCGATTCCCAAAAGAGAAAAGGTGGTTCCCAAAAAGCCAATCTCGGAAATCAAGGAACAGTATCAGGTATTTAGAAGAATGAGTGGAGAAAAAGAAGTGGCGCGAAGAATCGATTATCGTTAGATTGATGAATTTTATCTTTTAATTTTAATTTTTGGTATAATTTAAAATATGGCCGAAGAAAAACAAAAAACAACCACTCAAATCGCTCCCAATTCAACTCAGCAATTTGTTGATATAGAAGAGATAAAAGACGGCGTTGTTAAATTAAAAAGCGGAGCTCTAAGGTCGGTGATTATGGTTTCGGGGATAAATTTTGAATTGAAATCCGAAGAGGAGCAAAACATTATTACCGCCAATTATCAGGAATTTTTAAATTCCGTTGATTTTTCGGTGCAGATAGTTATTCATTCCAGAAAAATAAATATAGACAATTATCTTGCTAAAATGGCCCAAAGAAGACAGCAGGAAGAGAGCGAGTTGCTAAGAAATCAAATAGACGAATACATTGAATACATCAAAGGGTTTGTTAAGGAAAACGAGATAATGACCAAAACTTTTTTTGTTGTCGTTCCTTATGAAAGCGCCGGCGCCAAAAAAATAACAAGCAGTATTACCGGATTATTTGGAAAACCCAAAAACAGCAAAAAAGACAAGCAGGAATCATACGAACAGCAATTGATTCAATTAAGGCAGAGGATAGATCAGGTCGCATCGGGAATAGAAAGAATCGGTTTAAGAGCGGTTGTTTTAAATGACCAGGAACTTACCGAACTTTATTATAATTTATACAATCCCTCTTCTATCAAACAACAGCTGGCCAAAGAGCCCGGGACAGAAAGTCAGCCGGCAAATTAATTTTAATATATATATGAGTGAAGAAATAAAAGTTATAAAACCATACACGGGGCAGGAAGAATCCGAAGTCAAAAATTTAATTTCTCCGGCGGCTTTGGAGGTTGACCAAAATTATATAAAAATAGGCGATAAATTTGCCAAGACGTTGTTTGTTTTTTCTTACCCAAGATTCCTTTCTAGCGGATGGTTTTCTCCGATAATTAATCTGGCAAAACTTTTTGATATTTCCATTTTTGCTCATCCGATAGACACCGCCTTGGCTCTAAGAAATTTAAGAAAAAAAGCGGCTCAAATCGAAGCCGAAATATCCGAAAAAGAATCGAAAGGTTTTGTCCGTGACCCGATGCTGGAAACCGCCTTTTCCGATATTGAAGCTTTGCGAGACAAGCTTCAGCAAGCGCAAGAGCGTCTGTTTGATTCCGCTGTTTATATAACCATTTATGGAGACACTTTGGAAAAATTAAATGAGCTTGAAGAAGTCATCACCAATCTTTTTGAGAGTAAAATTATTTATATAAAACCGGCCATCTTCCAACAAATTGAAGGATTTGAGTCGGTTCTACCTATTGGGGAGGATAAATTAGCAGTGCGAACGCCGATGAATTCCGGACCGATTTCTTCTTTTTTCCCGTTTGTTTCCATGGATCTTACGTCCGAGGATGGAATTTTATACGGTATTAATTTGCATAACAATTCTTTGATAATTTTTGACAGATTTTCTTTGGAAAACGCTCACCAAGTGGTTTTTGCAAAATCAGGTTCCGGAAAATCTTACGCCACCAAGCTTGAAATTCTAAGATCCATGATGATGGGCACAAAAGTGATGGTTATTGACCCCGAAAATGAATATAAAAATCTTTGTGATACCGTCGGTGGAACATATTTTAAAATTTCACTCACTTCCGACCAGCACGTTAATCCTTTTGATATTCCCATTGTTCCCAAAGGAGAAGACCCGGCCGATGTTTTTAAATCAAACATTTTAACGCTTACCGGATTATTAAAAATAATGCTTGGAGATATGACCGTTGAAGAGGAAGGTATTTTGGATAGAGCCCTAACCGAGACCTATGCTTCAAGAGATATTGTTCCGAGTAATCCTAATTTTTTGAATCTTGAGCCACCGACATTGTCCGACCTTGAAACAGTTTTGAGAAATATGGAAGGAGGAAGAGGTATGGCCGAGCGTCTTTATAAATATACTCAAGGGACCTATGCCGGATTTATTAATCAAAAAACCAATATAGATATCAATAACCGCCTAGTTGTCTTTTCAATGAGAGATTTAGAGGAAGAATTAAGACCTGTGGCTATGTATGTTGTTTTAAATTTCATTTGGAATGTCGTTAAATCTCAAATGGAAAGAAGAATTTTGGTCATTGATGAGGCGTGGGTGATTATGAAATATCCCGAAGGAGCTTCGTTCTTGTTTTCTTTGGCAAAAAGAGGAAGAAAATATTATTTAGGAATTACAACTATAACTCAAGAAGTGGATGACTTTTTGAATTCGCCGTATGGAAAACCGATAGTCACCAACTCGTCTTTACAGCTTTTATTAAAACAATCTCCAACCAGTATAGATAATATTGCTAAAGCGTTTAATTTGACCGAAGCCGAGAAAAATTTACTGCTTGAAGCCGGTGTCGGCCAGGGGTTGTTTTTCGCGGGGTTAAAACACGTTGCCATTCAAGTTGTTGCCTCTTATTTTGAAGATAAAATTGTTACTACTAAACCCCAGCAACTTTTGGGAGAAGAAGAAAGTCTGGTTTAATGATTCTTTATAAAAATGGATGAAGAAAAAGAAAATAAAAATAATAACGAAGATGCTTCTTCCGATGATTTATTAGAAGACGATTCTCGAGATGATGAAGATGAGGACGATGAAGAGCAAGAATCTCAGGATGATGATCGGGAAATCTTAGATGAAGACGAAGAAGATGAAGACGAGGATGACGAAGAAGAGTCGGACGAAGAGGAGGATGAAAATGAAGAGAGTCAAATTTCTTCATCTGCATCAAGTGGCCCAAGATTTGATCTGATTGAAATAATATTTTACATGGGCATCTCTATCGTTTCGGATATTCTTGATGGAATATGGGTAACGAGATTTGTCTTTGCTCCGATTATCATCGCCTGGCTTTTTATAAAAGGAGTTAATAGCGTCGGTAAAAACATTATTGCTCAAGCGGTAGAACTTATACCGGGTATAGATTGGTTGCCGATAACTACTGTTGCCGCTATTTTGACGATCTGGAGCACGAACAATCCCGAGTCTTTCAATAAAACATTTGGCATAGCAGGCAAAGCCATGAGTTCAAAAAAATTAATAAAATAATTTTTTACAAGCATTTATATTTTTAATTTTATTTGATATAATAGGACAAATGGCAATTCGTTTAACAAAATACTTAATTGCTTTTATATTTTTGTCGGCATTTTTCAGGATTTTTTCGCCTGCGAGTGTTTTTGCGGCCGACCCTCAATTTATGTCCTCTTGGAGCGCTAATAGCTTTGCTCCTTATTGGTATCAAGGTAAAATTTTGCCAAGTAGCGGGTCTAGAGTGAATATGTCTTTTGAATTAATCGGTCAGGACAAAACTAACTTAGGAAAAGTATTGGATCTTTCCAATCGCTTGGTTAAGTGGTATGTCAATAATCAATATTACACCCAAGGAGAAGGATTAAAATCAATTTCTTTCACCATCAATAAGTGGACAGCGTCGGATAGTTTGAATGTCAGAGTTTCTTCGGAGGTTGAAAATCCGTCTGATGGAAGCGTGTCTTTTGTTGATAATTATATTACGATACCGATTGTTAAGCCGGAGATAGTTATTTTTAATAAAAATTTTAGCAATATCGTCAGCGCCAATTCAACGGTTGATTTATCGTCGGCGCCATTCTTTTTCAATACCGATTCTTTGTATAATATAGTTCCTACATGGACTGTTGGGAGTCAAAAATCCGGAGGGATTGCAAACGATCCATTTTCCTTATCGATTAATTTCGGAAAAAATATTAATTCAGGAGTTATAAATGTCGGACTAACCGCTCAAAATTCCACAAACCCGATAGAGTCGGCTCAAAATTCTATAAGTTTTACTATTCAATAATATGAGAAAAAAATATAACAGTTTAATTTTATTTGGAATTGTCTTCGGGTTGAAATTTGTTTCATCATTGCCGATATTTGCCGCACAATCTGCTAATACTGCCGTGAATGTTGATTATCCTGCATTTTTAAATTCCAGTTCTTCAATCCCATCTTTTATATCCGGACTTTACGACTATGCCATAGGAATTTCCGGCACTCTGGCGATTATTATGATTATTTATGGCGGTATAAAATATCTTGCCAGCGGAGGAAATGAATCTGCCTTAGGAGACGCCAAAGATAGAGTAACCAATGCCATCTGGGGACTTTTATTGCTAGCCGGTTCATATCTTGTTTTAAATACCATAAATCCTCAACTGGTGAGTTTAAACTTCACATCTCAATCTGTTCCCGCAATGCCAACTAGTGGCGGAGCGGGAGAACCGGGGGGAACCCAGGAACAAAGAAGCACCTTATCTCAAATAGCTTCAAGTATTCTGTCAAAAAGTCCGGGAGAGGTAGCTTTTTCAAAAAGCGCCGATTGTTCGGCCGGCACCGATGCCTCGTCAATTATTAATGATGTTAGTAATGGCGTTATGCCTTTCGTTTGTAGCCCGAGCTGCAGCTGTTCCAGGGGCGGAACCAGCGGCAATGTTAATTTGAGCATAAATATGCTGGAAACTTTAGATAGCTTGGTTTGCGGTCCTTATTCTCAAGGGACCGTAGATCTTGGAACTGGATTGGCTCCGCAATCTACAGGCTGTGTAAGCCCCACTCCCACGCCATTTATGGTTACGAGTTTAACCGGAGGAAAACACGCTACCAATTCATATCATTATCAAGGCAGAGCGATGGACATTGTTGTTACGTCTTCCAATGATCCCAATGTTTGGAATTCGTTTGTTAAGACATTAACTCAAAATGGGGCTTCTTTTGCAAAATGTGAAATAAGCGGAACATTTTATGATGACTGCAGTTCGGTTTTTAACGGCAATCAAAGAAAATCGGGAGCGCATATTCATGCTCAATGGTAATTATAAAAAACAACAGATGAAAAAAACAATTTTAATTTTAATAATTATTTTTATAGTAATTGCCATAGGAGTGGGAGTTTATTTTGGATATAAAAAATCATCATCGGTTATAACTCCAAATCAAAATCAACAATCAGGAAGTCTTCCGGTATCATCTTCCGGTTCTAATCAAAATTATCCGTCAAATAATTTATCCAACCTGTCTTCGGCTTCGAATCAAACGGATACGACAACTCAATCAATTTATGACCAGCAAAAACAGAAATTATCTTTGCTGACTAATAACGACAATATATTTGATTATTGGATTTATCATTCAACTTCAACCTCGTCTTCTTCGGCTTCCGTGTCTGAAAGAGTTTTTTACATAAATAATAAAGGAGAAGTTTCCGAAATAACCGGACCTCTTCAAGAAAAAATTATTTCCACGTCAAATTATGGAGTTCCGTTGAAATTGGTTCAAAGTATTGATGGGAGATATGTGGCTATCCAATTTAATTCCGGAAGTTTGGTGTTGTTTGATTCAAGCACCGGAATTTGGAAAGAATTAAGTTCGGGAGTGAGTTCTTTTGATTTTTCTCCGGATGGTAAGAAAATAGCTATTCTAAAATATTCAGGAGGAATTGCTAATATCTA
Organism: bacterium; assembly: GCA_021812345.1. Taxonomy (GTDB): domain Bacteria; phylum Patescibacteriota; class Minisyncoccia; order UBA6257; family JAGOQP01; genus JAKAHY01. The sequence goes on along the minus strand of JAKANP010000002.1, from coordinate 14,965 downwards.
TTCGTTTAATCTCTTAGCTACAAAAAATCAAATAACTTTGCTGTCATCTTTGAATATATTGGACTCCAATATTTTATGGCCGGATACAAACAAAATTTTTATGATGCCAAAGCAATCTTCTAATTATTCCGGACAAATATGGTATTTGGATTTAAACAAAAAAACAATCAATCTATTTGATCAAGGACAAGGGATTGGAGCGATTTTTTCCTATCCATTCGATTATGCGATGAAATTTATTTCAACGGATTCAAAAAATTACGCCGTATCTCTCACAAATAAATCAGGAACTAAATTATCCGATATTGTTTTGAGTACTATTCCGGAAAAATGTTCTTTTTCATACGATTCCAAATTTGCTTATTGCGCGTTGTCTTTTTCAAATAGTAAGGGATCCGATTTGGTTTTACCGGATGATTATTTAATGAACGGAGCTTATTTTAACGACGGACTTTATCAAGTGGATTTGCAAAGTTACGAAGTTTCTACTCTATTTAATGCGCCAAACGAAAATTTGGATATTTCCGATATTAAAGAATCGGGCGGACAACTTTATTTTGTTAACAGATTGGATGGTCAGTTGTATGTTTTCAATCTAAACTAATGCAAGATGGCAAATAAAAATTCTTCAAAATTTGTTCAATACTTAACTCAGCCGGAATTTCGGCCTGTTTTTTACTTGGCGCCGATTTTGATTATTATTCTTGTTATAAGTTTTATATACCTGCCTTCGGGAATAGCGCTGATTGTTGTTGGCGGTCTCTTGTTTATTTTGTTTTTGATGGTTTTTTTAAGCTTTCGGCTTTCTAAAGCCAATGTTCGAGTCAAAGCGGAAACCGGACAAGTATCAAGCATTATTGAGCACCTTAATATAGGAGTTTTGGCTTATAGCAATGATTTTGAAGTGATAACTTTTAATCCGGCGGCGCAAGAAATATTTTCTATAAAAAAAGAAGATATTATAGGAATAAAATTATCGGCTGCAATGGCCAATGACCCAAAATTTAAAATTTTGGCGCAGGTGGTTTTTTCTTCACTGGCTCCGGCGGTGATAACGCATTCTGAACCCGGAGTTTATCCTCAAGTAATCGACGTTTCTTTTGATGCGCCGGAACTTGATTTGAGAGTGGTTACCGACAGAATTTTTGATAAAGAAGGAAACAATATCGGTTTTGTTAAATTAATCACCAACCGAACCAGAGAGATAGAGCTTTTAAAATCAAAAACGGAATTTATAACGGTTGCGGCTCATCAATTAAGAACTCCGCTCACCGCAATAAACTGGGCCTTAGAAAGTTTAAATAGCAGTCAACTGGCCCCGGATCAAAAAGATCTTGTGACTACCGGTTTTGCGGCCGCAAAAAAAATGCTTAAAACCGTAAACGATCTTTTGGATGTTTCTAAAATAGAAGAAGGAAGATTTGGTTATCAGTTTGAACAGATAAATATTGTTTCTTATCTTGAAGAATTTTTGGCTCAAACCAATACTATTGCCAAGCAGTATGGAATCAAACTTTATTTTGCCAAACCCCAGGAGCCTTCAATAGATGTTTTTGTGGATCAACAGAAATTGAATATGGTTCTGTCTAATCTTTTGGATAATGCTATTAAATATAATGTTGAAAATGGGGAAGTCACCGTTTCTGCGGAAAAAGAAGATAATGAACCGTTTGTAAAAATTTCCGTTAAAGATACCGGTATTGGAGTGCCTCAAAATCAAATGGATAAGCTTTTTACCAAATTTTTCAGAGCCGATAATGTTGTTAAGTTTTCTCCCGACGGTACTGGCATGGGTCTTTATATAGCTAGAAATATCATCACTCGTCATGGAGGCAGAATTTGGGTGGAGTCGGAGGTCAACAGGGGCACTACTTTTTATTTTACTATCCCCACCAGCCGTGAAGTTATCCCTAAAAAAGAGCTGATTGAATTTGAATAATTTTATTTTAGAAACTGGCGCGGGCGATAAAAATATATTATATTAGTTATTATTTTAATAATTAATTATTTTTTGCCATGCCTGAATTACCGGAAGTTCAAACAATTGTTGATGATTTAAAAAAACGCGTTGTAGGGAAAACCATCGTTGATTTTTGGACCGACACCCCCAAAATTATTAAAAAGCCGTCTTTAAAAGAATTCCGTAAAAAATTGCCGGGTTCTTTAATTGTTGACGTTCAAAGAATCGGTAAAAATATCGTTTTTACATTAAAATTAAAAACAAAAAAATCGTCTTCCGACTCGAATATGATAATGCTGGTGCACCAGAAAATGACCGGTCATTTTTTAATAGGCAATTGGGATTTAAAAAAAGTTGGAAGAAAAACAATCGTTATTCCCAAGACCAAAGGACCGATTTCTTCCGATAAATACAACAGTTATATCAGAATGATTTTTTATTTCGATAACGGAACGCAAATGGCGCTGTCCGATTTGAGAAAATTTGCAAAAGTGATTTTGATTCCTCAAAAAGACGCGGATAACCTTAAAGATTTAAAGGATTTGGGTCCGGATGTCTTTTCAAAAAAAATTGATTCGGATTATTTGTATTCGATTTTTCAAAAAAGAAAAAAGGCGGTTAAACCGATATTACTGGAACAGCAAGTGGTTTCCGGCATAGGCAATATTTATGGAGATGAGTCGTTATTTATCGCCGGAATAAATCCGCTGACTAAATCGAATATTTTATCAAAAAAAGAAACCGCTAAAATTATAAATTCGGCAAGAAAAGTGATAAAAAAATCTCTTAAATTAAGAGGGATTTCCTCAAGCGATTACAGAGATACTTACGGAGAAAAAGGAGGTTATGATAAGGTCAGATTTGTTTATGACAGAGAAGGCCTTCCTTGCCGTATTTGTCAAACCGAAATTAAAAGAGTTAAAATAGGCCAAAGGTCTTCTTATTTTTGTTCTCATTGTCAAAAACTTAAATGATTTATTTATTCTACGGTCCGGATGAATATGGCCGAAATAAAAAACTGGAAGCATTCTGTGGCGCCATTTTAAACAAAAAACCGCAAACGGCGTTTAAAAAATTTTTTTTTGACGAAGAAGGAGAACTGGACAATCTTTATGATTTTATTGTCCCGCGTAGCTTGTTTGAATCGGCCAAAAGAGTGGCGATATTGAAAAAATCATTATCTCAATTATCGGAAGATGTTTTCAAAAGAGTGGTGCTTTTGCTTGGAGTTGATAAGGAAAGTGTTCTAATTTTTAATGAAAATTGGGAAAAAGAAAAAATTCCAGATATTTTAAAACTGTTCATAAAAGACGGCAGTTTAAAGAATTTCTATTTTGAAAAATTATCGGAGAGTAAAGCAAAGGAATATTTGATGCATGAAGTAAAATCAAAAAATATGTCCATTGAGCCGGGAGTTTTGGATTATTTCATCAGACTTTTTGATAATGATATTTATGCATGCGTCAACGAACTAGAAAGAATTTCATTTTTAAATGTTCCTATTACTCGCAAACTTATTTTTTCTATGGATGAATATCGTCAGGAAAGCGGCATATTTGATTTTTCTAAGGCGGTTTGCTCCAACTATTCTATCGGAGAAAAGATGTTTTTGTGGGAGAAGCTTGCGCTTCAAAGAACCGACAGTTATACCGTTTTTAACTATCTTTCAAAATCGGCCGGAAATTTGCCTCTAATAAAAAAAATCTCCGATGCGGACGTTGCCGTTAAATCGGGATTTTTAGAGCCGGAACAAGCGATATTATCTTTATTGGTTGGATGATTTTTTACCGAGCATTTTTGTCATCCTTGATTTGATTCTTGAGGCTTTGTTCTTTTTTATGAATTTTGTTGAGGCGACTTTATCGGCAATTTTATAGACGTTTTTTAAAGCTTCTTTAGCCTCGTCAATTTTTTTGGCTTCAATGAGTTTTTTGAAATTTTTTACCGCTTTTTTTAAGGCCATTTTTCTTTCGTTGTTCTTTTCTCTTCTTCTGATATTTTGCCTTAAAGCTTTTTTTGCTGATTTTATTTTTGGCATTGATTTTTTGTTTAAAATTTTATTTTTAGATATTAACAGCTATTTTTAAACAAGTCAACGACTTTGACCTTTTTAATGCCGATTAATTAAGATATAATCTCATAATAAATGATTTATTCAATCACCGGAAAAATTGAAGTTAAGGGCCAGAACTTTATCGTCTTGGAAACGGCCGGTATCGGGTTCAAAATTCTGGTATTAAACGACTTAATTTCGGAACTCTCTTTGGGAAAGAAGGTGAAACTTCTTTGTGTTTTATATCCCGAGCAATTTGAACTTTTTGGATTCTCTAAAAATTCTCAAAAAGTTTTGTTTGAAATGCTTAATTCTGTTTCCGGAATCGGTCCCAAGATTGCTCTTAAAATAATGAATTCTTTGGATTTAAGAACTTTAAAATCGGCAATTGTGAGGGAAGATATCAAAACATTAAAAGATGCCGGCATAAGTTTTAAAACGGCTTCAAAAATGATATTGGAGATGAAGGATAAATTGGAAAAAGAAGGGGTAATTTATGACACTAAGAATGAATCGGTTTTATCGGAAACTAAAGACGCGCTTCGTTCCCTGGGATACTCCAAAAAACAAGTTGATGATGTCTTATCTTTGGTTCCGTCGTCCGCTAAAACCGCTGAAGAAAAAATAAAGTCGGCGTTAAAAATTTTTGCCAAAAGATGATCGATGCCATTAAAAAAATTAAAGCTTTTTCGTTTTCTGTTTATCATTGGTTAATGAGTTTTTTTGGCGCATTGTTTTACGGATTTCCTTCAAGAAAAATAAAAGTTATCGGTGTTACCGGGACCAAGGGAAAGTCTACAACTTTGGCGATTTTATCGGATATTTTTGAAAGAGCAGGAATGAAGACGGCATTTATTTCTTCCGTGGACGTAAAGATGGGCGATAAAATAAGCAAAAATACCACCGGAAACAGCATGCCCGGAAGATTTTTTATCCAAAAATTTTTATCCGATTCTGTAATAAAAGGTTGTCAGGTTGCCTTGGTTGAAGTTACTTCTCAAGGAGTTGTCCAGCATCGGCACAGATTTATTTTCTGGGACGGAGCGGTTTTTTTGGATATTCATCCCGAACACATTGAATCGCACGGCTCTTTTGAAAAATATTTACAGGCAAAATTGTCTTTTTTTGAATATGCATCTTCCGCGTTTGACTCAAAAGTTCCTAAATTTTTCATCAATACCGAAGATAAACACTCGGAAGAATTTATCAGAGCCGCAAAAAATTTTCCTGTTATCAGGTTCAATAGAAATTCGATGGATATCTTTAAGATAAAACTTCCTCAAGCGCTGTCGGCTGATTTTATGAAAACAAATATTTCTGCCGCTGCCGTTGTCGCCGAAAATTTTGGAATTTCGGCAAAAGATATAAAAAATGCAATCGAAGATTTCAAGGGCGTTGAAGGCAGGATGGAAACTGTTATAAAAAATCCATTTTTAGCGATTGTGGATTATGCTCATACTCCCGATTCTCTCGAAGCGGTTTATGGGCATCTGAAAGAAAAAAAAATCAAAGGGAGCAGATTAATTTGTGTTTTGGGTTCTGCCGGAGGGGGAAGAGATAAATGGAAGAGGCCGAAAATGGGAGAAGTTGCGGCCTCATATTGCGACAGGATAATACTTACCAATGAAGATCCGTATGAAGAAAATCCCTCGGATATCATAAATGAAATAAAATCCGGAATATTAAATAAAAAATTTTCAGAAAAAAATCTTTTTGAAATTATCGACCGAAAAGAGGCCATAAAAAAAGCCATCTCTTTGGCTCACAAAAGTGATACTATAATTTGCACAGGCAAAGGCTCCGAAGAATTTATTCATATTAAAAACGGAGAAAAAATAAAATGGTCCGACAGAAAAGCGATTTTGGAAGCGTTTGAAGAGAACAAATAATTTTTTGATTTTTTATTTTTTTGGCTTATTATTATCAATTATGAATCCTAATAGATTTAAATTAAAAAATGGACTTTCTGTAGTAGTTGTCCCGATGAGAGAGAGCGCGTCGGTTACCGTGGCTGTTTTGGTTCAAGCCGGCTCCGCTTATGAATCAAAAAATAATAACGGAATTTCTCATTTTTTGGAGCATATGTGTTTTAAAGGTACTCCTAAAAGACCGAGTCCTTTTTTGATTTCCTCCGAGTTTGAAAATTTGGGAGCCTCGTATAATGCTTTTACCTCAAGAGATTTAACCGGTTATTATGGAAAAGTTTCTTTCGATCATGCCGAACAAATAACCGATTTGATTTCGGATATGTATCTTAATCCTTTATTCAAGGAGGAGGAAATAAAAAAAGAAAAAGGAGTGATAATAGAGGAAATTAATATGTATGAAGATCAACCGAGAGCCAAAGTTTCTCAAATATTGGAAAAGGTTATGTATGGAGATCAGCCGGCAGGTTGGGATGTTGCGGGCCCCAAGGAAAACATTCTAAAAATGGACAAAGCCGATTTTTTTGATTACAGAAAAAAACATTATATTGCTCAAAAAACGTTTGTGGTGTTTGCCGGCCATATTTCCGTTCCGGAAGCGAAAAAATTGGCCGTAAAATATTTTTCCAATATCACCGTCGGTTCAAAAATAAAAAGTCATCCCGTTTCAAACAAACAAAATAAACCGGCAACGACGTTTAAATTCAAAGAACTCGATCAGACTCATTTTGCCCTGGCGTTTAAGGCTTTTTCAATTTTTGATGAAAGGAGATTTTCTCTGGCGATTTTATCGGATATTATCGGCGGAGGAATGAGTTCCCGATTATTTCAAAAAATCAGAGAAGAATTAGGGGCGGCTTACTACGTAGGCGCTTCCTCAAGCCTTTATGCTACTCACGGATATCTGGAAATTTTTGCCGGAGTAAATCACAAAAAATTTCAAGAGGCGGCCAAAGCAATTATCCAAGAATTAAAAAAAGTCGCTTTAGACGGAGTAACGGACGACGAGATTTCAAGAGCTAAAGAGCATAATATAGGTAATTTTATGCTTTCTCTGGAGACTTCAAGCGATCTGGCTTTTTATTTTGGAGAGCAATTAGTCCTATCGGAAAAGATTCTTTCCCCGGATCAGGTTGTCCAAAAGATAAAATCGGTAACAAAATCCGATTTGGCTCGTTTAGCAAGACAGATACTTCAAAATAAAAACTTAAATTTCGCCATTGTCGGTCCGTATAAGTCCGACAAGGAGTTTAGGGGGATTCTTTCTTTATAACTCGTTTTGAAGTAGAATAAATGTAAATGGAGAACCAATTTTCCGGTATAAAATGGTCCTCCCTATGGAGGATTTTAATTATGGCAATTTTTGCCCTGTTTTTGTATTACACAAGAAGTGTTCTGGAGATGATTTTGGTGGCGGTTATCGTTTCCTCGGCCCTTCACAGCCCGGTAACTTATTTGGAAAAAAAGAAAATTCCGAGAGTTTTGAGTGTGATGGCTATTTATTTAATTGGTATTGGGGTGGTGGTTCTGCTTCTCTATACAATAGTTCCAGTGACGTTAATCCAATTCAAATATCTTTTGTCTCATTTTAACGATTTAAAAATACCGGTTCTTGATTTTTTTAGTTCTTCAGGCGTAGTTTCTCAAGTTGATCAGGGCATTTCGAATATTATAAATATTTTGTTTTATGGAGGAGGCAATTTGGCCGGAGTTTTTTCCAGTGTTTTGAATAATATATTTTTTATAGCCGTTTCTTTGATATTGGCATTTTATTTAACTTTAAGCAGGGACGGGGTGGAGAGATTTATTCGTTCCGTGTTGCCTCTTAATAAAGAAGAATATGCCGTAAATCTTTATCTTAGAACCAGAAGGAAATTGGGACGTTGGCTGTCGGGACAATTGATTTTAAGTTTCATTGTCGGAGGACTTACTTTCCTGGGGCTTATAATTTTAGGGGTTGATTACGCCTTGGTATTGGCTATGATTGCGGCGGTTTTTGAATTGATTCCTTATGTCGGTCCAATAGCTGTTGGCGCTATAACTTTTTTAATCACCCTTCCTCAATCATATTCAACCGCATTGCTGGCAGTTTTAATTTTCTTTATTATCCAACAGCTTGAAGGACATTTTCTGGTCCCATTCGTTATGAGCAAAGCAATAGGCACCGATCCGCTGATAATTGTCATTGCTATGTTGGCGGGTGCCGAAATTTCCGGAATTATCGGAGTTTTGCTGGCTGTCCCGGTAAGCATAATTTTTGAAGAACTAGTTGATGAATGGTCAATAAGGAAAAGAAAACCTCAGGAATAATTTAAAAAATAATGGATAAAAAATTTTACATAACTACCGCTATTGATTACGCTAACGGTTCTCCTCACATCGGTCATTCTTTGGAAAAAATACAAGCCGATGTTTTGGCGCGTTACGCTCGAGCTAAAGGTCAAAAAGTATTTTTTTTGACTGGCACCGACGAGCATGGCACTAAGATTCAAAAAACCGCTTTTCAAAAAAATATAACTCCCAAGAAACTTGTTGATACCAACAGCAAAGAGTTTAAAAATCTTAAGAAAATACTCAATCTTTCATGGGACAAGTTTATTAGGACCACCGATTCAAAAAATCACTGGCCGGGAGTTTTTAAGATTTGGGATCAAATGGAAAAATCCGGAGATATTTACAAAAGAACTTATCGCGGATTGTACTGCTCCGGATGCGAATCTTTTAAAACCGGCGCCGATTTGGTTGACGGCAAATGCCCGCTTCACGACAAAGAGCCGGAACTGGTTGAAGAAAATAATTATTTTTTCAGATTATCGGCCTATTCAAAAATTTTGAAGAAAAAAATAGAAGATAAAGAAATTGAAATTATTCCTCAGTGGAGAGCTAATGAAATTTTGTCATTGATAGAAAACGGACTTGAGGACGTGAGCTTTTCCCGACCTAAGGAAAAATTATCTTGGGGAATTCCGGTTCCCGGAGACGACTCTCAGGTTATTTATGTATGGGCGGATGCTCTAACAAATTATATTTCGGCTATCGGATACGGAAGGGACGAAAAAGAATTTGAAAAATGGTGGCCGGCGGACGTTCAGGTTATTGGAAAAGATATTTTAAGGTTTCACGCCGCTATTTGGCCTGCTATGTTGATTTCGGCAAAATTGCCACTGCCTAAAAAAATTTTTGTTCACGGATTTATCAATGTTCAGGGACAAAAAATGTCAAAATCGGTCGGGAATATAATTTCTCCGAATGAGATTTTTGAAAAATACGGATCGGATTCATTACGCTACTATTTTTTGAAAGAAATTTCTCCATTTGAAGACGGAAGCTATTCGGAGGAAAAGTTCATCGATCGCCATAATTCGGACTTGGCCCATGGTCTTGGAAATTTTTCTGCTAGAGTTGTCGGTATGGCGAGCAAATTTCCAAATTCCATACGCAATGATTTTAAATCCATCGATTTGGGACTGGAACAAAGAATTAAAACGGTTCAAAAAAATGTTGATGATTATTTGGATCAGTTTAAATTTAATGACGCTTTATCCGAAATTTGGTCGCTGATATCATTTGGGGATTCTTATGTTAATGAAAAAAAGCCGTGGAGTTCCGATATCCCGGACGTAGAAAAAGAAAAGATTTTATTCAATCTTTTGGTTTTGTTAAATAGTGTTGGAGTGATGTTGGCTCCATTCCTTCCCGAATCTTCAAAAAAAATAACCAAAAACATATCTATTAAAGGGAAATATGTTCAACTTAAGCCAATCCCTAAACTTTTTGAATTGATTGATAATGGTATAATATAAATAATAGGCCAAATAAATTAAATTTAATAAAAAAATGAAAAAAATATTGAGCAAGTCGGCGATTAGATTATTGATTTTTGGAATAGGAGTTATTTTTTTAAGCGTGGCGATTTTTGTCGGTTCGGTAAAGTTCTACGCTTATTTTGAAAATAAAAAAACCGCTCAAGGCGAAGAAATGCTCACAAAAGCGATAAATGCGGCTTATGAAAAGCAAAAAGATTCCGACGTCGGAGGATTGACTCCTTATGACACTCTTTACCGCTACACGGAGTTTCTTCAAATCAATGCAGATAATTTGGCCAGCACTTATTTTGTGAAAGAAAAAAGACCGCAAGAACTTCATAGGATGGATGGAGTTTCTTATCAAAAAAGATGGGATTATATCTGGTTGCTTAAAGATGACCAAACAATTTTGCAATCAAAAAAGATTTCAAGTTCGACTTTGAGCGTTACTATAAAAAATCCATTGCCTTTGGTTATGAAAAAAAATTCAAATGGTGTTTGGCAAATAGAGTCGATTGATTATTCTTTTTAATGCTACGAAACATCGCTACGAAATACCTGCCTACCGGCAGACAGGCGAAAAATATACGAAAATACGAACCCTTCCTTCGCTAAAGCTACGGAGGGCGGGCTCCTTCCTTCGCTAAAGCTACGGAGGGCGGGCTCCTTCCTTCGCTAAAGCTACGGAGGGCGAGCTCCTTCCTTCGCTAAAGCTACGGAGGGCGCGCAAAATACTAAATACTGAATACAAAATACATTTTTTACAAATCCTCCGTCTCGCGGACCCGCCACCTCCTTTAAGAAAGGAGGAATTCATCCTTCGCTACCTTCTTCGCCAAGGCTTCGAAGGTTAAAAAAGCTTTGGCAGGATGCTCATTGTTATAATTTCGTTATACTCAAATAACAATGGCAAAATCCAAGCGCTGCATAATGCTACAAAATAATTATCTACGAAATTACGAAGATACGAAAAATATTGCTTCAAAATTGACTGTTATGCTATAGCATAACAGTCATATCTGTATTTATAACCTTAATTATCAATAAACCATCTTTCTATTTTTTAAAAACAAAAGTTGTCAAGTATCTTACGATCGTGAGATACTTGACGAATGTATTGTGAGTAAGTAAAAATTTGTGTCCCCGCGAGGAATTGAACCTCGATTACAGCCTTCGCAGGGCCGTGTTCTATCCGTTAAACTACGGGGACAATTAGTTAAAAATACAAAAGAAATTTAATATAAATTGAAAGAATAATCAATTTGTTACTGATTTCTTAAATTCCGATTATTTTTGAGAAAATATCAAAAATTGACGGCTCCACTTTCTTTTGAGGAATTTTATCTGATAAAAAATCTTTTATTTTTTCGACATCCCTCGGATGAATCCTGATGCTTAAATTGGGCCTGATTCTTTTTTTAAAAACGATAAATAACTCCTGGTGTTCGGGGGAGTATCTGTAAATATCAAAATGACTCAATCCCGAATAATAATAAATTTCATCTCCTTCGCCGACCATTAAAGCGTCTTGGGTTAATTTAAATTTATAATCTTGAGGTTTTTGACTGGATAAAAAAATTATTGTTCCTCCCGCCATAATCACAAAAATTCCGAACAAAAAATTATTTTGCCAAATTGAAAATAGGAGCAAAACAACAATCGCTGAAAAAATGATAAAATAAAATTTGTCCGAACGTTCAATATGATCGTGCGGTTTTATTTCCCAAACTATTTGTTCATCGGTTGTTTTTTCGTGATGCTCTATGTGTTGCGAATGATGAGCCATGTTTTTATTATAGCATTAAATTTCTTCGAGTGTTTTGATGCCTAATATTTCAAATCCGATTTCAAAAACTTTGTTTAATTCTTTTATCAACATAAGACGGGCATTTTTTCTTCCGTTATCGGGATCGTTTAGTATCGGCGACGATTCATAAAAACTGCTCGCCTGATTGGCTAAAGAAAAGAGATATTCGCAAATATGATGCGGTGATGAATCGTCTTTTGAATTTTCCAAAACGCTTTCAAATTCCAATATTTTTTTGATAAGCTCCAAATCTTTATTTTCAAGCAAAGAAATATCGGCTCTTTTTATTTTGCCGGCTTTTTTTAATATTTTTGAAAATCGAGCGTATGTGTAATTTAAATAAGGAGCGCTGTTGCCGCTAAAAGAAAGCATTGTGTCCAAGTTGAAAGCTATTTTTGTCATTCTCCCGTCCTTGAGCAATGAGTATTTTAAAGAATTTATGGCAATGTTTTTGGCTATCTCTTGTCGTTTTTCTTGAGAAACGTCCTTTCGTTTCTCGTCCACAATTTTTTGAGCGGCTGAAATTGTTTCGTCTATTATTTCTTGAGCGGGGATTATCTTACCTTCGCGGGTGGATAATTTTTTTCCGTCAGAGCCGACAATTAATTCGTATTTAACATGTTCCAGTTTTTCCGCGGGGATGCTCATCAATCTGGCAATGGCAAAAAATTGTTGGAAATGAAGCGATTGTTCGTTGCCGACGACATATAAAATTTTGGAAGGATTATATTTATTAAGGCGATATTTCAAGCTGGCGATTTCTCGAGTCATATAAATAGTGGCGCCGTCGCTTTTTTGTATTATTGCCGGAGGCAGATTAAAAGCTTCAAGAGGGACTATCAAAGCGCCTTCGCTCTGCTCGGTCATTTTATCGGCTTTCATTTCCTCAATGATTTTGGGAATCATCGGTGAATAAAAACTCTCTCCGATTTCTTTATCAAATTTTTTTATTCCCAATAAACGATAGAGGCGATTAAATTCTTTAAGAGATTCCTTCAAAAACCAATTCAGGAGTTTTAAGTTTTCCTTGTCTCCATTCTCCATTTTTTTGAATTCGGCTTGCGATTCTTTCTCCAGATCGGGATTTTCTTTGTATTCTTTGTGAATTCTCACATAAAGTTCGAGCAGTTCCTGAATCGGATTTTTTTCCACTTTAACCTTGTCTCCCCATTTTTTATAAGCGCAGATCAAGCTTCCGAATTGAGTTCCCCAATCGCCGATGTGATTCCAGCGGATAATATCATAGCCTAGAACTTCATATAAATTGGCCAGAGCGTCTCCTAAAATTGTATTTCTCAGGTGGCCGACATGCATCGGCTTGGAAGCGTTAGGCGAAGAATATTCAATAATAATTTTTTCTTTTTTTGCGGTTTTAAAATCTTTTGCCGATATTTTTTTCAAGGCAAAGAGAGCTTTGGAAAAATAGTCGGCGGTGAAATAAAAATTTAAAAATCCTCCCCCGGCAATATCCACTCTTTCCAAAAGAATAGGTGTTTGGGATTCGATTAATGCCTTCAAATAACCGGCGACTTCCATTGGCGGCATTTGAAATACTTTGGACAAGGCAAAAGCAATATTTGAAGAATAATCGCCGAATGCTTTGTTGTTTTTTGAATCGATTTCAATAGAAATTGAATTGGTGTCAATATCCAAAACTTTGCCTTGTGAAAATTCTTTAATGGCGGTTGAAATCAAATTGGTTATGTATTTTTTCGGAAATTCAAACATAATTAAAGAATACAGCGGCAGGGATTTTTTATCAATCTGAAAGTGTGATAAAATAAATAAAAATGAAAAGATGGTGCGTCGATATGTTTATTTGTGATCAATTATTAAAATTAAACAAAATATGAAAATAGTTCAGCAAAATGATAAATTATTGGTTTTAAAAAGGAGCAATTTTAACGGAATTGTTATTGGTTTGGCGTTCGCTATTTTTGGTATTTTGTTTTTTGTGACCTATGTATCTTCGTCGGGAATTAGTTTGTCGTCGGTAATACCTTCTTTGATAATGGTCGCTATCGGATTGAGTTTCTTTTTATTCAGCAAGAACGAAACGGTGTCTTTTGATAAAAATCAAAACAAGATGATTATCTTCAGAAAAGGAATAGTTGGGTCAAGCAATAAAGAATATGTTTTAGGCGATATTGCCGGCATTGAGCTTGTGGAAGAATACGTCATGTCCAATAATGGTCCGGCAGTTGGTCTATCGATGAATAATCCGGCGACAAATATGAATCAGCAATACTATAATAGAGCGCCGGAAAGATTTGAAAATTTTATTGTTGTTATGAAAGATGGAACGAGAGTGCCCATAGACAGATATCAATCCAATGTTATGTTTTCGATTTCGGGAGTTTCTTTGCCGGGAGTTTCAATCGGACCAACATCGGCCGATGCCGCCGCTTCATTTCTTGGGGTTCAAATAAATCGCATATCCGCTTTTGGAGTAAGAAGCTCTGGCGGTGGAACGGGATTATAATTAAAATAAATTATTTTTTTATTTTAAAATCTTCCATTTTTGTGGAAGATTTTAAATAGCGGACATATTTTTTGAATCAAATTTAAACTGATGCTACCGATCCTTTTTTCTGAAATTTTCCGGCGATAAAAATCATCCAAATAGCAGAAAGTCCTACTAATAGATAAACTATAGTGCTGATAATTCCTCCTCCGAAAATTGCTTGGACTAAATCAAAGCCGATTGCCCCGACCAAACCCCAATTGAGTCCGCCTATAATAACAAGCACTAAAGCAACCCAATCAATAACGCTTAATTTCATATTTTTATTTTTATTTTTTGCGCTTCCGACCTTGTTAGTAAAAAGCGCTTGCTGTTTTTAATATTTTATCACTTAGATTTTGTCAATCAAGGGGATTTAAATTTTATTTGTTTGCCGGCGGTGTGGCTAAAAAGCTCTTGAATAGATGGCAAAATTCGTTTAATCTCTATTTGTACATATACGGAGAGGTGCCTGAGTGGTTGAAAGGAGCATCCTGCTAAGATGTTGAGCTCGCAAGGGCTCCGAGGGTTCGAATCCCTCCCTCTCCGCCAGATGTCCAAGTTAGAACCTTAGAATCATCAAGGGTTTTCGAACCTTTTGAAGGCTTCGGAGGGTCGAACTTAGACAATTGTAAATCCATAAGAACATCAAAGACTGGCGTCCAGATAGGCGTCAGTTTTTGGTTTTTAACTGTGAACCCATCAAAGCAAAGCTTCAAGATTGTGCGTTTTTGGTAGATGCCACCCTTTTGGAATACCTTATCGGCATGATCCGTAAAGTCCAGTAATTCATTAAACTTCTGAACGAATTTGTCAGACTTACCCTCAAGCTCAGATAGACGATCCTGATACATTTCCTTCTCCTTTAAAAGCTCGTCCTGAATCTTTATAAACACCTCTGCGTCAATAAT
>JAKANP010000014.1 GCA_021812345.1 bacterium | reverse complement strand
CGCCTGGGAAGTACGGTCGCAAGACTAAAACTCAAAGGAATAGACGGGGACTCGCACAAGCGGTGGAGCATGAGGTTTAATTCGACGGTAAACGAAACACCTCACCAGGATTAGAAATCTTATTGACGATACAGCGAAAGTTGTATCTCTTCGGGTTTACTCGGAGCAGTAGGACAGGTGCTGCACGGTTGTCGTCAGCTCGTGGCTTGAGTTGTACCCTTAAGTGGGTTAACGAGCGCAACCCCCGTTGCCAGTTACAAGTGTCTGGCAAGACTGCCCCCTATGGGGGAGGAAGGAGGGGACGACGTCAAATCAGCGTGGCCCTTTGATATCCTGGGCGACACTCATGCTACAATGGCCGTGACAAAGGGTAGCCAAGCCGTGAGGCGGAGCCAATCCCAAAAAAACGGCCCCAGTTCAGATTGAAGGCTGCAACCCGCCTTCATGAAGCCGGAATCGCTAGTAATCGCGGATCAGCACGCCGCGGTGAATACGTTCTCGAGTCTTGTACTCACAATAAAAGCGCCAAGCAGCTTATGTATCTAAATGGTTAAAATCCATTCTTCCGACTCAATCGTCGGAACGTAGCCTAAAAATAGTCCTAAATCCGCGAGGATTTGGATGGAGGATTTGGAGGCAAAAAACAGCCTACGCATAAAAAGAATCAATCGACCTATCGCAGGGTGGTGAGGGTAGGGAAGATTTTTAAAAAGATTCGCGCAGGATGTTCGGAATAGAAATATAAGTGACCTTGGGAGATCTGATGCCTGTCTCTCGTTTAATATATTAAATGAGAGTATAATAAAACTAACGCAGCGTCAGAAGTCAGCTGAAACATAGTATCCCGATAATATTGGGAGAAGGTTTTCACTCAATGCAAATATGTTAACACCAGAATATATTATAGGTTTAATTGATGGAGAGGGGAGCTTCACTGTGTACATTGTTGATTCAAATAGAAGCAATAATGTTCAACGCAGAGCGAAAGCGGAGCCGAGATTTTATGTTAAATTAATAGAGAAAGATAAAAAAATTCTCTATGATTTAAAAGATTATTTCGGTTGCGGCAACGTTTATTTCCAAAGAGATAAGCGCGCCAATCATCAAAATTGCTATCGCTATGAAGTGGCAGGAAGAAATGATTTAAATAAAATCATAATTCCTTTTTTTCTCAAGCATCAATTAAAGTTTTTATCCAAGCAAAATGATTTTAAAATATTTTGTCGGATAATGAATATGATAAATTCCGGACAACATCTTACCAATAATGGTTTGCTTAAAATGAAAAAATTAAAGCAAAAAATGCATTGAGCTCGCCGCATACGGGAAATCCGTCCGTGCGGTGGGAACATCAATTCTTTGTTTTAAAGAAGATAATCGCCCGTCACACCAGGGGAGCCGGGGATACACAAAATTCGCTTTAGCGAATCAGTGTAAAATCGGTGACACGGGTGAAGTCGTAACAAGGCACGTGTAGCGGAAGCTGTGCGTGAAACAATTAATTACGAAAAATGTCGACCCGCCATTTGGCGGAAAAAGGAGTTAGCCGCGGATCCTAAAGTTGCGGCCAAGACATTGGTTGACCAAAAAAGTTTTTAAATAAATATAAAAAACAGCCGTTAATTTTGCGAGCTGTTTTTTGTTGCTTTTATAATTGATGTATTTTATAATTAGCATATAATTTATAAATTAAAAATATGGAACAAACAAACGTTCAAAGCGCGCAAGAAAATCAAAAAAATGTTTTATTAGTGGAAGACGACCCGTTTTTGTCGTCGCTTTTGAAAAATCGTTTAGTGAAAGAAAATATAAACGTCAATCATGCCAAAGACGGTCAAGAGGCGCTTGATGCTCTCAAGGACTACAAACCGGACTTAATTTTGCTTGATTTGATATTGCCCAAAAAATCCGGTTTTGAGGTAATGGAAGGGATTCGCCAAGACCCTCAACTTTCAAATTCGCCGATTATTATTATTTCAAATTTGGGACAGCCGGAGGATATTCAAAAAGGCCAGGAACTTGGAGCGGTGGAATATTTTATCAAAGCCAAGACCTCGATTGACGATTTGGTCGGCAATATAAAAGGATTTCTTCAAGGCCAGCCGGCGCAAAATTAATTTTTTAAAAAATATATGAGTTAGAAAGTTATCCACAGATAAGCACTATACATTAAAAATGAGTATTGTATAATTAGATTAAAATTATTATTAATAAAAAATAAAATGCAAAAGAAAGGTTTTACTCTTATTGAGTTGTTGGTCGTTATCGGTATTTTGGCGATATTAACCGCCGCCGTGGTCGTGGTATTAAATCCGGCAGAACTTTTGAGACAATCTCGTGACGCTCAAAGAATGAGCGATATGGATGCTTTAAGAGGTTCAATAAACTTGTTTCTTTCAACCGTTTCCAGTCCGACATTTGCTAGTAGCGGTCAATTTGTTACTAATACAGCTGGCGCTAATTTTTCAGGAGGAATATTCACCGCTGGTGCTTTGACGGTTAACACTTCTACATTAGTTACGGGTACGGGATGGGTTCCGATAAACTTCGGCTTGATGTCGAGCACAGTTGGAAGCGCTCCGTTATCCGCTCTTCCAATAGATCCTATTAATGATGGAAATTATGCTTACGCTGGAGCATTTAATAGCCCAAATCTTCAATACGAATTGGATACAAGGTTAGAAAGCACTAAATATGCAAGCAAGATGACCCCAACCGCTAATGCTTCGCTTTTGTTGTACCAAGTCGGAAACAACTTATCAATGTAACAAAAATGTATTGGTATTTTCAGATAGCATTTCTGTTAATTCTTGAAGGAGCGCAAATAATAAAGCGCTCCTTTTTGGTTAAAATAATAAAGCCGGTGTATTGGTTTTCAATGGCGGCTATTTTTGGATATTCCGTTTATTTAACTTACGCGCAATATATTTTATGGAACAATCAACCGCTTTCAAAATATCTTTTGCCTCCTGATACAAGCATTTTTTATTTTATCGGATATTCTCTGTGGAGATTCTGGGCGGCTAATTTTATCGCTTTGATTTTCGCAATATTGTTTTTTTTCGTTGCCAAAAAGCTTAATAAAAAATTTAGCGAAAGATTTTTTGAAAATGAAGAAATTTTACTCGGAAGTTTGATTATTTTTGTTTGCGGTTATCCTATTTTTATTATTTATTTTATTTTGCTTTTGGCATCATTTTTGTTCGCTAATATTTTAATTACATCCATCAAAAAAGAGGCGCATCGTGTTTCGTTATATTATTTTTGGATTCCCGCGGCTTTAATTGCTATAATAATAAGCGAGCTTTGGCTGATACATTTTCCCGGATGGAGCCGGCTCATAATATAGTATTTTTGTCATACAAAATGTTGTATACAAAATACTAAATACTAAATACTAAATACTAACTTCATGATTTCTTTTCCTCCACAAAAATTAAAAGAAATGACTGTTAATCAGGGCCTTGTTACGGCTCAGCAATTTGACGACGCTTTTAACGAAGCGAGCAGAATGGGGCAGGATGTTGCCGATGTTTTGGTTTCAAAAGGATATTTGACTTACGATTATTTGTATTCAATTCTTTCTCAATTTCTCGGAACAGAACAAGCGAATTTGGGTTCGCGTGGAATAGATAAAGGCATAATTTCTATCATTGATGAAAAATTTGCCCGTGAAAGAAGAGTTATCGCTTTTGCTCAAGATGCCGATGGGACAATTAATGTGGCAATGGAAGATCCGACCGACTTGCCGACAATTGAATTTTTGGAAAAAAGATTAAAAAGAAAAATTCGTCCGTTTTTGGCCACCCCGGAAGATTTGTCGCGAGGATTTTCTTTTTATGGCCAAGCGTTAACGGAAGATTTTAAAAAACTTATAGAAGAAAGTGTCAGAAGATCAATCGAACAAAAAGTCGGCGCCTCCGAAGAAAAAGAAGCTGCCACTCAAATTCCAATTGTTGATTTGGTAAACAATATTCTTTCTTACGCCGCTTCGCTTAACGCTTCCGATATTCATATGGAAATTTTGGAAGATTCAATTCTAATTCGTTTTAGAGTTGATGGAATCTTGCACGAAGTAATGAGAATACCCAAGGAAGTCAATTCGGCAATTATTGCCCGCATAAAACTTCTTGGAGCGCTTAAAGTTGACGAACACCAAAAACCGCAAGACGGAAGATTCAGATATGTCGCCGGCCCGACCGTCTTGGATATTCGTGTATCAATTATCCCGACACTTTATGGAGAAAAAATAGTTATGCGTTTATTGCCCGCCACCCAAAGACCTCTTTCATTGACCGAATTAGGGATGCTTGAAGACACGGCAAAAATAGTTGAAGACAATATTAGAAAATCTTACGGAATGCTTTTAGTTACCGGTCCTACCGGTTCCGGAAAAACTACCACTCTTTATGCCGTTTTGAATATGCTTAACAAATCGGAAGTAAACATTGTAACCATTGAAGATCCAATAGAATACAACATCAAATATATAAATCAGATTCAAATAAATCCTCTTGCCGGAATAACTTTTGCTTCAGGTCTACGCTCTATTTTAAGACAGGACCCGAATATTATTATGGTTGGTGAAATCAGAGACGAGGAAACAGCAGACATTGCGGTCAATGCCGCTCTAACCGGACACTTACTGCTTTCTTCTTTACACACCAATGACGCACCGACAGCTATTCCCAGAATGGTTGATATGAAAATCCCGCCATTTTTGGTGGCAGCAGTTGTCAACTTAATCATTGCTCAAAGATTGGTCAGAAAAATCTGCACAAGTTGCATTGAATCTTATGCTCCATCGGCTGAAATGATGGAATCGTTAGCCTCCCAATTAAAAGAATTAAAAATCCCCGAAAGCCAACTTCCAAAAACTCTTTATAAAGGGAAAGGATGCAAAGTTTGCGGAGGAACCGGTTATGTAGGCAGAATGGGTATTTATGAAGCATTTGAAGTTACCGAAGAAATAAGAAAAATTATTATAGATCCGAGCTTTTCTTTGGATATGCTTTTGATGGTCGCCAGAAAACAAGGAATGATAACAATGTTTGAAGACGGATTAAGAAAAACATCTTTGGGAATGACAACGATTGAGGAAGTGTTAAGAGTAATAAGAGAATAAAAAATAATTCTAACATTTTTAATTGTCATTTTTCATTTTGATATTTTATTTTTAAATTAATTATGAAATTTTCATATAAAGCGGTTGGACCGGATGGAAGAGTATCGGAAGGTCAAGTGGACGCCGATGCTATGAATGGCGCTTTGACGCAAATTTCCGGAATGGGGTTAAAACCGATAACCGTAAAGCCGATAAAAAAAACAGCTTTTCAATTAAATCTTTTAAAAGGACAGAGAATTACTTTGGAAGATAAAGTTTTTTTGACTCGTTATCTTTCTTTAATGCTTAAAGTAGGCACCGATCTTTTTAAAGCAATTGATATATTAATAGAGGATTTTGACAAGCCGGCGGTAAAATCTCTTTTGATGGAAATGAGAACAAATTTGGGTAAGGGTAATCCGTTTTATATGACATTTGCCCAGCATCCGAAACTTTTTTCTCCGGTTTTTGTAAGTTTAATAAAATCGGGAGAAGTTTCCGGTAATTTGGAAAAAGTTTTTGACCAGTTAAGTGTTTCTTTGGAAAAAGACAAGGATTTGGAAAATAAAATAAAATCGTCTTTAACTTACCCGGCAATTCTCGCCGTTGGTTCAATTTTAGTTTTAATACTTTTAGTCAGTTATTCGCTCCCTAAAATTGCCGGAGTGTTTATGCAAGGGGGGATGAAACCGCCGGCATTTTCAAATTTTGTATTTACCGTCGGACTTTTTATGGGAGGGCATTTGGCAATTATTTTGTTTTTGCTTGTTTCAATCGTTGCCGGAGCGTTCTTTTTCTTCAGAACTTTGGTTGGAAAAAGATTTGCCTATGACTTGGCTTTAAGGGTTCCGGTTATAAAAAATGTCATTAAGCAAATTGCCATTCAAAGATTTGCTTCAACGCTGTCGTCGCTTTTGGCATCCGGAGTAGGAATTGTTGACGCCCTTGAAATCTCGGCCGATTCCATCGGAATGCCGGAACTCCAGGATGCTTTAAGAAGAATTGCCAGAGAAGGAATATCTAAAGGGCTTACTGTCGGAGATGCATTTAGAAGAGAGCCAATTTTTCCGAAAGCCGTTTCAAATTTAATTGCTGTTTCCGAGAAATCTGGCCATCTTGAAAATATTTTAGCCACTCTGGCGGAATTTTATACCGGAGAAATAGAAAATGCCGTCAAATCAATGGTTTCTTTTATAGAGCCGGTAATGTTGGTTTTAATCGGTATTATTGTCGGAACAATCGCTCTGGCGGTTATTCTACCGGTTTATCAATTAACGGCTTCGTTTTAATTTAGTTATAATGATTTTTTCCAATTATTCTCATAAAAATGATTCGTTTACTTTAATTGAGACATTAATTGTCGCCGCTATTATAATCATTATGACTACCGGCGCGGTTTTGGAAATGTCCTCTTTTAAAAACAGAAAAACCCTTGATCTGGATGCTCAACAAATTGCCACCGCCTTAAGCAATGCCCAAAGCAAGGCAATTCAACAAGAAGGAGGCACTGCTTGGGGGGTAAGATTTACCAATGGAACGGTTGATTCTTACCAAGTGTTTCAAGGATTATCATACAGCACATCTTCGGTTGTTGATTCGGAACAGTTGGGGTTATCCGATTCTTTTACTAATCCGGCAAGCGGAATGAATTTGGATGTTATATTTAATCAAAGAACCGGAACTCCTGTTGGCGGAAGCGCTTTTGTTATCGTCATCAAGCAGAACTCAAGCAATAATTTGTATTCGATTTTTGTAAGCAGTGCGGGGAAAGTTTCAACTAATTTTGAAACGGGACTTGTCGGATATTGGCCTATGGATGAAGGAAGCGGGGGAACGACATATGATGCGAGTGGAAATAATAATAATGGAACCATAACAATAGGATCCGGTGGGACTCAAACAACGGTAACTCAAGCATGGGCAAACGCTTCTCCTTCAAGAGTTGGGGATGGACTTAATTTTGACGGGACGGATGATTATGCTGATGCCGGTAATAAATTCAGTTTAAATATTGGAGATAATATGACGGTTTTCTTTTGGATAAATGCTCCAATTAATAATTCTTATCAAAGAGCTATTTCTAAGAATAATCAAGGTTCTCAAGGCTGGGAAATACAAAATAGTCCAAGTAGTGCTAATGTAGCTTTGCGTTTAGATACAAGTGCTGGACTTAATCAGTGTTTTTATATAAACAATGTTATTGATTCTACATGGCACAATATTGCTTTTACCATAAGTGGAGGATTGGTAAATATATATGTTGATGGTGCTATTAAAAGCAATGTTGCATACAGTGTTGGAAATGGTCTTGGTAATTCAACCGACCTCGTTATGGCTGCTGCATATAATTATTCGTTACCTTTTAATGAAAAATTAAATGACGTTCGCATTTACAACCGCGCCCTTTCGGCAACGGAAATAATGAATTTGTATAATAGTTATTAATTTAGTATTTAGTATAGTGTATTTTGTATTTAGTATTTGAAATTCGGAAATTATACAAAATACAATGTGCATTACGCAATACACTAAACTAATTTGTGCTATACTATAATTGTATAAATGTTTACCAAAATATTTAGTTTTATACAAAATACAGTTCGCGAAGAATCCGGACAACTTTTGGTGGAGGTGTTAGTGGCAATGGTTGTCGGTGGAGGGCTTTTAGTTGCCGCATCGGCGGCAATTGTTTCGGTTGTGAGGCAAAATTATGAAAATCGCAGTTCTCAAACCGCTTCATCTTTTGGTTATGATTTAATCAATAAAGTGAAAGAATTCGCCGCTTCAAATTGGCACAATGTTTTTGATTTGGCTCACGGCTCAAGTAATCCTTATTTTATCGCTTCCGGCGCTACATCTTCGGTGGCGGTTGCCGGTCAAGAAGGAATGCTTTCAAATGATATCGCATCAGGACTTATTGGTCACTGGAATTTTGACGAAACCGGTGGAAATATCGCTTATGATACATCCGGAAATTTAAACAACGGAACTTTGGTAAACGGACCAATAAGACAAACGGGAGTAAATTGTCAGGTGGGCGGGTGTTTGAGTTTTAATGGAAGTAATAATTATGTCAGTGCTTCAATTTTTCCTCAAGTTACGCGATCCGGGACGTACACATTTTCGGCTTGGGTTAATACAGCTAATACTTCTTCACAGACCATTTTTCAAAATGCAGCATCTGCATCTGATAGGAATGGAATGATGATTAATGGAGCCAATATAATATTTGGTTATTACAACGGAACTACGTGGGTTTCACTATATGGCCCGATATCTACAAATTCATGGAATTATGTCGTAGGAGTAGATAATGGGGGAACGTTATCTCTTTATATTAATGGAGTGCTTTATACTAACACTACTGCTTCTTTGTATGTAAATGTGGATGCATCATATTTTTATCTTGGAAAGGAAACTTATTTGGGCGGTCAAAATTATCTAAACGGATCTTTAGACGACGTCCGTGTTTACAACCGCGCTCTTTCGGCAAACGAAATTCAACAACTTTATAGCAGCTCCGTTTATTCAAGATATTTTTATGTTGATAATGTTAATAGAACTTATTGTGGAATAGGCGATATAACTTCAAATTCAGCAACTGGTTGCACAAATACTGCTACCGCAGGAGCAGGCGATATAAATAACGACCCGTCAACCCAAAAAATAACATCGGTGATAACAAGACAAGACGGGGGAAATTATCAATTCTATGATTATGTTTCAAGAGGCAGAAGCGCTCTGGCAACTCAAAACGATTGGTCGGGCGGAAGCGGATATGACGGGCCATTTACCGCTTTTAACAATCAGTATTCAACCTCTACAAATATCTCTGCCGGAAAAACGTTGGCTCTTTCTTCTGTCTCCACAAATGGCACTCTTTATTCAAGTATTTTTGATACCCAAATAACCAATGGCGCGGCGTTTAATAGTTTAACTTGGAACGGGACTGCCAATAATGGCTCTTCGGTTAAATTTCAAATAGCGACTTCAAACTCAACTTCTTCAAGCGGAGGCAGTCCAACCGGTCCGATTGATTCGGTTTATCGTTATGCTTGGAATGATTATATCGGGTGGCTTGATTTTGGATATACCGCCGGGGCTGTAAGTGTAAGTAGTACTCAAATGACCGGCTATGCTTACAATACGAACGTCGGAGAAATTTCTTTGGATTGCACAACCTCTCCAAATGGCAATATTTGCGCCACATCAAATTATCAAGTGGCTCGCGATGCTTCTGGCAATCTTTCCGGATGGGCATGGAATGACGAAATCGGATGGATAAGTTTTTGCGGAGGGCAGAGCACAACAAATTGTCCCGGAACAATTTCTTATAAAGTAAATGTTAATCCGAGCACGGGAATGTTTACCGGATACGCTTGGAATGATGTTGTCGGCTGGATAAGTTTCAATTGCGCCGACGTCGGACTTTGCGGTATATCAAATTATAAGGTGTCGGTTGTTTTATCAAGCGGATGGAATTATGTCGGTCCTGATGGCACTAATTTAACTTATTATAATCCGGCCGTTGGCACATCTATGGCCATAAATCCCGCTTATCATAATAACAACAGATATTTTAGATATAAAATAATTTTATCTCCCGATTCGGGATTGACTACTTCGCCGACAGTTGCCGATGTTGATTTAAATTGGTCGCCATAATTAATAGATTGTATCTTGCATATTGTATTTTGTATAATTAATACAAAAATAAATAACTACAATTAATCATAAATTATAATTTTCATTGTGAAATCGATTACTTGCTTTTTATAATTTTATAATTTGATATAATATAAATAATACAAAAATGAGAAAATTTTTTAGATTTAAAAATGTTCTATTGGCGATAATTATCGGTTTAGCCGTCGCCGGAGTTGTTTTGGCTTTTACCGGTCCATCGGCCGCTCCTCCAAGCGGCAATCCTTATTTTTGGCAACTTAGTAGTGGAAATATATATTACAATGGAGGAAATGTCGGGATTGGAATTGCAAGTCCAACCGAGGCACCCCTCGAATTTGCTAATTCAATCGGTAACAAGATGGTTTTTTATAGCAATGGATCGGGTCTTAATTACGGACTAGGAATAAACGGAAGTAATCTCAACGCTTTTATTCCGAGTGGGACTCACTTTTCTTTAAGACAGAACTCATATAGCGGTTCTGAAGTTTCAACAATTGATTATAATGGTAACGGTTATTTTGCAGGCAGCGTCGGCATCGCGACAACGACACTTTCTTATCCGTTAACCGTAACCGGAGATATTTATTCATCAGGTTATGTTCGCGCTGCAACCGGACTTTGTATGGCCGGAGTTTGTCAAACCGCCTGGCCTTCGGGAAGTGGAAGTGGAACCGTGACGAGTGTTGGTTCAGGAGCCGGACTTACTGGCGGACCAATAACAACGTCGGGAACTTTGAGTATCAATAATACCGGCAGTGTTCAATCTTGCACCAATGCTACAACCCAAAAAGTTATTTGGAATGCGAGTGGATATTTTGGATGTGCAACTGATCAAAATTCCTTAGGTACAATCACCGGAAGTGGAACGTCTGGATATGTTGCTAAATTTGACGCAGGACAAGACATAACAAATTCAGTTATCCAAGATAATGGATCTGTAATCGGAGTAGGGACAGCTCCCAATGCAACTAATGGGATAACAGTTGCGATCGGTGGAAATGGAGTTTGGGCGCAAGGAACATCTAATGGAGTATGGGGTACTGGACCATCGTCTGGTGTGTCCGGTCAAGGAATCACTAACGGTGTTGGAGTTGCCGGATATGGAGCTGGCAGTGGAGCGGGAGTTTCTGGAACTGGAGGTGCTACCGGAAATGGCGTTACTGGAACTGGGGGTTCGAGTAGTGGTTATGGTGTGTATGGTACGGGTTCAACGGGTGTTTATGGTTCTGGCACTAGTTATGGTATTTATGGTAACTCGTCATCAGGTACTGGTGTCTATGCATCCTCAGGTTATACAGGTATCATGGCTTATGGCGGAACTGGTTATGGCGTCGGAGGCCAGAGCACAAATTCATATGGTGTTTATGGTACGGGTCCAACAGGTGTTTATGGTTCTGGCAGTAGTTATGGTGTCTATGGCTATAGCACTAACTACGCCGGCTATTTTTCAGGGAATGTTTATGTCACCGGAAATTTAACGGTTGCTGGGACAAAATCATTTATTCAGCCGTATCCAAATGACCCGACAAAAGAGATAAATTATGTGTCAATGGAAGGAGCAGATACCAAAGTATTTTTTGACGGTGAAGGACAGATAGTAAATGGTGTTGCTATAATTCAAATTCCCGATGATTTTAAAATAGTAGTAAGCCATCAAAAACCATTAATTGTTACCGTTACTCCAAATGGCGCGCCGGCATCGCTTTATGTGGCCGATAAAAACTACGATACAATAACTATAAAGTCAAATGACACAAAAAATGTTGCGTTTGATTATTTCGTTACAGGATTTAGAGGCGGCTTTGAAAATTCAATGCCGATTCAACCTAATACCGGTTTTGTTCCGGCATCAACCAGCACAAAAGATATTAGTAATTTTGAACAGCAGTTTCAGATAAATGGCAAAGACACTTATTATACAAAAATAGGAAAAGAGCTTGATAAAAATCTTTTGATTCAAAATGGAATTTTGAATCTTGATGGCACGGCAAATATGGGAGTAATCGATAAAATATTGAACAAATAATTTTATAAATTGAAATAATTATTTTAAAAATATATAATAAATAAATTATGAATAAAACAAATAAAATATTGCTTTTTGCCGTCATTGTTTTGGCGGCAGTGGTCGTTATTTTGGGCGGAGTTTATTATTGGCAAAAATTTGGTTCTCAAAAAACTTATTATGCCGTATATTTGGATACCGGTGATTTATATTTTGGGGAACTTTCCACTTTTCCTCATTGGTCATTGTCTGATGTTTGGTATTTGCAGAGAAACTCTCAGGGCAATACATCGCTTGCTCAATTTTCCAAATCTCCGTGGGGACCGGATGGAACTATTGAATTGAATAAAGATAAAATTGTTTGGAGCGCAAAAATTTCCGATACGAGTCAGTTAATTCCTTATTTGAACGGAAGCGCTTCGGAATTAAATTCAAATCAGCAATCGGGAACGGTAAATCAACCTAATGGAACTTCACCCGCGCCAACTAATCAAGGAACCTCTACTTCTCCAATAGCTCCTCCGGTAAAACAATAAATCCTCCGTCCTTCGACTTCACTCAGGACAAATCTCTTAGACAAAGCTCAGGACAAGTCTCTTCGACAAAACTCAGGACACCTCCTTTAACATTTCTACAAAATACCTGCCTACCGGCAGGCAGGCGAAAGAAATACGAAAGTACGAAAAATAATTTTACCTTTTCTAAAGGGAGTACGCCGTAAGGGGCTTGTTCTGAGTTTGTCGAAGGGGAAGGGATTTTTAACAAATTCTCTTGTGATAATTTCACTCTTATTTTTGCTTGTGTTATAATTACACAGATGGATGCGATTTATAATTTTTATTCAAGAAGAACAAAAAACAAATCTATTTTTAATGGAGCTGCCGCCATCACTATTATTTTAATTATAGCGGCAATAGTTGCCGAGATAGCAATAGCCGCTTTAGTTTCTTCTTATTTTTCAAGCCAAGGACAGCTTGGAGAAAGAATTGTTTACAATGCTTCTTTTGCCGCTCAATCCGGGATTGACGATGCTATTTTAAAAATCGCCCGCAATAAAAATTTTAACCCCAGTCTAATTCCTCCGTATCAAAATCCGTATACAATCAGCGTTAATGGCGCAACGGCTCAAATTACTGTTTGTATTAGTAGTGTAACTGTTAATACAAAGTGTGATACTTCAGCTCCAGCGGGAACTTACGAAATAACTTCTTTGGGTTCGGTGTTGAATAAAAATGTTAAGATGAGGGCGCTTTTATATGTTAATCCGTCAAATGGTTCCATTAATATCCAATATGAAAAAGAAATAAATGTTTGATTTAAGAAGTATGAAATTTTCTTTAAAATCTTTGAAAAAAATAGGAAGAATTTTAAAACCGAGAGTTGATGTCGGAGGTCTTGAATTAAGCGATGGGGGAGCGGTTTTTGTGGATATCGATCCGGAAACAAAAAAGGTTTCAAATTTTTCGGTAAAATTTCCGGCAGATTCTTTTGTTGGCGGAAAAGTTCAAAACAAATCGGCTATGGTTTTGGCTTTAACTCAACTTCATTCTTTAATAACCGCCGTTAAAAATAAAAAAATTCCGGTAGTGGTTTCTATTTCCGATACCGATATTTATACGCAGCAATTTGTTTTGCCGAATTTAAAATCATCAAGCTTGGAAGAGGCCGTAAGATTAAATCTTCAGGTTATTTCGCCGATCGATTTTACAAGCGCTTATACCGACTGGGAAAGAATCGAAGACGGAACCGGTTCTCAAGAAGCGGAGATCTTGGCTTCTTTTGCCGAGAAAGCAATAGTAGATAAAATTTATGAAGTTTTGTCAGAAAGTCAATTTGTTCCGGTGGCAATTGAACAAAGAGCGACATCAATCACTCGTGTCATCTCCGAACTTTCCAATTCTTATAATCCCAAAAATTCTTATTTTTTGCTTTATGTAAGCAGTGATGGACTTGGGTTTGACATAATCAGAAGAGGATATCTATATTTTAGCCGGTTCACTCCTTGGTCTGCTTTAGTAAGCGACTATTCCGGTCAGAAACAGATATCTTTTAATGAATTCACCAAAACAATTATTGAAGAAAGTCATCGGGTAATTAATTTTTATTCGTCGCATTTTAACAGTTCTATTGATTCCATTTATGTGGTTGCTCCGAATTTGGAAAAACAAGTGAGTCAAATCATAGAATCAAGTCTGCCCTTAAAAATAGAACCGTTGGTTTTAAAAGATTATCAAATAGACCAAAATTTATTTATTGCTTTCGGCGCCGGATTGAGAGGAATTGCTTCAAGAGCTATGGATGTTGATATCAGCTTGGCTCCGGAAGGAACCGAAGCCCAGTTTTATCATTCAAGAATTTTAGCTTTTGTTTCAATGTGGAGAAATGTTTTGGCTTCCGTATTTGTTATTATTTTGTTATCAATGATTGGTGTTTATATTTTTTTATCAAGTTACATCAATCGGATGGTTTCCGATTTTTCCAGAGTTTCGGGAAACTATAATGTTTCTTATTTAAATTCTCTTAAAAGTGCGGCGACAGATTTTAACTCTTCGGTTACTTCGGCTATAAATGCAAAAAGCCAGCAAACGAGATGGTCTAAAGCTTTAAACGATATAAATAATCAAGCAACAAATGGGGTTGTTGTAAGTAGAATTTATGTTCAATCATTGGACCTTCCAATTACCTTAAATGGGTTAGCGCCGACATCGGATGCCGCTGTTGATTTTAAAAACAAATTAGCCGCCTTGTCTTACATTAGCGGAGTTGACATGCCCCTTTCCGGGCTGATTCCCATAGGACCAAATCAAGTTTCTTTTTCAATAAGTTTTAAAATAAATCAGTCGGCGATTCAATAATTATATTTAAATCTTGAATAAGGTTGTTTTGCCGACTATAATCTAAATATAAAATAAAAATTTGTTATGAAATCTTTTGATTTTGCCTCATCCGAAAGGAAATGGAAAAAACAATGGGAAAAAGAAAAAATTTTTGAAATTAAGACTTCGTCTTTTTCTTCAAATCGTTCCAAAAATAAATATGTGCTTGATATGTTTCCTTATCCTTCGGGAGAAGGACTTCATGTGGGACATGTGGAAGGATACACCGCTTCCGATATCGTCTCTCGATTTTATAGAATGAGAGGATACAATGTGCTTCATCCCATGGGTTGGGATGCCTTTGGACTCCCGGCGGAAAATTATGCCATTAAACACAAAATCCATCCGGAAATTGTCGTTAAAAAAAATGTTGCCAATTTTAAAAAACAACTTAAAAATTTAGGATTTTCTTATGATTGGTCAAGAGAAATAAACACCACCGATCCCGATTATTACAAATGGACTCAATGGATTTTTCTTCAGTTGTTTAAAGACGGTCTCGCTTATGAAAAAGAAGTTTCCGTTAATTGGTGTCCTTCCTGCAAAACGGTTCTTTCCGACGAAGAAGCGGAGGGGGGAGTTTGCGCCAGATGCTCGACTAAAGTTCAAAGAAGAGAATTAAAACAATGGATGCTTAAAATAACCGCTTACGCAGATAAATTAATTGAAGGATTGGATTCTCTAAACTGGCCACAGAGAGTGAAGACGATGCAAAAAAATTGGATAGGCAAGTCAGAGGGCGCCACCATACGATTTTCAATCATATCGCCGATTGACGCGGATTTTAACGCGGATAAACGCGGAAATGATACCAAAAAAAATCAAAGTTCCGGTTCGCGCGAATCAGAATTTGTGGAGATTTTTACCACTCGTCCGGATACTATTTTTGGAGCGACTTATCTTGTTGTTGCTCCCGAACATAAAATTATTTCTGATTTAAAATCGTCAATAAAAAACTTTGACGAAGTTCAAAAATATGTAAAAAAATCAAAAAATAAATCCGATCAGGAAAGAATAAGCGAGATTAAAAATAAAACCGGCGTGGAGCTAAAAGGCATTAAGGCGATAAATCCGGCAACCGGTAAAGAAATTTCCATTTGGGTGGCCGATTACGTTTTACCTTATTATGGAACCGGAGCAATTATGGCGGTGCCGGCACACGATCAAAGGGATTGGGATTTTGCCAAAAAATTCAATTTGCCGATAATTTTTGTTATCAGTCCGGACGGCAAAAATGTTATTGATGACAAGGTGTATGAAGAAGATGGGGTTTTAATCAGCTCCGGAAAATTTAATGGTCAGAAAAACAGGGAAGCAATTCCAACGATTACGGATTTTGTAAAAGGCAAAAAGGAGATTCAATTCAAATTGAGGGATTGGATATTTTCACGACAAAGATATTGGGGGGAGCCGATTCCGCTTGTATTCTGTGAACACTGCGCGGCGCAGGTAAACGCATATAAAGTGCGAACAAACATGGAAGACAATCAGCGTAAGTCAGCGTCCAATCCGCGTAAATCCGCGGAGTTTTCCAAGGGGGAGATTTTAAATCCGGGATGGATCGCGATTGAAGAAAAAGATTTACCTCTTAAGTTGCCCAAAGTGAAAAGTTATCAGCCGACCGGTTCTTTATCTTCGCCGCTTGCCGGAATTAAAAATTGGGTGAATGTTAAATGTCCGCATTGCGGAAATGCGGCAAAAAGAGAAACAAACACGATGCCTCAGTGGGCCGGTTCCTGTTGGTATTATTTAAGATATATAGATCCGAAGAATTCCCAAAAAATAATAGATATTAAAAAAGAAAAATCTTTTATGCCGGTTGATTTATATATTGGGGGAGTGGAACATGCCGTTTTGCACTTGCTTTATGCCAGATTTTGGCACAGATTTTTGTTTGATAAAAAAATAGTTAAAGATCCGGAACCGTTTTTCCGCCTGGTTAATCAAGGGCTTATTTTGGGGACAGATGGAGAAAAAATGTCCAAATCAAGAGGAAACGTTGCCAACCCCGATGATGTAATTAATGAATTTGGAGCCGACACTTTAAGGATGTATGAAATGTTTATGGGGCCGCTTGAAGATTCAAAACCTTGGAATACAAAAGGTATTTTGGGGATTTCAAGATTTCTAAACAGGGTTTGGTTTTTGTATCAAAAACATTTTAATTCAAAATCAAAAAAATCAGATTCTCAGAAAGTAAATTCCGATTTTGAAAACAGATTCAATCAATCTCTTAAAAAAATAACCGAGGATATTGAAAATTTGCGTTTCAATACCGCTATCAGCGCTTTGATGATTTTATCCAAAGAATTGGAAGCTCTTGATTCCTTTCCGAAGGAACATGCTCAAAAATTCATTCTGGCGCTTTCACCTTTTGCTCCTTTTATTTCCGAATCAATTTGGCGCGATGTTTTGAAAAACAAAAAATCAACTCTTTTGTCAAAATGGCCGGAATATGACTTGAAAAAATCATCCGTAAAGATAGTGAAAATTGCCGTTCAATTTAACGGCAAAACAAGAGGGGTTATGGATTTTAAATCCGGAGTCGCAAAAGAGGAGGTTTTAAAAAGTATTAAAAACAATGACAAGCTTGGAAATTATTTTAGCGGCAATGAAATACAAAGAGTGATTTTTGTGCCCGATAGAATTATAAATATTTTATTCTGACATTATGGAAATCGTTAAAAAAATCGCCATTTTTGTGGCCATAGGTTTTTTCATCTTTTTTTTGATTGGCGCTATAAGCAACGCTCAATCAAAACCGTATGAGCGAAGCGCTCCTTATTTGGAGTATTATCATAATCGATAATTTTAAATTGAATCCAGCGTGGCATTCAAAACTATCTCTTTTCCATCTCTTAAAATCTTTAATGAGATTTTCTGTCCTACTTTGGCGTTATCCAAAAAATCCTGAATGGTAAATGACGAAGTTATCTTTTTATCGTCTATTGCCAAAATAATATCTTTGTTTTTTACTCCCGCCTTGTGAGCCGGGCTGTTTTTTATTATAGAGTCGCTTGCTCTGTCTTGATTTATAGCCAAGGCGCCATAGTCAACCGGCAAGTTCAGAATCTTTCCTATTTTTTGATCTAAGGTTATGTATTTTATTCCTAAAAATGGTCTGATTATTTTTCCGTATTTTTTTATTTGTTCCAAATCTTTTTTGATGACATTTATTGGTATTGCAAAACCTATGTTTTCGGCTCGTGTTACGCTGGCGGCATTAATTCCGATTGCTTCTCCGGCCATATTGATTAACGGTCCGCCGGAATTTCCGGGATTAATAGCGGCATCCGTTTGAATCAGACCGTGCAAATTTTCCGATATCGATTCGTTATTGGCTTTGATGTTCCTTAAAAGACCGGAAATGATTCCCGAAGAAACCGTGTTGCTGAAGATTCCCAAAGCGTTTCCTATTGCCAATACCGATTGACCTAATTTTATTTTCGAAGAGTCGCCAAGAGGAATACTTAAAAATGAAGATTCCGATTTTATTTTTAAGAATGAAACATCGTGAATGATGTCGGTGGAAATCAAAGATGCCAAAAACTTTTTACCGGAGGAATCGGTTATCTCATAATCCAAATAATCCCTTACTATCACATGAGCATTGGTGGCAACGATGCCTGACTGGTCAATAATAAATCCAGAGCCTCCGCCAAAGTGAATATGCTCTCCACTTACTTTTTTCTTTAATTCATCCGTTTTAAAAATATCTTTTTCAAAAAACGGGAAAATCCATTGAGGTTTTTTCTTTTCTATTTCTTTTAAATTTTTATAGGATTCTATGGAAACGACCGCCGGTAATGTTTTCTCTATAATTTTTATTATTTTTTGTTCTTGATTTAGCATATTATAATTATAAATCAAAAACATAAAAATAAAAAATATCCATCTTGAGATGAATATTT
>JAKANP010000021.1 GCA_021812345.1 bacterium | reverse complement strand
CATTCGGTTTTAGTATTTCCTCCACGGGGCATTTACAAAATGCCCCGACCCCCAAAGATTCTAATCCGCAAATATCCCAAAATCCAAAACCAATAAATGGTTTTGAATTTTGTGGACCGTAGCGGATTCGAACCGCTGACCTCCTCGTTGCAAACGAGGCGCTCTACCAACTAAGCTAACGGCCCGTAATCAACCTTTGTCAAAACTATTCATATAATTGACGAATTGCGCATTAAGTCCGTTAATTTCGTCAATTTCAGAATTGATTGAATCTATGACTGAATTTATTTTTGCCACTCCAAATAATTTTCCGGTCAATTTTTGTCTTAGAAGTTCCAATAAATTGGAAATGTAATTATTGTAGGCGACAAGCTTGTATATTAAAGTCGTTTCCGAACTAATGGCCACTAACGCCGCTTCACCGGATTTTTGCGGTTCTATGTTTGGAATTTCTTTTGCCATTGTTTCCAATTCTCCCGAAAGTTTGATGGCGGCATCTTGAGCGGAAGCATTTTTTTTGGCCTCTTCGATTAAGACGTTTAAAGCTTCGGTGCTTTTTCCGGCGCTTTCAAGTTGCTGAATCAATTTTAGATTTTGGGGGGTGTCTTTAACTGCGCCGGCAATTATTTGAGAATAGTTCCAAGCCAATTGTCTGGCGTTGGAAAAATCGTCGGGGATTATTGAACCGGAACGGACTAAAGCAAAGTAAGAAAACAAAATAATTGCGATTAAGACAATTATTGCTATCAAAATTGCTTTGGTTTTTTTGGTCATCTTTCCCAAAGTCATAAAATAAGATTACTTTTTGTTATTGAAAAAATCAAGAATTTGAAATAAAATTGTTTTTTATAAAGACAGGATGCGGATTTATCGGGTCGCTTGTATTGTTTTTTGATTTTTGATATTTTATTTAGAGTTTAAAAAGCGGGTATCGTATATCGGTATTACCTCAGCTTTCCAAGCTGATGAGAGGGGTTCGACTCCCCTTACCCGCTCCAAGATGAGCATTAACTTTGATTTTCTAAAAAATAAAAAAAATTTATTTATAGTTATTGCCGCTGTGTCGGCATTTTTAATTTTATTTTTGATTTATTGGTTTTTTTTCAGCGCTCCGCAAAGGGGAGCCAAAGAAGAAACATTTTCAATTCCCTCCTCTTATAATTATTCTCAAGTCGTCGGACAGTTGAGGTCGCTGGGATTTATAAGAAGCAGAACAGCTTTTGATTTTGCGTTCAGAGGAATTTCAAGAGGAAATAAAATTTATTCCGGAGGGTATTTAATTTCAAAATCGATGAATGTTTTTGAGATTGCCCGAATTTTATCGCGTCCACCTTATTTAAGGTGGGTAGTAATTCCCGAAGGATTGAGAAAAGAAGAAATTGCTTCTATCTTGCAAAAAAATCTTGGTTGGAGTGATGCTCAAAAAAAAGAATGGATAAATGTTGATACCAATCAATCCTCGGATTATTTTGAAGGCGTTTATTTTCCGGATACTTATTTGATGCCGATTTCAGAAAGCCCTTTGAATATTGCTCAAAGATTAATTTCAAAATTTGATCAGGAATTTGCTCCTTATGTTCAGGATGCGACAAAACAAAACATAAAATGGACAACGGTCTTGAAAGTTGCCTCTATTATTCAAAGAGAGGCGGCCGGAGAAGGCGATGCTAAATTAATCTCGGGAATTATTTGGAACCGACTTTCAAAAGGGATGAAGCTTGATATGGATTCCACCGTTCAATACGCCAGAGGCAATGCCGGCGATGGCTGGTGGGCTCCAATTACCGCATCGGATAAGCAAATTGATTCGCCTTATAATACATATAAATATTCAGGCCTGCCCCCTCATCCGATAGATAATCCGGGGATTATGGCTATTGATGCCGCTTTAAATCCGCAAAAAACCGACTGCCTCTATTATTTACATGACCACTCGGGGCAAATTCATTGCGCTGTTGATTATCAACAGCATTTGAAAAATGTTCAAACTTATTTAAGATAAGAACGTAAGCGATAAAGGCCGAATTTTTAATTTTTGAAAATAAAATATGAAAGGGTTTATAGATTTTATCCGCGAACAGGGAGTTGTCGGGTTAGCGGTGGGGTTTATTTTAGGGGGAGCGGTTTCAAAATTGGTTACGGCATTGATTACCGACATTATCAATCCTGTTTTGGGAATTATTTTGGGATTGGCGGGAGATTTAAAATCGGCGTCTTTTGGGGTGGGTGCGGCTCGATTTTTGTACGGAGACTTGATTAATGTTTTCATTGATTTTGTGGTGGTTTCGCTGGTGGTTTACTTTGGGGTAAAAATAATCGGGCTTGACAGGTTGGACAAGAAAAAAGAATAATTTTTCAAATGTTTAATTTATGTCAATTTTTTGATTAGTGAAGTATCTTTATTAAAAGTCGTTTAATAAAAAATAATTTATTGCAATTAAATAAAAATCAATATGTTTTACGGATGCGATTCTATTTGGGGATTTGGTTGGATATTCGGTTTTGTGTTTTGGGTTTTAGTGATTGTTTTTATTGTTTCTATTGTAAAATGGGTAAGGCGCGGGGGACCCGAAGGCCGTAGAAATAATTTTCGATGCGGTCGATTTTGGAGAAATTCAGCGCTGAGCATTTTGGAAGAAAGATATGCCAAAGGAGAAATAGATAAAAAAGAATTTGAAGAAAAAAAGAAAGATTTGGAGTAAATTTTTTTTAAAAACCGCTTTGACAAAATGGCGGTTTTTGTTTTTCTAAAATCATGCTAAAATGAAAAACATGATTGAATATGTTTTTTCTTTTTTGGTGGGGGGAGTCGTGACACTTGTGATAACTTATTTTGAAATTAACGGCATGCCGCTCGTTTCAAGGCTAGCGGCGCTATTTCCGATATTCACTTGGCTTTCGTATGTTTTTATCGGCCAAATTTCAGGCCCGGAAGCTGTTGCCAAGCATTCTCTTTTTGTTTTGCTGGGAACTCTGGTTGCCTGGGTGCCATATATGCTTGTTATTTATTTTTTGGCTCCTAAAATCGGATCCGCAAAAGCAATTGCCGCAGGTATTGTAACTTTTTTGATTCTGGCGACAATTTTTTCCCTGGTTTATAAAAAATAATTTTTTTAATTATGCTAAAAACAAAATTGGCGGATATAAAAGAAATCCGCTCTCAGATAAAAGACATTACAACTCCCGGCAGGTTTCAAAAATTTACTCGCCTTGAAAGAGTGGCGATTTTTATAACAAAGAGAGTTGGGACGATGGGATTCTTTATAACCATTGCTTTTTGGAGTATTGGTTGGGTTTGTTGGAATCTATTTGCTCCTACGGGATTAAGGTTTGACCCTTTTCCGGCTTTTGTCTTGTGGCTTTTTATTTCAAATTTTATTCAAATTCTTTTGATGCCTCTTTTGATGGTGGGAGAAAATCTTTTGAATAAATATGCCGAAGCCAGATCTGAAGCTGACTTTGCCGTAAACAAAGTTTCCGAAAAAGAAATAGAGTTGATTATTGAATATTTGGAAGAGATTTCCGATAAAATAGATAAAATGGCAAAAACGGAAAAGGGGCAAACCGAAGTAATAAAAGAGGTTAAGAAAAAAATAAAACAAACTTCAAAATAATCTTTTTTAGGCCTTGGCGACAACAAGAGCGATTATTTTTACGGCACCGTATTTTTTTAAAATTCTTGAAGCTTCCGCGAGGGTTGCTCCGGAAGTGGAAACGTCGTCAACTAAAATTATTTTTTTGCCGGCAATGTCTTCGGCATTTAAAGATTGAAAGCAGTTTTTTATATTTTCAAATCTCTTGCCATAATCTTTTTGTTTTGCCTGCTGATCGTTGTCTTTTGTTCTTTTAAGAAGATGTTTGTGAGGCAGTGAAAAATAATTTGCCACCGACTTTGCCAGAATCTCCGATTGATTGAAACCTCTTTTGCGGATTTTTTTGGGATAAAGAGGTATTTGAGTAATTATAAAGTCATCTATTTTGATGTTTGAATTTTTAAGACAAACAATAAGCATTGCCGAAAGAATATCTGAAATTTTTACTAATTCCTGATATTTGAAATTATGAATCAACGCGGGAATCGGCGGAAAGAATTTTGATGCCGGAGCTAAAACGTAATCCGATCTGTGGCAAGAGGATTCCGAATTTGCCAATCGGGCCCCGCATTCCGGACAATATAATGCCGAGAGTGTTTGAATTTCATCAAAACAGCTTTGACACAGAAATTTTGATTGATCTTTTATATCCGTTTTACAGTTGACGCAGATTGGGGGAAAAACAATGTCTTGGGTGAATTTCCAGACCGGAGAGATGATTTTTTTTATATTTTCCATTATAATCATTATAAAAGAAAACTAAAAAATT
>JAKANP010000013.1 GCA_021812345.1 bacterium | reverse complement strand
AAGGATGATTATTACAGCGGCAGTTAATATAGCTAAGATACCAATTACTACTAGAAGTTCAATTAGAGTAAAAGATTCTTCATTTCTTATTTGATACATTTTTTTATATTTTATTTATCTTATTTATTATAGATAATAACACTTTTTTATGAAATGATACAATTATTTTTGTAATTTCGTAAAAGAATGTTTTTTTATCTTATTATAGATAATAACATATTTTTAAGGGGGGGGGTAGTGGATAACTTCTATAATTCCTTCTTTTCTAAAGGAGGTGGCGCGAAGCGCCGGAGGATTTGTTATTGTTATTTATGAAATCCCTCCCGCCTAACGGCGTACTCCCTTTATAAAAGGGGGAATAGTTTTATAATTCCTCCTTTCTTAAAGGAGGTGGCCCGAGTTTTGCCGAAGAGATTTGTCCTGAGCGAAGTCGAAGGACGGAGGATTTATTAAAACAAATCCCTCCCGCCTAACGGCGTACTCCCTTTATAAAAGGGAGAATTATTTTTTACAAACAAGTGATGGCAACAATTTTATCTCCTTCTTTTGGTCGCATCACGCGGACACCTGAAGTGGCGCGAGCGCTTATTCTAATATCGGAAAGCGCTGTTTTTATAACCTGCCCCTTTGCCGAAAGAACTATCACTTCTTGTTCCTGATTTATTATTTTGCAAGTAACAACCTTGCCGGTTTTATCGCTAACATTGGCAGTTCTGATGCCACTGCCTCCGCGAGATTGAACTTTGTATTCTTTAATTGAAGTTTGTTTGGAAAATCCTTTTTCGGTGACAATTAAAAGTCTGTCGGCGCTTTTTTCTCTAATGATATCCAATCCGACAATAAGATCGCCTTTTTTTAATCTCATCCCGCCGACTCCGGAAGCCGAACGCCCCATCGGTCTTAATTGAGATTCTTTAAATCTTATGGCTTGGCCGTTGGCGCTGACTAAAATTATTTGATCATTGCCCGATGACGGCTTGACCCATTTCAAGTTATCTCCTTTCTTTAAATTAATGGCAATGATTCCGCTTCGCCTCACGTTTTCAAAATCTTCTATGGGAGTTTTTTTGATTACTCCATTTGCAGTCGCCATCACTAAGAATTTCATATCTTCCGATTTTGAATCATAAGCCAAAATAGTATTAACGTTTTCTTCGGGTGGAATATCCAAAAAATTATGAATAATTTTCCCTTTGGCAGTTCTTGATCCTTGAGGGATTTCGTAAACTTTTGTTTGAAAAACTTTCCCGCTGTCGGTAAAAAACAGAATATTATCGTGAGTCTTGGCTGCAGTCAGATGAGTAAGAAAATCTTCCTCGCCTACT
Organism: bacterium; assembly: GCA_021812345.1. Classification (GTDB taxonomy): domain Bacteria; phylum Patescibacteriota; class Minisyncoccia; order UBA6257; family JAGOQP01; genus JAKAHY01. The sequence continues at coordinate 19,665 of JAKANP010000013.1, read as the reverse complement.
TCGGAACCTATTATTCCCTTACCGCCTCTCCCTTGAACCTTGAAAGTTTCGGGAGGGACTCTCTTGATATATCCGCTGGAAGAAAGAGTGATTATGGTTTCTTCTTGAGCAATCAAATCTTCATCGTTAAATTCCGTCAATCCGTTCTGGATCACTTGAGTTCTTCTGGCATCTCCGTATTTTTCTCTTATCTCGGCGAGTTCTTTTTCGATTACTTCCAAAATTTTCTTAGGTGAAGACAAAATAGCTTCGCATTCTTTTATAAAATTTCTTTTTTCTTTGAGCTCGTCGTCTATTTTTTTTCTTTCAAGAGAAGCGAGGGTTTGCAATTTCATTTCCAAAATAGCCGTCGCCTGCAGGTCGGTTAATTTGAATTTGCTGATTAAATTTTTACGGGCATCTTCTTTGTCTTTCGATTTTTTTATTGTCGCTATAATTGCATCAATATGGTCAAGAGCCTTAACGAGCCCTTCCAAGATATGAGCTCTTTCTTTGGCGCGCGCCAAATCAAATTCGGTTCTTCGCTTAACAATTTCTTTGCGATGCAATATGTATTGTTCCAAAACTTCTTTTAAGGAAAGCAGTTGCGGTTGAATGCCGTTAACCAAAGCAATTAAATTCATATGAAAATCTTTTTGCAAATCCGTATGCTTATACAACTGATTCAATATTTTTTGAGGAGAAATATCGTTTTTTAATTCAATCACTATGGATAATCCGTCTTTATCGCTTTCGTCGCGCAAATCTTTTATTCCTTCAATTTTTTTATCTCCCACAAGCGCGGCAATTTTTTGAATAAGTTCCGATTTGTTTACCATGTAAGGAATCTCGGAAATGACTATATTAAATTGCCCGGCTTTTCTTTCGGTAATTTCGGCTTTGGCTCTGCAGGTTATAGAACCTTGACCGGTATTGTAAGCATCAATAATTCCTTTTCTGTTATAGATAATTCCTCCGGTCGGATAATCGGGGCCTTTAACAAACTCCATCAATTCGGAAGTTGAACTTTGAGGATTTTTTATCAAATGCAAAGAAGCGTCGATAACCTCCGATAAATTATGAGGCGGAATGGAAGTTGTCATACCGACGGCGATTCCGGAAACGCCATTGATTAAAAGATTTGGAATTTTTGCCGGCAAAACTTGAGGCTCTTTTCGGCTGTTATCATAGTTTGGCAACCAATTGACTGTTTCCTTCTCTATATCAGCCAGCATTTCTTCGGCTATCTTTGAAAGTCGGCTTTCTGTATAACGCATGGCCGCGGCATTGTCTCCATCAATGGAACCCCAGTTTCCTTGTCCGTCAATCATCGGATAGCGCAAAGAAAAATCTTGCGCCATTCTTACCATGGCATCATAAACCGCCATATCTCCATGAGGATGGTATCTTCCCAAAACTTCTCCAACGACGTTTGAAGATTTCCTGTATTTTGCCGAATGAGTTATTCCGCTATCCCACATTGCCCACAATATTCTGCGATGAACCGGTTTTAGACCGTCGCGAACATCGGGCAAAGCGCGTGAAACAATAACCGACATTGCGTAATCCAAATACGAAGTTTCAAGCTCTTTGGTTATTTCGGCAACCTGAAGATTGGCTTCCCTTACCGGTTCCTTATTTGTGTCTTGCGGTTCTAAATCTTTATTTTTTTTATGTTTTTCGTCTTTATTTTTCATTGGTTGGTTGTAGTCGCTTGCTGATCGGTTGACGTGCCAATTTGCCGTTCTGTCGTTGTCGCATTCGTAGTTGAAGCAGTTGAACTTGAAGTGGCGTAATTAATTAAAGTATTTATTTGGTTTTTAGCTTGTGAAAGCTCCTGGCTTGATGACCCAAAAACATTCTTGACATTATTCCAAGCCGACTCTATCTCTCTAAAAGAACCACTGTCTCCAAAATTTCCTCCAATACTGAATGCCCCGCCAAAAACAATCCATAATACCACGACAACAGCGAATATCAGCGACGTCCAAATCCAAAAAACTTTTTTTCTTTTATCAGCGCTTTCATTTCTTAATTTATATAATCTCTGTTTTAAACCGTTAAACATATTATATTTGTTTTTTTTATATCGGCTAAATCTTTTTTCTTAAAAACAAATTTGTCCTGATTCGTCTTTACCTCTCCGTTAAAATCGGAGGTGAAATCTTTTATGTCCTTGGTTTTTCTTTTTAGTCCGGATATTTTATAAAAAGACGGAATAAAAATTTTTGGATTAAGTTGTTTGATTAGTTTCGCCATTTTTTCCTGAGAAATAAACGGCTCTCCCCCGGCCGGACCGATTAAAATATCGAGCTCTTCAAAATCGGTCATTATATTCGGCGGCAAATCTCCGGCAATGTGTCCTAAAATTCCAATAGTAATTTCATCCCAAATAATAGAGTAAACTGTTTTAAAAAATTTTGAGGAAGATTCGTCAACCAATTCGGCGCCTTTTATTTTTATGCCCTTAACGTCATATTCCCCGGCACCGATAATAACATTGTCAGAGTTGCTTTCCGAATGATTTCCCGGCCATGGCGTTATAGTTTTAAGCAAAACATCGGTTTTAAACCTGGGAGACGCTATCCCCGAAGAATCGTCCGGCAAGTCGGTCAAAAGCGAATTCTCTCCGTTTTGAAATTTAAAACATCCCTCCCCGTTCCAAGTAATAACCATAAAAAATTAATATAAAATCAAAAATAGCGGCAAATTATCAATTAAAAATCATTACCGCGCCTATCCAATATACCACCAATAAGCTTGATTTGCAACATTTTTTTAGGTAGTATTTTTAGACAATTTTAGCGGTAGCCCCGCTTTTAAAATTGTTTTTGTAAAAAAATATGAAAACACAAACAACAGAAGAGCCGAAGAAAAATCATCCTTTAAACAACGTTTTAAAAAACAATCCCGATTTTGCTTTGCCAATAAAAGAAGGAAATGTTTTTGAAGCGACCTTGCTCAGCAAAAATAATCAGACCGCTTTTTTTGATATAGAAGGCAGAGGAACGGGAATTCTTTACGGTTCGGAAATGTTAAACGCCAAAGACATTTTAAAAAATATAAATGTCGGAGGAAAATGTTCCGTCACTATCACTCTTCCCGAGAATGACGAGGGGTTTATAGAAATTTCCTTAGTCAAAGCCCTTTGGCAACAAAATTGGCAGGAAATTAAAAAACTTAGGGAGTCGGGAGAAACGGTTATGGTAAAGATTATTTCCGCTAACAGCGGAGGATTAATGACCGATCTTTACGGAATAAAATCATTTATTCCGGTTTCGCAACTTTCAACCGCCCACTACCCTCACGTAGAAGACAGCGATAAGTCAAAAATATTGGAAGAGCTAAAAAAACTTATCGGGACAGAGCTTGAAGTTAAAGTTTTGGATTTCAATGCCAAAGCGGAAAAATTGATTTTATCCGAAAAGGAAGTTACCGGAGAGGGCGTCAAAAAGAGTTTGGAAAAATATCATATCGGAGACATAGTTGATATTATCGTTGCCGGAATGGCGGATTTCGGAGTTTTTGTTAAATTTGCCGACGACCCGTCAATTGAAGGACTGGTCCACATTAGTGAAATAGATCACAAACTCATAGATTCCCCCAAAGAATCAGTTAAGGTCAATGATTTGATGAAAGCTAAAATCATAGAAATCAAGGACGGACGCGTAACGCTTTCGTTCAAAGCATTAAAACCAAATCCATGGGATGAAGCCGAAAAATATTTTGCCATCAATCAAGAGGTAAGAGGAGTGGTCGCTAAATTTAATCCATTTGGAGCTTTAATTGCTTTGGATCACGACCTGCAAGGATTGATTCATGTTTCCGAATTTGAAAGTTCCGAAAAAATGAAAGAAGCCATTAAAATAGGAAGTGGATACGATTTTATTATCTCAAGTATCAAGCCTGCGGAAAAAAGAATCATTTTAAAGTTGAAAAAGTAATCTTTTTTAACTTTATTCCGAGTTTGTCGAGGAATGAAATTGAAGAAATAAAATTTAAAAAACGCCCTGATTCAATCGGGGCGTTTTTTTGACAGAAAAAGGTTTTGGCTTTAAACTTATCTTCCGATGTTTTATAATTATTCAAAATAAAAATATGAAAATAAAAAAAACAACAAGCGCTTCGGGAAAAATAATAAAAAACTTTTTTCTGGTCATTTTAACCTTTATAGTCATTTTGACTCTTTTCTCGTCTTTATATTCCGGGCAACAAGCGCCCAAACAAATCACGCTCAATGATTTAGCCAACGATATAAACAATCAGCAAGTCAAAAGCATTTCCGTTTCCGGAAATACTGTTGATGCCGTTTTGAAAGATAACAGTAATGTTGAAACTCAAAAAGAAGTGGAAACCAGCCTGTCCGATACCCTCAAAAATTACGGGGTTGATCCAAAAACTTTATCTCAAATTCCTTTGGAAATAGTCAACGAATCGGGGTGGAAATATTGGGCGGGAATTTTGATTCCGACTTTAGTTCCTTTGATTTTAATCGGAGCATTTTTTTGGTGGACGTTCAGGCAAGCCAAAGCCGGAGCCAATCAGGCATTTTCTTTCGGAAAATCAAACATAAAACTTTTTTCATCATTTAAAGATCGCGCCACTTTTGCCGACGTTGCCGGACTAAAGGAAGCAAAACAAGAGCTGATGGAAGTTGTTGATTTTCTTAAAAATCCAAAAAAATATTTGGATCTTGGAGCCCAGATTCCACGTGGAGTTTTGCTTTTAGGTCAACCCGGAACAGGAAAAACTCTGCTAGCAAGAGCAGTTGCCGGAGAAGCTGGAGTTCCGTTTTTCCATATTAGCGCTTCCGAATTTGTAGAAATGTTTGTCGGCGTCGGCGCTTCACGCACCAGAGACGCTTTTTCTACAGCCAAAAGAGCGGCCCCTGCAATTTTATTTATAGATGAAATTGACGCTGTTGGAAGAGAACGCGGAGCCGGAGTCGGCGGAGGACACGACGAAAGAGAACAGACATTAAACCAGATTCTAGTGGAAATGGATGGATTTGAAAAAGACGCCCAGGTGATTGTATTGGCGGCAACCAACAGGCCCGACATTTTAGACCCGGCGCTTTTAAGACCGGGAAGGTTTGACAGACGAGTTGTTTTGGATTTGCCCGATATAAATGACCGAGAAGCGATATTAAAAATTCACGGACGAAACAAACCGTTATCAAAAGAAGTTGACTTGAGACAGATTGCCGTTCGCACCCCGGGATTTTCCGGAGCCGACCTTGAAAACTTAATGAACGAAGGCGCTATCATGGCGGCAAGCAAGGGGCAAAAAGAAATACTTCAAAACGATCTGTATCAATCAATAGAAAAAGTTTTGCTTGGTCCCGAAAGACGATCTCGCACACTTTCAAAAAAAGAAAAAGAAATAACCGCCTATCACGAAGCCGGACACGCTTTGGTTTCCGCCTCCTTAAAACATGCCGACCCGGTTCATAAAATTTCGGTCATTGCCCGCGGACAAGCCGGCGGATATACGCTAAAACTTCCGCTTGAAGATATTCATCTTAAAACCAGAAAACAATTTATGGCTGATCTGGCTGTTGCATTTGGAGGATATTCAACAGAAGAAATTGTTTTCAAAGATTTAAGCACCGGCGCATCCAATGATTTGCAGATCGCTTCCGATGTGGCAAGAAAGATGATTACCCGTTATGGAATGGGTGAAAAATTCGGACCGATAACTTTCGGCAAAACTCAGGAATTGGTTTTTCTCGGAAAAGAAATTTCAACCGAAAAAAATTACTCCGAAGAAACAGCGCTCGAAATCGACCGCGAAGTGGAAAAATTGGTTAAAAGAGCTTACGATGCCGCCAAAAAAATAATCACCCAAAGAAGAAAGACGCTGGATGAAATTGCCGGCACTCTCATGGAAAAAGAAACTATAGAAAAAGAGGAATTTGATGCAATGATAAAAAAATCCGGAATAAAACCGGTAGAGATATAAAAACAAAATCGCCGTTTTTCACGGCGTTTTTTGTTTGCAAAAACTGATTCTTTTTTATACAATGATTTTTACAAAGCGCCTGTAGCTCAGTGGTAGAGCGCTACTCTTATAAAGTAGATGTCGTAGGTCCGATCCCTACCAGGCGCACAAATATTTTTTTTAAAAACCGCTTTCTTTATGAGATTGCGGTTTTGATAATTTACAATAAATCTATCAATTTTATAATCACATTCTGAAGTTCTTCACTCCCAGACAATTTTTCCCGCTGTCCCTTCAACTTCTTCGAAAGTAGTCATTCCCGAAACTATTTTTAAAATACCGTCTTGTTGCATATTAACAAAATCGGTTTTTTTAACCTCTTCTTGTATGGCAAGCTGTCCGGAACCTTTAACTATCATCTCCTGCATTTGAGGATTTATAACAAGCAGTTCGTAAATTCCGACTCTGCCTTTATAACCGGTATTATTGCATTTATCACAGCCGACCGGTTTGTATATTTTCATATCTTTTAAATATTTTTCCTTATCAACCCTGTTTGGAATTTTATTTATATATTTTTCCAATTTTTCTTTCAATTCTGCCGATATTTGATCTTCGGCTTTGCAAAATTTGCATAATCTTCTCACCAATCTTTGAGCAATCAACAAATTCAAAGCCGGCGCCAAACTCAGAGGATTTACTCCTAAATCAAGCAATCTCGGTATTGCCGCCGCCGCTTCATTAGCATGAACCGTTGAAAGCACCAAGTGGCCGGTTAATGCCGCCTGCACGGCAATTTCTGCCGTTTCCTTGTCTCTGATTTCACCCACCAATATAACATCCGGGTCTTGTCTCATTAAAGAACGCAATCCGCCGGCAAAAGTGTAGCCCGCCTCATCATTAACTTGAGTCTGTTCAATTCCCTCCAAATGATATTCTATCGGGTCTTCAATGGTAATTATTTTAATGTCCGGTGTGTTTTTATGTCTCAAAAAAGCGTAAAGAGTTGTGGTTTTACCGGAACCGGTAGGTCCTGTGTTTAATACCATTCCATAAGGCCTGTCCAACTGTTCTTGAGCAATTTTTAAATCGTCATCTCTTAATCCCAAATCTTGAAGCGATAAATTTATGGCGTCAGGATCCAAAATACGCATAACCACAACTTCTCCAAATTCAGAAGGAGCAATAGCGACACGAACCTCCACGTCCTTGCCCGGCAAATTTATGGTAAACCTTCCATCTTGCGGTTCGTCACGAACATTTAGTTTTAAATTGGAAAGAAGTTTTATGCGGGAAAGCAAAGAACGATAAACTTGGTGATTAATTTCACCAAAAACATCGTTTAAATTTCCGTCAATTCTGTAACGCAATTTGACTCTTTCTTCAGAAGGTTCAATGTGAATATCGGACGACTTGGTAAATAAAGCTCCGGAAAGAATCGTTTCAAAAAGTTCGGGAATTTTCCCCGATTCATTTACTTTCTTTATCGCCTCAACAACTTTGGGTATGGTGTCCATGCTTTGCTCACTACCCACTTGCTTGTCATTATTTTCCGATTCTCCGACATTTACTTTTCCGCTTATGTCCTCTCTTTTTTTTGAAACAAATTTATAAAAAGTTAAAGCATAATTGAAAGAACTGGCAGAAACAACAAAAATATTTATTTGATATCCTTGTTTTTTCAATTCTTCCAAAACTTCTTTTGTTTTTGAAAAATCAGGGTCAATGACTATGGCCGCTATTTTTGTTTCTTTAATGGCAATTAACGCCAGAGCCGATTCTTTGGCTTTTGATTCTGGGATGATTCCTAAAGCATCCAAACTCACTGAAATTTTTGATGGATCCAGATAAGAAAGATGGCTAAAAGAAGCCCGCTTTTTAGCGTCTCGCTCTTCGGCTTCCCGCCTCATTTTTGATAATTGGTCTTGAAGATTGTTCGGTTTATCAGCCATTTTGATAATTATACATCTTAAAAAAATATTCCTCAAACTCAAAAAATCGGATGTCTAAAAATACGGGTAGCTCAATCTCCCAAAAACAAATCATTTCAGATTGACTAATTAATAATTATTTTGTATAATAATAAAAGAACAAAAGGAGGCAAAAAATGAAAAATATTTCCGTTGCTGTCGCGATTATTTTCTCGGCAATCGCCCTGTCGTCGTGCGAAACAATGACGATGGCGACACCATGGGGACCGGAAATCAGAACTTCGTGGGTCGGCGGAATTCAGTATTATTCAAATTTGATTGTATTCAGAAACGATACCAATTACACGGCATCGCTTACGGTAGGATACAATCAAAAGGACGTGACGCCTCATTCCACTTTCAGCTTTGATATCTACTCCGGTTGGGGAAACTATTATAATACACGGAATATATCAATTTTGCTGACGATTTTTTTGCCCAATGGAAGAACCGTTTCATTCACGCCAAGCGTTTATCTGGATAGTTGGTCACGGCAAATTAGAACACTGGTAATTGAAGAAAAAAATAACGGCATCTATTGGCACTGGTAATCAATAATCCCCGTTCATCGGGGATTATTTTTTAAGATAGATCATTCTTTCGTTTTCTTTTTTGCCGTAATCCATTTTTACGGAAATTTTATTTTTAAATTTGGCGTCTTTTATTCTTTCCGGCCATTCGATTAAGATAATATTCTTCGGATTTTCTAAAACATTTCGAAACCCTATAATCTCCAAATCCTTTTTTGAGCTTAATCTGTAAGCATCTATATGATAAATATTTTCAATTGTCTCATTTTCATATTTTGAATTTTTTATAGGACGATACTTTTTCATAATAACAAAAGTCGGACTGGCGGCATTGGGCTTAATCCCAAAATAATCCAAAAATCCAAGAATAAAAGAGGTCTTCCCCGCCCCCAGATTGCCTTCAAAAGTTATAATTTGACTTTTGTTTTTAAAAAAATAATCTTTTAAAAAAACCGGAGCAAAATTTTTGGCAAGTTTTTTAGTTAAAGAAGCGCTGTCGCTTTTTATTTTTATTTCTTCCATATTAAATTGAACTGGCAATAAAAATCAAAATCGTAAGCAATGCCATTACAATCGAATTTTTGATTACGTCCGTCTTTTTTATTTTTCCCGACAAATGACGCAAGAAGATATCGTTAGACATAACGGAAAAAATCAAAACTATCGCCCCCGAATTTAAAAATCCAAACGGCAGAAGCGACGCCAGCCAAATACATTCCACCGCCAAAAGAGAAAATACCAAAGAATATGTTTTTTTTCTTCTGTCAAAACCGCCGGTTTCTATTCTTAAATAATCCCTGGTTGCCCCATAGATGGCATAAAAGGCAAGCGGCACCGCTCCCCACCAAACATTAAACGGGGAAACGGAAGCAAAATAAACGGCAATACCGAAAATAATTGACTGATAAAAAATATTAAGCGCTATTTTTGATTTTGAAAAATAAAAAATCTGGCTTCCTAAAAATATAAACATTAAAATTGCGGAAATGGCAGAAACTACAAACGCCACATTCGTATTTTGAGAAAACCAAACCAAAGAAATCGCCAAAAACAAAAAAGAAGCGAACATCAGATTCGGATTTGATTCTTCGTTTTTGGAAAATTTCAATCGGATATAAGCGGCATCCGCCAAATAAATTAAAATCCAAAAAAACAGTCGGGACGTTCCCGCTACAAAAGCCAAAGCTCCAAAAATAAAAGCGTTAGCCGACAGTAATATGGTCTGGCTTTTTAAAGCCGATTTTAACTTTTTTATTTCCATGAATTTCTTTTCTTATTATTCTGTCCGCCAGCTTATCCAAAATCTGCCTTTGGATCACTCTTTTAATCGGTCTGGCTCCAAAAGTGGGATCAAATCCTTCTTTGGCAATAAACTTTTTGGCGCTATCGCCTATTTCAATTTTATATCCCTTGGCCTGCATTCTTTTTATAACCAATTCGTTCAATTGAATTTCAACAATTTTCGAAATTTCTTTTTGAGTTAACGGATTAAACAAAATTATCTCGTCCAATCGATTCAAAAATTCCGGCCTGAAGTTTTCCTTAAGCTGAGAAAGAACTTTTTCTTCAACTTCTTTGGCAGAAACTTTCTTTTGTTCTTCTTCGTCTCCTTCTCTTGCAAATCCGATTCTTCCAACAGAAGATGATAAAAAGTATTCTCCACCGATGTTTGAAGTCAAAATTATAATCGTATTTTTAAAATTGGCCGTTTTTCCTTTTGAGTCGGTTAACCTGCCGTTATCAAGAACCTGAAGCAAAATATTAAAAACTTCCGGATGGGCTTTTTCTATCTCGTCAAACAAAATCAAACTGTAAGGCCTGTGCCTGATTGTTTCCGTGAGGTATCCGCCCTCTTCGTGACCGACATATCCGGGAGGAGAGCCGATTAATTTAGAAACCGAATGTTTTTCCATAAACTCCGACATATCCACTCTGATAAGAGATTTATCATCATTGAACATAAATTCAGCCAATGCTCTTGCCAGCTCCGTTTTTCCGACTCCGGTCGGACCCAGAAATATAAATGACCCGATAGGCTTATTTTCATCGCTAAGACCCGCTCTTGCCCGTCTTAAGGCGCTCGCCACGGCAGAAACAGCCTTGTCTTGACCGATAACTCTTTGGCGTAAGATTTCTTCAATTTTGGAAAGTTTTTCGGTCTCCGATTCAAGCATTTTGGAAACAGGTATTCCGGTCCATCTTGAAACCACTTGAGCGATATCTTCCTCGTCCACACCCTCTTTCACAAAAGCCGATGATTTTTTTATTTTATTTTTTTGATTTCTCTTTTTTTCAAAAAGTGCCAATTCTTTTTCCAACTGAGGAATTTCTCCGTATTTTAATTTTGCGGCTTTCTCAAAATTACCGCTTCTTTCTTCCGTTTCCGCCTCTCTTCTGGCCTCTTCAAATCTCTTTTGAATTTCATGTACTTTGGATGATTCTTCCTTTTCCTTTTTCCAAACTGAAGCTGTTTGTGATTCCTCTTTTTTTAAATCAATTAATTTTTTTTCAACTTCATTCAAACGTATTTTGCTTTTTTGGTTTTTCTCGTTTAAAAGCGCCGATTTTTCTATTTCCAATTTAGTGATCTGCCTTCTTATTTGTTCTATTTCGGAAGGAACGCTGTCTGATTCTAATCTTCTTGCCGCCGCCGCCTCATCAATTAAATCAATCGCTTTATCCGGTAGAAATCTGTCGGTTATATATCTTGCCGACAAATTAACCGCCGAAACAATCGCCTCATCGGAAATTCTGATCCCGTGATGAATTTCATATTTTTCTTTAAGGCCTCTTAATATGGCGATGCTGTCGTCAATAGAGGGCTCGTCAACCATAATCGGCTGGAATCTTCTTTCTAAAGCGGAATCTTTTTCTATATATTTTTGATATTCTTTTATTGTCGTTGCTCCAATAGCTCTAAGCTCTCCTCTTGCCAAAGCCGGTTTTAAAAGATTGGAAGCATCAATTGCCCCTTCGGCCGCGCCTGCTCCAACAATAGTATGAATTTCATCAATAAATAAAATCAGCTTTCCCTGAGAGCTTTGAATTTCTTTCATAAAAGCTTTCAATCTGTCTTCAAAATCTCCTCTGAATTTTGTTCCGGCAATCAAAGATCCCAAATCAAGCATTAAAATTTCTTTTCCTTTCAAACTTTCGGGAATTTCTTCGGAAACAATTTTTTGAGCCAATCCTTCAACTACCGCGGTTTTACCCACTCCCGGCTCTCCGATTAAAACCGGATTATTTTTTGTCCTTCGGGAAAGAACTTGAATAACTCTTTTTAATTCTTCATCCCGTCCGATAACCGGATCAAGTTTTCCTTCGCGGGCCTTTTGAGTAAGATTGATTGAATATTTTTCAATTACTTGAAATTTGCTCTCGGGAGATTCGTCGACGACTCTGGCGTTTCCTCTTAATTCGTCAATAAGTTTTAGCGCCATCGCGCTGCTGAAATTAAATCGGGAAAGAATATTGAAAGCGGAAGATGGCACTTCGGCAATGGCCGCCAAAAGATGTTCGCAGGAAATAAATTCGTCTTTTTTGGCAATCGAAATTTTTCCAGCTCTGTCTAAAATCTGAATCAATTCTTGAGAAAGATAAAGTTGCCCGGGAGAAAATTGAGTGGCCGAAAAAATTCTCGGCTGCCTGTTTAATTCTTCCTGAATTTCTTTTTCCAATTGCTCAACATTGACTCCGGCTTTATTTAAAATCGGCAAAACCAATGACTGAGCGTCTAAAATCAAAGAAGCCAGTAAATGAATGGCTTTTAGTTCCCCGTGATTCTTCTCAGCGGCAATCTCTTGAGCCCCTTGAAGAGCTTCCTGAGCTTTTATTGTAAATTTGTTAAAATTGTTCATATTATAATATTCCGACGAAACAATACTCTAAACTTCAACTAATCGCTTTGTCAATAACACATAACACACATATTATCGCGGTTTATTTATCATATTTCAAGACCAATTTTGCGCATCATCAATGAACTTGGATGGTGCTTGTCTCAAAAATTAACCGACTGATTTATTTAATCAGCCGGCTTTTTTTATTTTTTTAAAGTTATTTTCTCTCGCTTAAAGTAACGCTTGCTGTCATTGTTTTTCCATTTCTGATGAAAGTTATAGTTATGGTATCTCCGGGATTTTTTTGAGAAATAATTGACGCTAAAGGATTTTGCGAATCAATAGTTTGCCCATCAACTTGAGTAATGACATCTCCCTCTTGAAGGCCGGCTTTTTCGGCGGGAGAATTTTTCTCAACCGCAAAATTATTGGAATCTCCTTTTATCAAAGCGCCGGAAGTTTGTTTAATTCCGTACTGGCTGGCAACGTCGGGAGTCAACATTATGTATCTTACTCCCAAATAAGCAACGCTAATTTTCCCTGAACTGATAACCGATTGAATGGATTTTTTGGCGTAATTTATCGGAATGGCAAATCCTATATTTTGAGCTCCGGACACCATTGCCGTGTCTATACCGATAACTCTTCCCGACAAATCCAAAAGCGGTCCGCCGGAATTTCCCGGATTAATAGCCGCAGAAGTTTGAATAACATTATCTAAAGTTTCGGCATTGCCGCTCCCATCCGAAGCGGTAAGAGTTCTGGCCAATCCCGAAACATTTCCCACCGAAACCGTGTTTCTAAATTCTCCCAAAGCATTTCCGATAGCAATAGAAGTTTGTCCCAATTTTAAATTACTCGAATCCCCCAACTCTACCGTCGGTAAATTTGTCGCTTGAATTTTAACCAAAGCGATATCCAAAGTCGGATGTCTGGCTAAAACTTTTGCCGTATATTTTTTCCCATCGTTGGTAAAAACGGTGTAATCGGCCGAGGTATCACTTACTACATGTTTGTTGGTCAGTATTAAACCATCCGAAGAAATAATAAATCCGGATCCTCCTCCAACTTCCTGTTTTTGTGTTTTGCCGGTATTACACGGCTGATATAATTGTTGATTGCCATTTCCAAAATCAAAAAATTGCTGAAACTGCTGGGGCAAATTGGAAAATGGGTTATACGGACACTGCTCAACAACCGGAACATCTTTTGAAATAACTATTGAAACGACGGCCGGAGACGCTTTTTGAACAGCGTTAATCACTGCTTGTTCATAATCATTGGACACCGATGGAGCGGAAGAATTTGAAGAATTGGAATTTAAGTTTAAACCCGAAATTGAGCTTGAAGAAGTCCCGCCAAGACCATTTACAATTCCCTGATAAATGTCTCCAAAAATGCTGGCGCGAGTGTAGGCGGGAGCGGCAAGCGCTCCTCCTATAATTCCTCCGGCAAAAGCAACAACAGCAACCGTAATGAATATTTTATTTTCTTTGGCTTTTTTGCTTAATGACGATATTTTTTGATGAAACATATTTTTAAATTTTATTAATTATAAAAATTTTAATTAATTTTAATTATTTTTTTTATTTTTTAAAGCTTGAGATATTTTTTCAACCGATTGGCGAATATCGTCTTGAGAGAAAAATCTTCCGAAACTAAAACGAATGCTCTGACTAATCCTGTCATCGGAAAATCCCATAGCCTTCAATACGTGCGACGGCTTTTCGATTCTTTGAGCGCAGGCCGAACCGGCAGATGCCGATATCCCCATTAAATCTAACGAAATCCCGATATTTTTGTTATGCGGGAAATATAAATTGACTATGTGAGGAGATTTGTTTTCGGAAAAACCGTTAATTTCAGCTTCGGGAAATTCTTTTTTGACTTCTTCTATAAAAGACTTGGATATTTTATCCAATCTTTCTTTTTCTTTTTTAAACAACATAAATGATTTTTCGGCGGCATAAGCAAATCCCACAATTGCCGGAATATTTTCCGTTCCCGCTCTTAATCCGTATTCCTGTCCTCCACCGGTTGTAATCGGTTTGATAAAATAAGCCTTGTCGGCTCCTCCTTTTATATACGCGGCGGCGGCTCCTTTTGGTCCATAAATTTTGTGAGAAGAAAAAGTCATTAAATCAACACCGCTCTTTATAACATTCAAGTCAAAAAGATTAAAAGCCTGAGTGGCGTCGCAATGAAATAATGGATATTTAATTTCTTTGTTATCTTGTTTTGATTTTCTATAATCACCGATCAATTTTGCTATTTTTTCAATCGGCTCGACGGTTCCTATCTCATTATTGACCGCCATCACAGACACCAAAACGACATTCTCGTTTAATTCTTTTTCAAGAACGGATAAATCCACCAATCCATTTTTATCAACCGGCAAATAAGCCGCCTCCGCCATCTTTCTGCTCTCTAAACCTTTAACCGTTTCCAAAACGGAAGGATGCTCAACCGATGAAACAATAATTTTAGGCAAAATATTGCGCGCGCTATTTTTAAAATTATTTTCAACAGCATCAATAACTCCGCGGATTATCAAATTATTGGCCTCCGTAGCCGAAGAAGTGAAAATTATCTCTCTGAAATTAGCGCCTATAGTTTGAGCTATCTTTTGTCTGGAAAAATCCAAAGCGCCCTGAGCCCTCTGGCCAAAATAATGCAAAGAGCTCGGGTTGCCGAAATCTTGAGAGTCGTTTTCAAAAAAAAATTTCATTTTTTCAAAAACTTCCGGATCGGTCGGAGTCGTTGCCGCATAATCAAGATAAATTTGTTTCATGTTCATATTCTTTTTGTTTTGGTTGATAAAAATTTATAAATTTTATCCATAACAATATCTTTATCTTCCGAACTACTCTTCGCCACATAAACAGCAAACGAATATAATTCATCGTTTGTAACTTTATTCATTCGTTTATTATTTTCAAAAAGAAAAGCGATGAGAGTAACTACGGCGATTCTTTTATTTCCATTCTGAAATGGATGATTTTTTATTATAAAATAAAAAAGCGCCGTTGCTTTTCCAATAAGTCCTCTATATAGAGGTTTTTTTGCATATGTTTGAAATGGCGTCTCAATGCACGACTCAAGAACGTTGGGAAATCTGGTGGAAAAATCCGGAATCGGCTCGTTATATAGCATTAACTCCGCAGCTAATCTATATGCAACAAAATGAACCCAAGGAATTGTGATTCTTTTTATTTTATTCATTCTTTTCCCAATCTAAATAATGCCGGACCGTATTCTTTTACCGTCTTTTTGACTGCTTTGGTTAAAAATTCCTTCTCCTTTCTGCCAAGGATAATTCCCAAAACTCTTTCAGCTTCTCTTTTTGAAATTATATAGTTTCTTCCAATTTTTTGCGCATCAATATTTCCATTTTTTATCTTTTTGAAGACAGCGATTCTGCTAATCCCCATCTGCCGGGCCAAATCGGCAACGGAAATAAATGGTTTTATTATTTTCTTGTTATGCATGTTCCAGTTTTAATTTAAGAATATTAATAAGTTAACATATGTTAACTTATTAATCAAGCGCTACTTATTAAAAATGACCAAAATTATGATTAAAACAATCTTTGGTACAAAAGCTTTTCTCTCCAATCAAAAGAAACTTTAACCGGTTGAGGTTCCGATCTCTGAGGAACCATCAAGTGACCTTGTTTTTTTGCCAAATCATAAAGTTCCTTGGTGATTTTGACATCGTTCAAACAATAATTTTTAAGCTCGTTTATTTTCCCTTCTTTGTATAAATTGGCCGCCTCCAGTCCGTGGCCGTTCTTTCCGACTCCCAAATTTGTTTGCGCCAACAAATCCAATCCAATTCTTTTTCCGGTAAGAAGTTCTATTTCGTCCAAAATATCTATTCTTGGAATAGAAAATAAATCAAAATCATAATGTTTCGCCATTACCGGCAAATCAAATCTGGTTATTGCAAATCCGACTATCAGTTCGCTGTTTTTTAAATATTCTCCGGCTTTTTCCAATTCTGTTTCTTCAAACGCAATGTATTTGTCGTGATTATAAGAATAAAGTCCCACCAATGAAATTTCCAATCCTCCAAAATTATCTCTGCCGACGTCAAAAAAGGTGTTTTTTGTTTCAATATCAATAACTACGGTGTCTCTCATAAAATAAAAATATTAATTTTAAAAAATTTAAATATCAAACATGTTTATCCGCTACCGAGCTGGCGGCATAACTTTCAGGTTTTGTTTTGAAAGAAAAGTTATAAGCTCTTATGATTCCGGTTACTTCGCTTATCAACTCACTAGTCTTTCCATTGGGACCAACATCAACGTGAACTTCAAAATCAAACTTCACTTTTGTATTTTCCTTCAAAATCTTCAAAAGTTCAACGGAGGTTTCAAGCGAAAGCATCACTTCTTTTAAAATTCTGTCTCTTAAATTAAAAAATTTTGAATTATTTATTCTTCTCCAAAAATATCTTCCCCCTCTTCCTACTCTATAAACGACAATCGCCGTGACAAAATCGGCATTTTCCGAAGAAAGCGGTTGAGAATCGCTTCCGACTATTATTTTATAAACACTTTGAGGACTGGCGGACATATAATCGTAAATTTCTTTTACCACTCCTCGTTTATCAAACATTTTCCCCTCGCTTCCAAAAAAAACATCTTCCATAAAAAACAATATAGACCTTGCGCGACTCAATGTCAAAATAAAAAATACCGAATTTGTAAAATATTTTATAAAATAAATTATTGATTTGTCTTGATTTTAGAGTTATTGTAAAACAACAACAAAAACGGGCCGTAGTGTAACGGCTAACATGCGCGCTTCGGGTGCGTGAGATTCCGGGTTCGAATCCCGGCGGCCCGACAAAAAATATTCCGCCTTGCGCGGATTATTTTTTGTTTGGGATAACGGATTCGAATCTTTAGGGGTCGGGGCATTTGTAAATGCCCCGTGGAGGAAATACTAAAACCGAAATGGTTTTAGAGAGTCCCGATTTATCGGGACGACGTGAGATTCCCGCTTGCCCGCCGTAATTTTAATGAAGGCGGGACGGCCCGACAAAAAATATTCCGCCTTGTGCGGATTATTTTTTGTTTGGGATAACGGATTCGAATCTTTAGGGGTCGGGGCATTTGTAAATGCCCCGTGGAGGAAATACTAAAACCGAAATGGTTTTAGAGAGTCCCGATTTATCGGGACGACGTGAGATTCCCGCTTGCCCGCCGTAATTTTAATGAAGGCGGGGCGGCCCGACAAAAAATATTCCGCCTTGCGCGGATTATTTTTTTCCGTCAAGCATCTTACGATCGCAAAATACTTGATAACTTTTAATTTTAATAAAAACACGACTGTTATGCTATAGCATAACGATAATTTTAGATTGTAATTTAACTGTTTTATTTTGGTATCAATATTGATACCAAGCGCAAGAGATAAATACGTCATCTGCAACAATCTTTTTTATTAAATCATGAGCATCGGCGAATTTAAAATTTATAAACCATTTATAAATACAACGTCCGATAAACTAACGGTTATTAAAGAAAAAACACATAAGATACTAAATTGGAATATAATCGTATTTGTCCGTTTTTATTTTAGTCAGAAATATATCTATCGGCTAAAAGCATAATCAAATTAAAATAAACATGGACGAGGGTAATGCCAAATACCGCTTTCATTCGCGGCGCGAATTGGAACAACGGCTCTAATGCCGGACCTTTCGCGCTCAACTTGAATTGGAACACGGGCAACACAAACAACAATGTCGGGTTTCGTTGCTCTCGGCAGTGTAAAAACCGCAAAATTTCGGCCCGATACCTTTGTCTACGGACAAAAACACTGCGCCGAAAATAATACTGCTGGCATTCTCTTTTCTTTTGCTAAAACAGCAAAAGAACACAAGAGTCCTTATCCCCGCGAAATTATCAAAATATTTTCGCGGGGTTATTGGGCTCAAATGCTTTATATTATGAATCAAGATTTATTTGATAAACTTTGTGATTTTAAAAACCTGCATAACGCATATTTTGACACAAAACGGGGAAAGCGGTTTAGAAAAGACGTCTTGGAGTTTGAGATTGATTTCGAAAGAAATATCGTTCAAATTCATAAGAAATTGATTCAAAACACATACCGCCACGGAGGATACAAAAGCTTTGTTGCAATTGATTCAAAAAAACGAATTATTGAAGTAGCTCCTTTTCGCGACCGATTGATGCACCACGCTATTTGCAATATTATTGACCCGATTTTTGAAAAAACATTTATTTATGATTCTTATGCCTGCCGGAAAGAAAAAGGCGTCCACTCCGCCATAAAAAGAGTAAAAAGTTTCAGACAAGGAGTTTCTCTTAATTTCAAAAGTCGGGCGTATTTTCTGCAATTTGATATCAAGAAATATTTTGACTCCGTTGATCACAAAATTTTAATAAGTTTGATTCAAGATAAGATAAAAGACGAACTGTTATTGGCTGTCATCAAAAAAATTATAGAAAGCAAGCGCGGGGAAAAAGGTCTGCCAATAGGTAATCTGACCAGCCAACTTTTTGCCAATATCTATCTCAATAAACTGGACCATTTTATCAAGGAAAAACTGCGCGCTAAATATTATATCCGATATATGGACGATTTTATTTTATTTCATGCAAAACCCAAAACATTGCTCACGTGGCAATCGGATATAAAAATATTTTTAGAGCAAGAACTAAAGCTTACTCTTCATCAAAAAAGAAGCGGGGTCCAGCCGATAGACAGGATTGATTTTCTCGGCCTGACTCTTTTTAGACACCACACTCGCCTGCGCAAAAGCACCGTTTCCCGAGCATTCCGGCGGATGAAATTAACCGCCTCCACTCCATATTCCTCCGCCTGGCATGGCTATGCCAAACATGCCGATTCATTTCGGCTCAATCAAAAACTAAACTCGCTGTTGCTAAAACGCCCAAATAAAACAAATTTTTTATGACGCGCTTTTTACAAGACCGTTTAGATATTTGCCTATTTCATTTATTTTTTCGGCGCACAGACCATATTGCTTGATGCTCAATAAACGCAAATCCTTGGCAATTCTCACAAGTAACCTAATTTCATCAAGTTCACGGCTGGCCTCCTGCCAGTTGGTTAATCTTTTTTGTCCTTGCAATAAAACCCCGTTTTGCAGAAATTTAAGAAGATTTATTAAAGCGTTTTCAATCTGCTGGGCAAGAGTAAATCTCTGGTTTTTGGGAAATTTGTTAAGAAGCGGGACCAGCCAGATTGTAAAATCGTATGATTTTTGGAAAGTGACAAGTTTTTGATAGTCCATAGTTATATTAAATTATGCCCGTTCTATGTTGTGGTTTTAGTGGGTCAGTGAACTACGGTAATACTACCGAGAGCAACGAAACCCGACACCGTAGTTTGTGATGCCCGTGTA
>JAKANP010000020.1 GCA_021812345.1 bacterium | reverse complement strand
TCCGATCTTTAAAAGATGTTCTTTGTTAACCCAGTCAAGTTTGTCGGCATTCCAGATTGCCCCGCCTTTTTGAACCCGCGATAAATCAAATTCACCAATCAACTCTTTTAGAGAAAAAATTTCCTTGTCATTATCCGGATGCCAGCCGAGAAGGGCTAGATAATTCAAAACTGCTTCCGGCAAGTAACCAGCCGTTATAAATTCTGATAATGAAACAACCCCGTGCCGTTTGGAAAGTTTTGAACGGTCAGGTGCCAAAACAAGAGGAATATGCGCATATTGCGGATGAGTAAAACCCAAAGCTTCGTAAATAAGTATCTGACGAGGGGTATTTGAAATATGGTCTTCACCACGAATAACATGGGTCACGCCTTGCTCATAATCGTCAATAACGTTGGCTAAATGAAAAATCGGTTCGTCAAGAGATTTAGCAATCACGATATCGCCGAGCTCTGTTGTGTTGAATTTAACCTCACCCCTAATTAAATCTTTAAAAATGACTTCTTTCCCGGGATTTTTTAGACGAATAACTTCTGCTCGACGAATAGTTTTTTCGCCCTCTTTAGTATCATTTTCTTGCGGTTCCTCCTTTGATATAAACGCCTTTCCTTCAGAAATAAGTTTTTCTAAATATGCCCGATAAATTGTTGCCCTGTCTGACTGACGCATTGGCGGATTATTATCCCAATTCAAACCAAGCCACATTAATCCTTTGATTATTTCTTTTGTGTATTCTTCCTTACTTCTTTCCTTATCGGTATCTTCAATTCTTAATAAAAACTTACCATCGTTTTTTTTGGCAAATAAATAAGAAAAAAGCGCAGTTCTAACGCTGCCAACATGCAAATATCCGGTCGGACTTGGAGCAAATCTGGTTATAATTTCAGCCATAAACAGAGTATAACACAAAATCTTCTCGCCTAAAAACAATATAATGTAAAGCGATAATCAGGTACACTTAAGCTCGATATAAAAAGTTGAACCATTGCCTTCCCCATCAGATTCCGCCCAAATTTTTCCCTGATGAGCATCAATGATCCCTTTGGCAAAAAACAGTCCGTAGCCAGTGGAATGAACATTTATTTTTGACGAATCGTCACCCTTGCCTCCCTCGGTAAAAAGTTTCGCCTTTGTCCTTTCAGATAAACCCAGTCCTGTATCCTTCACATAGAATCTTAACTTTCCATTTTGTTTTGACAACCCAACAATAATTTTGCCTTTTAGGGTATAAGTAAGGGCATTTAATAAGAGATTTTTTATAACATGTTCGACAATTTTTTCTTTATCGCCAAAAACCATATAACTACCTGTATTATTTAAATCTGTTTCAATAAGCAAATGTTTATTTTCCGCATCAGGCTTTATTTTTTCAATGGTATCTTTAACCGCCTCCATAAAATCAAAATTTGCTTTATTCATAATCAGCTTTCCATTTTTTAAGTCAGCGGATTGCAAAATGTTCATCACCATATTTACCGAACTTGTCGTATCCTTAAACGATTGGTCAGCCAACTCTTTCAATTCCGGCGAAACCTCCCCGGCATCGCCCTCAAGAATAGAGCCGAAAGTTATCCTATTTTTACCCAGAATTCCTTTGACCTCGTGGCTCAAAAAATGAATAAAATTCTCTAACTGCCCGGCCAGCTGTTCAATTTTTTCTCGTTGCGAAACTTCCCTGTAAACATTTTTTATAAGAAGCACCCCAAAAAACGTGGTGAAAATTAAAATTCCGCCGTTGATAATTTGTTCTTGAATATCGCTTGATAAAAGAGTGCGAAAAAATAAAACGATCCATATTATTCCAGTTAATATTTCTGCTGAAATAATTTTTATATTAAAAAGCTTATACCTTAAAATCGCAACAGTTATAATGATCGGATAAAAAGCAAAAAGCGCTATTGGGTAAGGTGGCCACGGAATATTAAAGGTTAGAAAAAATACACTACCTCCACCTATAAATCCGACTAATGACGAAAAGAAAACCATCCATAAACGAGCCCTTTCTTTTTTAGCTAATTTTGTAATTGCTTTGTATAAGATAATCTGAGCGAAAATCACTACGGCAAAAAAATAGGCGGTAAAATATACGTAAAGCGGGCCGGCATCAGGCGCAAAATTAAAAGGTGTTTTTGGTATTACCTTATAAATAAATAAATCGCTCGTATTCACAAAAAGGAAAAATATTGCGACTAACGCAATGAAATAAATCACCTTGCTATAAATTTTAAATGTCTTAGTAAGACTGACAATAAAATACAGATAAAAAATCGGAATAAAAATCGCGCCGTAATGTAAAATCCAATTACTAATTTTCGCTACATTTGCGTCCGATGTCATAATCATTGAAAAATATCCAAAACTCCAAACGGCTGTACTCAAATTCAAAAGCATCCAAGGGAAAGCTTCCGACCTTTGTTCTTGACTAAAATAGACCGCTGTGCCAGAAAGTAAGGCAACTAACCCCCCCAGAAAAAGTGACAGATTGTAATAATCTAAAAACAATGACATTTTATAAATAATACAAATCTAAATATTTATTACCCAAAACTGATACTGACGGATTACTTTTTAAAAATAATCCTAACTCAACCAGCGATGGAAAATTTATGTTTGTCCCGTGATGTGGTTCAATATGAATATCCCCATTATACGCCTTTTTCTCCGTTAAGGTCTTATAAAATATATCTAATTTCCCCTCTATCGCGTAAATAGCCGATTGTGGAGAGGAACAAGCAACGTGTGGATTTAATACTCCGTGGACAAAAAAACCTTCCGGGATACTGTTTGGATTAAAATAACCGTGCCAGTGAGCAATAGCTAATCCTCTTTGACCAATTTGCTCAGTAAATTTTTCATCTCTTTTATAAAACTTGGCTAAAGAGGCAACAATGGCGTTACCCAGAGCATGAGCTAAAATAACTTTCGTATCAAAAGAGGGTTTATAATCTTTATTGAGCTTCAAACCACGTGGCGCCTGAAGATACATTTTACCGTCCTTCATTCCAAGCTTTACCAAATCTTTCTCCGGATTAAAATTTGTTTTATCACAACCAGAACGCTGGCTCAAAACCCAAACTTCCGGCAGTCTTAAACAAAAAAGCCCTTCGGGTAGGTTTACTTCAATAAAAAGCCGGCCATCGCGATAAAAGTAATCTTTTTCTTCTGGTATTGAAAAATTAAATTTTTTTGTAAATTTTTCGGCTGATATTAGTGGTTCTGTTTTTGTCGGCAACTGATAAGCAAAAAACCCGAAACTCATCCCGCTTCTCTCGTCCAAATGAATGCTTCCTATCCATTTATAAAAATCATTTCTAAAAAACAAATCTGAAATTTTTTTGCCCGGCGGGTAAAGATTCGTCCTTTGAAATTCCTTTGAACCGTTAATTAAATCCGCCACCGCTATTTTGTGTTTACTATCATTTATATCAAACGGTTTATCTAAAACAATAAAATCTGAAAATTTATGTGGTCTGATTGGAGCGGCAATTTTCGGAATAAGCGCATGAAGGACATTATTTTTAAAATTATCTTGACGGCTGTAAACTGGATGCGAAGCGTTGAAATTATAAAGAAGCCATTTTGTCTTATCAACAGCGATAACAATATTCGTCATATGATATGCAAATAAATTCATTGCCGTATCAAAATGATGAACAAACTCTGATTCCTGTTTTATATTATTTGGCCAGTCAACAATCGTAATAACTGAACTCTCGGTAAAACTAGTTGTATGGTCCATCGGCAAATTCCAAGTTTTGTTTTCACCGGTAGCGATAACAGATATACCTTTTTTAATCTTACGTCGTCTTAATAAATTTCTCAAAGCACCGAGTGGGACAAAGTGCCGAGCAGTTTCAACTTTAAAGATTTTTTCGATTAAGAAAATCGCATTATTAAAAGTAACTCTAAAAAACCGGCGAATTATCCTGTAGTAAGAAATAGTTTCAAAAGCTTCATCAAAAGGCACTACGTTTACCTTAAGCTCTAAAAAAGTTTCTTTTAATTGATTTGAAAAAGAAACCACATTTTCAGTAAGGGTTGATTCTGTGTATGGGAAAAAAGTTACATTGAGTTTGTCAGCCATTTCTTCGGCTGTAGTATCAACTTTCCCTTTTATCCCTAATATAATCTCAAGTGCTTCTTGGCTAAACATATTTTATAAAACAAAATTTTTACTAAATCAGAAAATTTTCTCTTCAATTATATCAAAGATCTACTAAAAAATACCAACTAAATCCGGGCGGGTTTATTTTATCTGTCGACCTTTACAATAAGATAATTTTGATAAATTCATTTTTAAAAAACCGACTATATTTATTTTCAATATCTAGCCCACCTCTTTTATAAGTCTCAAAACAAGCTCTTTGGACAAACCTGTTGCGCTATCTAAAGTACCATCAATTCGGTCAATGTATTTTTTTAACTCCTTATCGTGAATTTGAAATCCACCAGCCCCACGTAGAGCCTTACCGCTTTCAATATGTCTCTCAATAACTTCTTGTGGTAATGGTTTAAAATAAATTTTTGATTTTTGAATACCCTTCGCGCGCTTCCCTGAAAAGGTGTTGGTTACTACAATCGCCCCGACTGTTTCAACGGGGAATTCCGCATATTTATCCAGAAACTCCCTGGCCTCCTTTTTGGAACGGGGTTTTTCTAAGATTTCGCCCTGGCACAACACAACCTGATCAGAAGTGATTAAAATTGCAGGCTCTGTTATTTTTGGAATAAGAGCGTTTGTTTTTGCTTCAGCAATTGCCGTTACTAATTCTTCCGACGTATTTCGACGAATAGATTTTTCGTCAATATCAGGCGAAAGAATCTCAAATTGAAAACCGAGTTCTTCCATAATAATTTTACGCCCTTCTGATGATGACCCTAAAATTATTCTGGCGGGTACGGATTGGCTTGTCTTGCTATTTTTTTTCAAATCAGAAATTATTGTCATAACTTTTATAGC